>NZ_AHMN02000007.1:0-322500 GCF_000243695.2 Leptospira kirschneri serovar Cynopteri str. 3522 CT | reverse complement strand
TAAGTTACCTTCTTTTTTCTCTTCTATAAGTTCTACGTTTTTTAATTCTGGGAATTTATCTAAATATTTATATCGATCTTCTCTTGCTTTTAATAGATTTTGCAACGGGACAGGAAATTGTTGAACTACCTTATATTTCATCCGGGCCTCTCGATGAGTTCTCGCACATTCCTTCAGGAACGTTTTGTTTTTCAATCCAGTTAATAAAAAACTATAGGAAGAATTTGCAAGACATTAATTCTGGTAGTAGTTCAATGAAAGATACCTATTCTTCCTGGATTGAAATTTCGAAACGTTCTCTGAGTAACAATTTAGATAGCTTTCGATCCATTCTACGCCCCAACTCTACATTGACCGCAATTTTAAAATCCAACGCATACGGTCACGGTATCGAACCGATGACCAGACTTTGTATCGAAGCGGGGATTTCACGCATCGGGGTCAATTCGATCGAAGAAGCACTTCTCATACGTAACATCGATCCTAAAATCCCAATTTTGATCATGGGAGAAATTCAAAATCCGGAAAAAAGAAAGGATGTGTTATCCGATCCTAATTTCTGGATCGTTTTTTCAAGACCGGAAACAGCTCGCATACTTTCTTCCTTTTTACCTGCTCCTAAACTTCATCTTAAAATCGATACCGGTATGGGTAGATTAGGTAACCACGGAGAAATCTTAAAACACACGTTAGGCGAATTGAAAAATGCAGGAATTTCACTCGACGGGATCTGCACCCATTTTGCCAGCACGGAAGATGTATTAGAACATAAATATTCTCTTATGCAGATTCAAAAGTTCGAAGAAGCAATTTTTCTTGCTAAGTCCTTCGGTTATAATAATTTAATCCGACATGCTTGCGCCTCCGCTTCTACGATGCTGTTTCCAAACGCTCACGTTGATATGGTACGAATTGGTATTTCTTTGTACGGTCTTTGGCCTAGTATCCAGACCAGACTTTCTTTAAACCTTACCGGAAATAAAAATTTTCAACTGAACCCCATTCTTTCTTGGAAGTCCAGGATCGCTCATATCCAAAATCATCCCGTTGACAGTTATATCGGTTACGGTTCCACATTTCAAACCTCGTATCCTACAAAAGTTGCTATTATTCCTGTTGGTTATTACGAAGGTCTGGATCGAAAACTTTCTAGTAACGGTGATATGTTGGTTCTTGGCAAAAAAGCCAGAATCATCGGCCGTATTTGTATGAATATGACTATGTTAGACGTTACTCATATTCCTGGCGCGGAAGTAGGTAGTATCGTAACAATCATCGGACAAGACGGAGAAGAATCTATCACTGTAGACGATTTAGCAGATAGATCTCATACAATTAACTATGAGATCATAACCAGAATCAGCGAATCCATTCCCAGGATTGTAGTAGACTAGAAACGATTCCTTTCTTAGTTTATCTTGTATTCCAAAATGACAAGGGTTACATGCAAGAGAACTCAGTTATCGACAAAAATTTAAATACGTCCCAAATTGTTCATTCCACAAATACTTATAACTGGCTGATCGGTATCGTATATAAAACTACGGGTATTTTTTTTGATTCTATCGAAGAATATTTTTCTCAAAACAATCATGATAAAATTTTACGAGCCCCCTATCCTACCGTCATTATGGGAAATCACGTTGAAGAAGGGGACGTTCCCGCTCTCTCAGTAATCCATAGGATAGTTCAACCGAAAATTAAATTTGCAATTCCCGCAAGAGAAGACATTCTAAAAAAAGATTTTTTAGTCAAAGAATTTAGACCTAAAGGTACTTTAAAACTGATTTTAGGAATGATTGATAAAACAAATCTAATTCCGATTTTCTTAAAATACATTGGATGTTTCCCAGTCAAACGTCCGTTTCGAGACAACGCTAGAGAACTTCTAAAAAGTGGAGAACTCAGAAACATGGTCGACCAAGAATGGAATTCTTTAATCGAGAGAGTTTCTTCCGGTAGAAATCTTTTTTTATTTCCGGAAGGAACCTACAATCACGACGGTTATCTAAATCAGATCAAAAAAGGGGTCTATTTTATTCGCACAAAAATTAAAGACGTTCATTTTATTTCGTTCACCCTCACATACGATTATATCTCTGCAAAAAAAACACAACTCCATATCGCCTACGGAGAGAATTTCGATATTCCCGAAAATGCAAATAGCGACGAAGTGATCAACATCGTAAAGGAAAGATTAGGAAAGAATTATGTAGTTACTCCCGGCAATCTTCTTTCGATGATTTTAATGCGACTGAGTACCGAAGCAGCGGTCGGCAAGGAAGTACTTTTTAAACGGTTGCAAAACTTTGCCGCAGAAATCAAAAGAAAAGGAAAAGAAATTCACGTTTCTGGAAAGTTGTTCTCATCTCATTTGGAAGATACGTTTCAGAACATTTTAAAAAAAGGGTTGGAAAGTAAACTTCTGCAATTGAACGGAAACGGAGAGGTGCTCGGAACCGAAAAACTGGTTCAGCAAGAAGGAGATATTAGAAATTTAAAAAAAAGAAATATACTTCTGTATCACTCAAATCAGCTTACTTATCATAAGTCTGAGCTGGACAAAATTTTTGTTTCTTTAATTTAAATCAAGGATACGAAATCAAAATGGGTTTTTGGAAGCGGTTATTTTCCTCAAAAAGAGAATATCGATCCGCGGCAAAAATTTGGATCGAAGATTCGGAGAAATTACAGAAAAGTATCCATCGAATCTTAGATTTACTCTTTAATTCCACTCTCAAAGAACTAATGCCCGAGAAAGTTTCTTTTTCTTTGGAATCCTTAAATGGTGTCAAAATTCCGGAAGATAAGATTAAAATCATATTAAAAGAAATCAATATTCAAGATACCTTTCCTTTTCGCTCCGCTTCGGATGTTATGAATTTGGAAACTCAAGAAGCGATTTTAAAATTCGCCACCGGAACCGTAGCGGCTCCGTCCAAATTTTTTCTGATGAAAATTCTAAATCAATCTCCCGTCCAAGAGATGTTTTCTTTAGGTTTAGAAAAAATATTATTAGAATTTAATAAAAAACTCAATCCTCTGGCGGGTATGTTTCAAGCTGCTGGTTTTGAAAAACAAATCTCAGGTTTCCTTTCCACTTTACTTCCGGGTTTTACCGAAAAGATCGCGGAGTTGATTCACAACTCTTCCGAAAGTGAAACTGGTAAAATTTTTATTTCTAACACGTTGAAAATTCTTTTTCAAACCGGTTTTTCCGATTTAGGTCATTTAGAATCTTCCGACTTTAGAAAACATCTGGAAGAACTCAAGAAAACGATTTCTAAAGATCCCATTTTAGAAAAAAATTTGGAAAAATTCTACGAAAATCTTAGAGACGCCGTCCTAAATGAATACAGAGGAGAAACTCTAAAAGAATTTTTAGGTTATTCCGAAAAAGAATATATTCTTTTTAGAGACTCCATCTCTAAAACCACCGCCGAAAACATTCTCGCCATTCATAAACAAAAACCTCTGACTGAACTGATTGCCGGCCTTTTAGAGGACGTACTCGGATGAAAAAAGTAATCAACCAAATCGGCAAAGCTTTGGAATATCTGGATAAACTAGGAACCGGTAAATCCTTTCAACTATTTCGTTCCTTAGGTTATGAAAAGTTATACTCTCTTTCCGAAAAAGTGGATCATAAAAATCTTCTTTATATCAGCCAGAATCTGGATGAGAAAACGATCATAGAATTTTTAAATCGCATTTCGGAAGAAACGTTAGTCGATCTTATTTCGAAAATTCCCCCGGAAGACATTACGTATTTCGCAAATAGTATTCCTATGGATGATCTCGTCTTATTGTCCACTTCGATTCCCGCTAAATTCATTGCAGAAATGTCCTTGAAAACCGGTAAAGAATCCGCCACCGAACTTTTAAAAAATATAGGAACACAAAAATCCATCGAATTGTTAAACGAAGTGGGTATTCAAAACTTCATTGAACTTTCGTTAAAAGTTCCTACCATTGAATTGATTCCTATCGTCCGAGAATTGACCCCTAAACAATCCGGAGCTTGGGTTCGTAAAAGAGGAATCGGAGATATTCCCAAATTGATCGAAGCGTTTGGTGTTCAAAACCTATTAGTCTTTTTAAGAACCCTCGGTTTTGAAAAAAACATTCATATCATGGACGTTCTTGGTCTGGAAGAATTAATCGAACTTGCATATACTATTTCCGGAATGAAACTTCCGGGCTTATCCACGTCCGACAAAAAGCAAAAAAAGGTTTCTAAAAAAATCCCTAAACAACCACAGAAGAAAATTTCTTCTTGGAAGAAAAATATTAGAAAATTCTAATTTATTTTGAAATGTAGAAATTCCACCCTAATTTAATGTGAGTTAACACGAAAGGGATCGATGCGAGGGACTTTAACAGAACGCTCTCTCAGACTAAAACGTCTCACTCTCCATCATAACAACCCCACAAGTATTTAGATCTCAATATAAATCTGTCGGAACTACGACAAATCCTCTGTAAAACTGAGTTCTCACCCGCATTTTGGGTGGTGGGAAAATTTGAAAGATTTTTCTCTATCAGAAAAACATACTTTTTGCAAGTAAAAAACCTCATTCTTGTCGGAACACTTGAATAATGTGCGTTTAGAGAGTGTTTGCTTTAGTTCAATTTGGATTCTAAAATCCTATTCAACTTGTGGGGTTGACCTATAACTCTCTCAAACTAAAGTCGTCTCGCTTCTACGAGCGCTCGAAGTAACTCAGCAGAACGCTTTTTAGGAAAGCGTTTTAGGTCGTTCGACAAATCGCGTTTGAAACTCAGCAGAACGCTCTCTATGAATCGCGTTCTATATTAAAACCAAAGACGATATATTGCATTACGTTTTCTACATGCAATTTATTGACCAGAGCCAAAGAGCCAGATTCGCCTCGGTTTTCTAAAAGTAGTAGTTCCCACATCCATTTTTTCACGGTAAAACGAAATTTTAAAAAACAGATTCCTTATATAAAATTCACGTCCAACGCAAAAGTTTCGTTTTATAAAACTTAATTTTCCGTAAAAATAAAATGTAGGAACTCATACAAAGTTCAATCACGAAAAATGAATGTTTAAATTCGTAATGTGACTTAATTTGTGGGAACTCTCACAAAATTTAGATTTACGATAAAACTTTGAAGATGTAGGAACTACCACAATTCACAATCAAACTTTAAAAAGCTCGGGAAAATTCTCTTGTATCAAAATAGAAACTTTTATAAATATTCAGTAGAACCAAAAACAGTCTCAAACTTTTAACGTTATAAAAATCAAAATGGTTTTAACTTTTGTAATGACATAAAAACGGCAATCTCATATAAAAAACAGGATTTCTGAACTCAAACTTTCTAAAAATAGAATCAGCAAATTAAAATTCACAAATCAAAACCGCCAAACAATAATTTAACGGCATGTCTCTTTAAGGAACATTCAAATTCTTTTTCGCAAACGTTAATTCTTCTTTACTTTTTTGAAGAGAAACCAAACGTTCTTCTATAAGTTTTAAAGAAGAACCCTGATTATTTTTACGCGAATCTTGAAAAAATTTCATACTATATTCTAAAATCTCAACCATATCTTCCGTTTTCTTGATTTTAGAATCCAGATAAAACTCCATTTCGGGTTTTACAACTTCCCTTCCTTCCAACAATGCAATTCGAACTTCCGACATTCTTTCTTCGTCTTTTTTACGTTTGTCTTCTTGTGCTTTGGTCAATTCTCTAGGAATCAACAAATTATCCGGAAAACGATCCGCAAATGATTTTACTCTTTGAATCACTTCTTTCCGAATTCTATCTTTTTCTTCGGGGGATAAAGTAGAATATTCGTTTTTTGGCGTAGTTATCGAAGAAATATCTGTAACGGCCAAATCTTCCGATTCGGTAAAGTTCAAAAAATCTCCGGATTCAAATAGAGAATCTTCTTTTCTAATTACTGTATTTCGACTGAGCCCGTTTGACAATCTTACGTTTTCAGAAGAATTACTTTTGTAACTTTTCCCTTCTTCTAAAAAAAATAGAGACGCCGTAAAACATAAGAAAATTAATAAAATCGAATATAATATTTTTCTGTTCATCTAAAAATTAGAAAACTGTAGAGGTAATAAAACCTTAAAATTACTTCCTCCGTTTACTCTGGATTCTAAAGTAATCTCTCCATTCATTTTGTGAAGAATGGTTCTAGAAATCGAAAGCCCCAATCCAGTGCCCCCGACCCTTTTGTTTCGATCGTTTGGAATTCGAAAAAATCTCTCGAACACTTTTTCGATATATTTAGGATCGATTCCTACTCCTGTGTCCTTGATATTGATTTCTAATTTGTCTCCACTGGTGGATTTCATCATTTTGATTTCGATTTTTCCCTTTTCTGTATATTTAATTGCGTTTACGAAAAGATTCGTAATCACCTGAGAAAATTCGAAACGAATCCCGCGAACCTTTAGTCCTTTGATTAGATCAAGTTCTACGATCAGACCTTTTTCTTTTGCGGAAGGTTCATTTGAATATAACACTTCCTCGATTACCAACGCTGGATCAAAGTTTTCAATCAAACCGGAGTTATCTTCTCCACGAACTTCTTCAAATTTTAAAAGATTTTCTATCAGGTGATTGAGACGTTTGATGTTCTTTTCAATCACGTCCAACATTCCACTTTGGTCTTTGGATAAGGAAGTATTAATCTCAGTTCTTAGAAGTTCAAAGTAACCTTGTATGTTCGTCATAGGAGAACGTAGTTCGTGACTGATATTAGAAATGAATTCGTGTTTAGCCTGTTCCGTTTCCTTCTTTTCAGAGTCATATAAAATATGAACCTGATAAATCTTTCTGGCTCTTTCAAACAAAGCCGTGATACTCAAAGAAACGTCCATCTCAGACTTATCCCTCAACTTCATTCTTGCTTGATCTACACGAAGCATCGTTTCCAAAGATTTAGCCGGAGTTGACCAATCTCCCATCTCCTTGATACCAGGGAACAGATCTTCCAATTTCAAATTATGTACGTTGTCCTTACTATAACCGGTAAGACTTCGAAAATTATAATTTCCCGCAATCAGCGTTCCAGAAACAGAATCCAGTAAAATCACCGGAATGGGAGAAAATTCGAATAAATAATTAAAACGGTCATCCGAGAACTGAAGTTCTATATTTCTTTTATCCATCTCAAGTCCCTGCATCATCAGAACGTTTTCAATTGCAGACGATCGGACCTCTTGAGCTCTAATATCCTGAAATAAAAAATCTAATATAGAATTGATTCCGGTTCTAATTGCGGATGCAGTTCCTTTGAGAGGTAATACAGGTAAACGTACCCCTTTTTTAGAATTGTAGATATTCAAAACCAAATTATGAATATCTGAAACTAAATCTCCTAACTCTCTTCGATCTCCGGTTTTTTCTAGAATTCGATTAGATTCGTCTTCTCTGCGGAAGTGTTCTTCCATCAGTGCTGTCTTCTTTACTTTCAATCCTTCAGGATACGTAGGAATTGGATCTTTAGCTGCAAAATCAAGAGCCTCTAAAAGAACCGACGGAGGATCCGTTAGATGTTCTATAGCTCTCCAATAGATACTTCCTAAATACTCTAATTCTTCGAGTGTTGCAATCGGAGAAAGAATCTCTTTCAGGTCCTGAGAAGGTTGTTTATAAAAATAATGCAGTTGTTCCAACTCCACTTTAAAACCAGGTACGTTTTCTTGAATTACGTGTTCCGTAGAATCGCTTGTGTTTTCGATCAAAGCTTCGATTGCACGACACAAAGCGGTCTGAACCTTATTGATTCTATCCGGATATGTCTTCGCAAACTTTCCGTTAAACGCAAGCATATTGACTGGAAGACGATACGGAGGTAAATCCCTACCTTCTGAAATTCTAAATCCGTTATTTAAAAAGTGAAATTCTTGAACTGAACCGATAAGTCCAAGAGTTGTAGTCTGAGCAAATTCATATTCCAAAAGATAAGATCTGGAATAAACGAATCTATAAGAAATTTTTTTACGAAATCGGCTGGAATTCATAAACTCTCGAGCCAATAACTTATCCACCGAAGTATTTTGTAATGCAGGTATTAGATACGAGGTTCCTTCTAAGATGGAATCCGTACTTGAATTGTATCTGGAATAAAACGAATGAATCATTCTCGAGAGAATCATCCCTCGAAAGATGGATTTATTCGGTATGGTTTTTTTCAAATGAAGATCCAGCCAAGTAGTAAACGGTATTTCTCCCGCTTCTATCTTTCCTGAACTTAAAAAAGCTAAGATCGCGTCGTAACTTTCTAAAACTCGAATCTGGACTTGAATTCCTTCTCTTTCGAAAAAACCTCTGGATTTAGCGTATAAAATTGGGAACGCGGATATTCTGGATGTGACGGCAATTTCAATCACAAAAGACAATATTTCCTAAGCTGCAGATTTATCAAGAATCCCTTGAAAAAGTCAAAAAAAGATCATGGTTTTGGGGGAATCTTCCGAGAGACATAATATGAGAGTTGAAGAAATTCCAAACGTGCAGTTAGTCTTAAGTAGAATCCACGAGATTGAAAATCGTTTCGTAAAAGAAACCCAATCGAAAAAACAAACGTTCGATTCTATTTTAAAAGCGGAACAGGAAAAATCCATCTCCGATCTTGAAAAAGAAAAAAGTTTCAGCAAAGATCTAAAAAACATAGAACCGAGTCTCGCCAAAATTATTCGCCAGGAATCCGAAAAAAACAATCTTGATCCTAGACTAGTTCAGAGTGTTATCAAAGCAGAATCTGATTTTAAAACAGATGCAGTTTCTCCCAAAGGTGCAATCGGTCTGATGCAGCTGATGCCTTCCACTGCAAATCTACTTGGAGTTGAAGATCCTTTTGATCCTGCGGAAAACGTGGCGGGAGGAACTAAATTTTTGAGCGACCTTTTGAACAAATATAAGAATTTAGATCACGCTCTGGCTGCTTACAATGCGGGCCCCAACGCCGTAGATCGTTACGCGGGGATTCCTCCCTATAAAGAAACTCGTAATTACGTGGAAAAAGTAAAAAAGTTTTATTCTTCCAAGACTGAATAAAAAATTTCATAATCCCTTTAAAATTTTAAATAATCGTATATTCTAATTTTACAATAAACTTAATAATTGATTAATCTTATTTCATCAAAGACAAAACATCTTTTTCGGATTTTAAGATTATTTTAGAATTCAAACGAGTCCTTTTCCATCAGACCATATTCAATTTTTCTTTGTAAAGTAATCTAAATAGAATGTCGTTTTTTATAAGTTAAGACACGAATAACTTAGATTGAAAAATATCTTTTTCATATTTATGGATTGTATGATAGTTTCTGCGTTTTTAGAAATTAAAGTGTGTATGTTTAAGTTTAACGATCTTTCATCACGTTTAATTTAGATCCCATAAGCAATTTAAAATAGATTCAGTTACTTTTTCGAAATAGTGAGTGACACTATCTACCGTTTTAACTTTTATAGGGAGCAAAATGAAATCGCTTAAATCAAAGGTAAACGTCCGAACGAAGGATAACGTTATCTCTGAAGCGATGATTCGCAAAAGAGATCGTGTCGCCACCGAAACTGCTATTCTTTTAGCGGCCATTCAAGTTTTTGCAAAAAAAGGCTACGATGGTGCGAATACTAAAGACATAGCCAAGGTCGCAAATGCAAATGAAGCTTTAATTTTCAGATACTTTGGAAATAAAAAAGGACTTTTAGAAGCTATCCTAACCAGATCGGAAGAAATTAAAAAAGAAAATTCTCGCCGCATTCCTAAAAATTCAGAAAGTTATCTAGATCTAGAAGCAAGTCTTGAACGTATGATTAGTCGTAAATGTAAAGATTTCAAAGAAGCCGAAGACTTTATGAAAGTTGCAGTAAGTCAGGTCATTTTAGATTCTGAAGTGAGTCGAATCATTCAAAAGAAAATTTATACAAAAATTATTCCTGAATTTATGGAAGAGTTGGAAAAATTTAAAAAAATGGGTAAGGTAGATTCTAAGGCAGATTTAAAATCGGTTGCGTATGCGATCTCTTCTCTTACTTTTGCTTTAGGTTTTATGGGTCAGTGTGTGTATAAAATGCCTCACACGGAAATACAAACCACCATTAAAGAAGCTGCAAGGATTTTTAGAAAAGGTTTAGAGCCGGAATCTCTTAAAAAAAGATCTAAATAACATAAGTTTAATATAGGTTCGATAGAACTTTTTTATAAGTAGCAATTCCTACATTTTAAAAAAGTAAAATAGTTTAACGTGAATTCGTGGAGAAATCAATTTTTTCGTAAAAAAATAGATGTGGGAACTCTTACAAATCGTGAATTTACCAGTTGGACTTTGAAAATTGTAGGAACTACTATGGAATCATCATCCATCCGATTTTTGCACAAAACCGCTGTTTTACGACCATCATCAAAATTTAAATCCCACTTTAATGTGAGTTCGGCTGAGAAAGAATTTTTTAAAAGTAATAGTTCCTACAATTTTAGAAGTTGTTCGTAAAATCTTGATTTGTAAGAATTCCCACATTTTTAGAGTTTTACTGTAAAACCTCGGATTTGTAATAGTTCCCACAGATTTTGTCTCATTTTAGATTCATTACTCTTTTTGAAAGTTCTTCGGTTCTGGAAAACCGTGGTAGTTCCCACATTTTCATGATTTCACAGTAAAATAACGTGAATTCGGCATAACGCGAAATGGATCGATGCGAAAAAACTCAGCGTCTCACGCCCTGAAAATGTATCACTTCCTGAATACCGATCATTCGCTTGAGTTTTTCGGGTCGTCCGACAAATCGCGTTCTATATTGAAACTAAAG
The DNA here is from genome assembly GCF_000243695.2 of Leptospira kirschneri serovar Cynopteri str. 3522 CT. Lineage (NCBI taxonomy): Bacteria > Pseudomonadati > Spirochaetota > Leptospiria > Leptospirales > Leptospiraceae > Leptospira > Leptospira kirschneri. Next base: position 311,695 of record NZ_AHMN02000007.1, on the reverse strand, counting down.
GCGATATGTTTACATTACATTTCTTGCATAAACCTTGTTGACCAGAACTAAAGAGCCAGTCCAACTGCCTGTGGCGAGCCGGATTCGTCCAATTAGTCCGGACAAAAATACATTCTGCGCGATTGATGATTTTAGAGATAAAAGTTTTCCTTCCGAAACTTCTTGAGTCGAAATTTGAAAGGAAAACTTAGGAATTTACACGAACAAATCTTTCGAGTTATCCTTTCTTCTTTTGTTCTTCGCTGATTAGATTGAGCGCACTACCCGCCTTGAACCAAGCAATCTGTTGTGAATTGAAAGTATGATTGGCTTTAATCTCTTGAGAAGAACCGTCTTTGTGGTGCAATACGAGAGTCAAAGGAACTCCCTCTTGGAAAGAAGTCAGACCCAAAATATCGATAGAATCCTCTTCTTGAATTTTATCATAGTCTGACTTATCCGCAAATGTAAGAGCAAGCATCCCTTGTTTTTTCAAATTCGTTTCATGAATTCTAGCAAACGATTTTACAATCACCGCTCTTACTCCAAGATGTCTAGGTTCCATCGCCGCGTGTTCTCTGGAAGAACCTTCTCCATAATTCTCGTCTCCGACCACGATAGATCCGATCCCTCTAGCTTTATAAGCTCTTGCGGTTTGGGGAACCGATTCGTAAGCTCCTGAAAGTTGATTTTTGACTTCGTTGGTCTTATCGTTAAACGAATTCACCGCTCCGATCAAAAGGTTATTGGAAATATTATCTAAATGCCCTCTGTATTTTAACCAAGGACCCGCCATAGAAATATGATCCGTAGTACATTTTCCTTTGGCCTTGATGAGAAGTTTTAAACCTTTTAAGTCCGTTTTTTCCCAAGGAGTAAATGGAGAAAGAAGTTGAAGACGATCCGATTTAGGATCCACTGCAACGATTACTTTAGAACCGTCCGCAGCAGGTGCGATAAAACCGGCGTCCTTTACGTCAAAACCGTTCGGAGGAAAATCAAGACCAGTTGGTGGATCTAGTTTTACATCTTTTCCATCTTTGGTTTTTAAGGAATCCGTAATCGGATTAAAATCCAATTTACCAGCAATTGCAAAAGCAGTCACAATTTCGGGTGACGCAACAAACGCATGAGTTCCCGCAAGACCGTCGTTACGTTTCGCAAAATTTCTGTTAAACGAAGTGATGATCGAATTTTTTCTCTCCGGATCTTTTGTATGACGACTCCACTGACCGATACAAGGACCACAGGCGTTTGCAAGAACCACTCCTCCTATATCGGAGAACGTTTTTATCAGACCGTCTCTTTCGATCGTATAACGTATCATCTCCGAACCGGGAGTTACAGTGTATTCCGCTTTTACTTCTAAATTTTTATCCGCCGCTTGTTTTGCTACAGAAGCGGCGCGAGTAATATCTTCATAAGAAGAATTCGTGCAAGAACCGATCAAACCTACTTCCAAGTTGGTGGGCCAACCGTTTTGTTGAACCGCTTCCTTAAACTTAGAAAGAGGAGTTGCAAGGTCGGGAGTAAAAGGTCCGTTAATATAAGGTTCAAGTTCTGACAAATTGATCTCTATAACCTGATCAAAATATTGAGAAGGATCGGCATATACTTCCTTATCTCCGGTCAAGTGTTCTGCAATTTTATCTGCGAGATCAGCGACGTCTTTACGATTTGTCTTTAAAAGATATTCCTTCATGTTCCGATCATAACCGAACACGGAAGTGGTGGCTCCTATCTCCGCACCCATGTTACAGATCGTTCCTTTACCGGTACAAGAAAGACTATCCGCACCTTCGCCGAAGTATTCCACGATCGCACCGGTCCCACCTTTTACGGTGAGAATCCCAGCAACTTTTAAAATAATATCTTTTGCAGAAGCCCAACCAGAAAGTTTACCTGTAAGTTTTACACCGATGAGTTTTGGAAATTTTAATTCCCAAGCCATACCCGCCATAACGTCTACGGCGTCGGCTCCACCAACTCCGATTGCGATCATGCCTAAACCACCCGCATTTACAGTGTGAGAATCGGTTCCGATCATCATTCCACCAGGGAAAGCATAGTTTTCTAAAACGACCTGATGGATAATCCCAGCGCCCGGTTTCCAAAAACCGATTCCGTATTTGTTAGAAACGGAAGAAAGAAAATCATAAACTTCCTTGTTGACTGTGTTTGCCGTTTTTAAGTCTTCTGCTGCACCGTCTTTCGCTTGGATCAAGTGATCACAGTGAACGGTGGACGGAACTGCGACCTTACTTCTACCTGCAGACATAAACTGCAAAAGAGCCATCTGAGCCGTAGCGTCTTGCATAGCGACTCTATCCGGAGCAAAATCCACATAAGACTTTCCTTTTTCATAAGCGGCTTGGAGTTCGCCATCCCAGAGATGGGAATAAAGAATTTTTTCGGTAAGAGTAAGAGGTCTTCCAACGACGTTTCTTGCTTTTGTAACAAGAACCCCGATCTTATCATATCGGGCGCGAATCATTTCTATATCGAATGCCATTGTTTTCTCCTGAGTCCTTCTACGAGTTGTCCTTCCAGTTCATCGATAGAATAAGACAAGTTACAAATTCATGCTGTTGCAAGCATTTAGTTTGTATAGAATTTTTCACAGGAAGATTGAAAAATAGGATTTTGAAAGCCTAAGAAAGAATTTTACAACCTACTCGACTTGAAATCGTGAAAGCAATTACAACCTCAAGGTCTGAATTCTCACCAAACTTTCTTATATCAAACCCAAGTTTAAATCGACAAAAAGATTTGAGTAAATCTATTCAATTATAAATTCTAAGTTCCACTCTACGATTCATTTCCTTCCCCTCTTCTTTAGAATTATCGCCGATAGGAACACTTGCACCTTTGGGGATGATTTCAAAACGATCTTTGGAAATGCCGTTTCCAGCAATATAATTTCGAACCGTTTGTGCACGAAGAAAAGAAACTTTTTGATTGGCGTCTTCGCTACCTTCCAAAGAAGTATGGCCGATAACTTTGACTCGGATCGAAGAATCTTGTTTCATCCAGCGAGCCAAACGGTTGAGACTTGGTCTCGATTCTTTATGAATCTGAATGCTGTTTTTTTCAAAACGAATTACATTGGATTCAATTTCTCTAAATTGAGGATTAGAAGAAAATTCTTCTGTGGAATTTTTATTTGTCAACGAAGAGAATAAGGATTTAGATTCTAACTTTTTTCCGTTTTGTGGTTTTAGAATTGTAAGAGCGTTTTTTGGAATTTCCGATTCCTCTTTTTTAGACCTTACGCTTTTTTTTCTGATTTCCTGAGTAGATTCTGCTTTTTCCGTCAAAACGTCGGATCGTTTTTCTTTTGAATTAGAGACGATCTCAGATTTCGTTTTTACGACTTGCTCGGAATCTTCCCTATAAAATAGGGTTCGGAAAAAATAGACCAGACCTATAAGAATCAGAAAACCAGAAAGAAAAATTAAAGTCGGAACAAGCCTTTTATTTTTTTTAGAGTGGGAAGTTGTGGATGAAAAATTGGAATTTTCTCTCCAACCTCTTGTAGAAGTCTCCTTGATTTCAACTTCGGTTTTGTCTTCTCCCCAACTGGAAGGAAAATTTACTTCCGGAACCTCAGAATCATCAACTAAGATGGATTCCACATCACTTTTTTTTCTTGCTTCTTGCACTTTTTTAGCGGCCCATTTACGGATTTCTGAACGGAACCATTCGTCCGATTTTTCGGTGAACTTATAATTTTCACGAATGTATTCGATCGTATGTTTTTCTATGTCCGTATAAGCGTTGTTATCCTTGACAATTCTTAAAAGACGTTTTGCGTCGTTGATCGAAATCTTACCATCCCGTTTACCGGAAGTAAATTCTTCCGCAAGCTGGATCAACTTACGATCGTATTTTCTACCTTTGATAGTGATATAGTAGTTTTCTTGCTTCGCCATAATCTTTTACCGCACCAAAATTTAGAGAAGAATTTATTCCCTGCAACTAAAGTTTTGTTCTCTTTTTATAAATTCGGTATCAACCATTCAAAAATTGAACTAAAACATGATCCATAGAAAGCGTTTTGCTTTAGTTCACGCGATCCATAAAAAATGTCCCGTTAAATTTTATAGGTCAGTCTTCAGACCCGATCTATAAGTTCAAAAACTTACCATAATAAGGACTAACTTCTCTCAAAGAACTTCCTCCTAAAATACAAAGAAGGAGTCTATCCAAACCAATCGAAATCCCGCAGGAATCCGGAATCCCTTCCTGAAGAGCTCGTTTTAAACCGGAATCGATTGCATAGACCTCCTTTCCTAAATTTTTTCTCAGTTCTCTTTCAGAATGGAACCGTGAAATCTGTTCAATAGGATCGGTCAATTCTTCAAATGCATTTCCCAACTCTAAATTTCCAAAATAGAGTTCGAAACGTTTTGCGAAACCGGACCGAATTTTAGAAAGAGCCGCTAACTCCGGAGGATAGTCGTATAAAAAAGTGAATCCTTTTGGTAGATGTTTTTCTACAAGATTTAAGAATACAATAAAAAACGAATCTTCGTAAGCTCTTTTTTCCGGAGAAATTTCGCTTAACGCATGTTCCGTGATTACTCTGTCCAGTTCCGATTTAGAAATTCCGCAAAAAGCGTATCTCTTAAGAGACTCTTCCACGGACATCCTTTGAATCTGATTTCGATCAAATCCATAAGAATGGAATTCTTGATCCAGTACTTCCAAAAGATCCGTACAAAAATCCATCAAACCTTCGAGTGAAATTCCAACGGTATAAAATTCGAGCATTAAGAACTCGGCGCTATGAAACGGACTTCCTTCTTCTCCGGAACGAAACGTATGAGTAATTTCGTATATTCTTTCCAGTCCTTTGGATAATATCTCTTTAAGGGAATATTCGGGAGAAGTAATCAAATATCCTTTTTCTTTTCCGGAAGGAGATCGTACTAAAAAAGGATCCAAATAAGGTTCCATGGAAGGAACGGACTTTAAGCAAGGAGTATCCATTTCTAAATAATTTCTTTTTTCAAAAAATCTTCGGAGAACGGATAAAAACTTAGCTCTCTGGATTAAAATTTCTTGGCTCAATTCATTCATTTTACTTTTTGTCGGTTCTCTATGATTTAAAAGAGCAATCGAATTTTTCAGATGTGGGAACTCTTACAAATACGAAAAAACCTCTTCTCCTAAGAAAACCAATTCATTTAATAATAAGTAGTAGTTCCCACATTTTCTTTGAAAACAAAAGAATCAGTTTTAAAAAAATTGTCGTTGAATTTTCATTTCCTGAAACAACTCTTTCTTGAAATCAAAGAGTTGATTTTTAAAAAGATCCGACATGAATCCAATCCAAAGATACGAACGTTTTGAAATTAAAAGAAATCGTCAAACTACGGAAGTGACTCCTTTGATCTCGTCCTTTGATGAAGTCTCTTTAGACGAATTGAAATCCGTGCTCGCTCTTTTATTTTATCAGTCTAATCTTCATGTAAAAATCAATCTGAACGAAGTCAAAGCCCTGCCTCTTCCGGCCGTAATGAAACTGATTTCTTTTGCATTCGACCTCAGACTTAAAAATAGAACGTTAGTTATCTCGGGAGCAAGCAACTCGTTGAAAAAACTGATTCAATTCTATAGAATGGACAGAGTCATTTTAGTCCTTTCTTAAACTTTTTCTTTCAAAAATAGAGTTGTTGAAAAATTAATTCTCCATCCGTTTTTGTTGTATTGAAATGAACAATTGAGGCAATTTTGCGAATTTCCACTATGGAATTTTTGAACAACTCTAACTTTTATCATCAATCCATTTTATGGCAAAATTTCCCAAAAATATTAGTCATCTCTTATATTTTCAGTAAGAGTTCCTACATTTCAAAAATCTTACTGTGAAATATAGGTTTGTGAGAGTTCCCACCAATTGATTCGCATTGAAACATAGAATAGTTTTTTCACATCAATGTTCCTACGCTTACTTATAAATTCACTTTTTTAATTTACTATACGAACTTATGTAAATTATTTTAGAGTATTCTAATATAACTAAATTCTTAGACACTCAAAGGTCATTTTACGAATGAGAACTTATCAAAACGTCTACTCTTTCTGCCAAGGCTGAAAGACCAATTTAATTCCTAAATTTCCCAAAAGCAAAAGGATACGAGAAGAAATTTCCGTTTCTTGTTTTGAAAAATCCGAAAACTCTACAGAAACATATAAACAAAGGGAATGTTTGGTTCCGAATTCCTTCACCTTATGACGCGAAGGCAATACCTTTTCCAATATCTGTAAGATATGCTCTTCTAAAGGTTCTTCGGCACTCAAAGTAGAATGTAATTGCCAATGACCAAAGCCAAGAGGTTTTCCTTCCTTATCGGTGACGTCTATCGGAGTACTGAAGTCCGGTTCAAGACCTAATTCACGGGTCGCAGATTCAGAATCAAGGCCATCTTCGTTTACAGAAAGAATTGCCCAAGTAAATGGATTACTCATAGTTTTTTACACACTTTCGAACTTTAATGATATTTGATATTAATTTAACACAATTCATGATTTTACCACAGTTATTCAAAGAAACTCTGATCTTTAAAATCGAAAATAGACAAGAGATTCAGTAAAAATATGGCTAACAAAAAAAATTCCTTTATTAACATTTCATTGGTTTTATCTGTTGCAGATAAGGTAATTTTATCCTCTAATTATTTCACGGGAGTTTGGCAATGAAAACAATTTTAGTTATAGAAGATGATCCGGATATTGGAAATTTAATCCGAAAATCCTTGGATTCGGCTCACTATTCGACGACTCTACAAACAAGCGGAGAAGAAGGTCTTAAATTTTACAAAGCAAATCATCCTGACATGGTTATCTTAGATCTTTCTCTTCCAGACATAGACGGAATTGAAGTTTGTAGAACCGTTAGACGAAACGACGAAAATACTCCTATTTTTATTGTAACGGCAAGAAACGAAGAAATCGATAGAATTATGGGACTTGAGCTAGGAGCGGATGATTATATCACAAAACCATTTTCCGTTCGAGAACTGAAAACGAGGGTAGACGTATTCTTTCGCAGATGGGATAAAAAAGCGGGAATCAAACCGAATGTAGGTGCCAGCGGCGAAATCATTCGAGGCGCTTTGAAAATTGATCCGGTCCGCAGAAGAGTTACTCTTAAAGACAATATAGTAAATATTTCCAGAAAAGAATTCGATATTCTGCAACTGATGGCGGCTTCTCCCGGAAAAGTTTTTTCCAGAGAGATGATCTTAGAAGCGGTCTGGGGAATGGAATGGGATGGTTTTGAAAGAATGATCGATTCTCATGTTAAAAGAATTCGTTCTAAACTGGAAAAAAATTCAGCTCAACCAGAATGGATCGAAACGATCTGGGGAATCGGTTATAGATTTACTGACAATTATGATAACATTGTAATCCCAGATTAAATTTTATTTTAAAAAGTTCTCCCGTACTTTTTAAAATGTAAAAGCCCGGATAAACCGGGCTTTTTTATGGGTTAGAGTCATATTCTTTCCACTTTTATTAGAAAGATGAACTTGAACTTATTTGCGTTATTCGCTATTTTAACACTTTTTTAGAAAAATGAACCATGGATTCCCAAACTCACGTGATTTATAAAAAATGAGTGTATTTTTTTATGATCACCTTTTGTCTCTGGTGTTAATTGGTAAGTTATAGAACTTTCTATAAGTAAAATATAATGTGAATTTGGTCTAAGTAAAGAGTAGATAAACATTTGATTTCAGACTTAAAGATGTTTTTTTGGAAAAAACGAAATGCCTCTAAATCACTGAGTAATTAACGACTCAATTGAAAAAGCGAAAATACGATAAAGACATAGTTTTATTGTAATTGTAGATTTCCAGTCAACAGTTTTGCAATTTCTTTTGCTTTGGGAATTTTCATCTTATCTAATATTCGGTAGATTTGATTTTCGAATTCGTTTTGTTGTTCTCTTATTTTTCTTAGCTCTAAAACGAATTCTTTTTCGGATAATTTATATTTCGCTTGAATATCATTGAAATCGTCAAGATTGGATTCTGTATAATTTGAGATTTCTATAAATCCATTCGCTCTTCTGTAAAATATCCAAGGATGTCCAATCCACAATTGTTTCCAAATGTTGTTTTGTGATTCTAAAATTTTCTCCCATTCTCTAAGATTCCCAATATCTCCACAACACATAGGAGTTATGATAATTGAATTTTCACTTTTTATAACAATTCCTCCATCCAAACTTCCAACTTGGTCTTCGTATTCGTCAAATTCAACTTCTTCTAGTTCTGTTTTTAAAATGGTTTCTAGTTCTAAATCGTCGATTATTCTTATATCCACTAAATAAGAACCTTTATATATCGACTTTAAATTTCCCAAAGCCACAACTCATTCCGTCACATCGCTCTATTCTTTGCTACGCAAAGAGCTTACGATTGAAACTCAACCTCGCTTCTACGGGCGCTTGGTAATACTCCGCGATTTCGGCCTTATCTCACGGGACATTCGATAGGATTGGCTTCAATTGTATTCAAAAATTATAATATTCTGAATCCTTATATTTTGTTTCGGCTTCTTCCGCAAAAAGAAGATCCAAATCGGTGATTGTATTTTTAGAATGTGTGAAAATTTCCACCGTAACCTTTCGATAACCTAAAAAAAGATCCGGATGATGGTTCAATTTTTCAGCGATTTGTGCAAGCGAATTTACAAACTCCAACCCGCTTAAATAAGTTGAAAAGAGAAAAGTTTTAGATAATAGCGGAATTTCTGTTCGAAATCTAATTTCCCAGCCTTTTTGTTTAAAGAGTTCCAAGTCTGCTTTATTTAAATCGCTCATAAAAGATCTCCCGGAATGTATTACATTTCATTTTTGTTTTATTATAAAACAAGAAAACTTAGGATTTGACATTCCGGTGAAAAACTTGTATTCAAAAAACTGAAATGTAAGAACTTACTACGGTTTTACTTTGTTTTATCTTTTTTATTTTTTACATCAAGTTAACGTTTAGTAAACAACTTTATAATTCCATATTTTTCCTATATCTTTGCGTACTTCACACCTTTGGCGAACCACAAACTTCACGCTGTTTTTCTATTTTAATATACCAATCTAACAATAATTCCCCCGCGACGGCATCGCCGTGGTGTTTTCCGCAGACTAAATTTCATTGAAAGTTCAGTCACCAGGTTTTGGTTTCAATCGGTTAGCAGCAAGGGCGACCAAATGGATCGCCAAAGGTAAATTTACCGCAACATTCCACAGATAAAAACCAAGGTATATTTTGGCGGGATACGCATAACTGTCTAACGAAAGTAACGATGTCAGTATGCTCAGGCAAAAGCTGGCGCGATACTCTCTCTTGAAGAAAAGAATATTACCAACGATCCAGGTGATATTAGCGCACCACGCAGGATGAAAAAAGGCTATAGAATTCCATCCCCAGGCGAGTACTAAATAGCCCGGCATTATCTCGCGGTGAGTGCCAAAATTAAGTTCTTCAAGCGAGGGAGTAAACAATGATACGCCAAAAAGTACGATGCTGACGATTAGAGTTCTTTTTTGTATTTTCCGACTCATTCGTTGCTTGCCATTCTAAAATCAAAATTGAGAATTCGTAAGCAAAGATTTCGCCTAACTTAAAAAACTTTCTTGAGAGTTTGTTTAATTTTTTCAGCGTCGTCTATTGCACCATTGGAAAGAGAACCCGCTCTTGCCATCAGATTGACCGCTCCGTCCATTCTTGCTTTTAATTCTTCTATCTTTTGGAGTTGTTCATTTAAAAATACGATTTTAGAATCCAACTCCATTTCTCTTCTTTCCAATAAGAGTTTAAAATTATCTAATTCTTGAATTTTCTTTCTGGTTTTTTTAGCTTCGCTGTCCACATCTTTTCTATAATATTTTTCCAGTTCTTTTTCGGCTTGTAGATGACGATCCCTCTCTGCCTTAAATTCTTTCTTCATCAACTTCAACGCTTGTCTGTAGGCTTTATTGAAGATTCTTTGTTTTTGACGTCTTCTCAGACGAATCAATTTCATAATCCAATTCATACACTTGTCCCGATCATTTTTTGCAAAAAATTTTTCACCTTAAAACGTTCCCATCTTATATAAATTTTTTTAGGATCTAACTGCCGGAGACGTTTCGTTCTTTCTGAGATGAATTTTTCCATCCTTTTTATTAGACCTCAAAATTCGAGAGAAAAAAGCTATCTCCAAAACGGCGAAAGTAGTTGATTCCTCAACGGAAAACTTAGAAAAAGAATTGGGAGGAATCAAACAATGGCATCCAAAACGGAAGATTTTAACGAGGAAGTGGAGTCTTTAAAAGACAAAGCAAAAAAAATCACCGGAAAAGCCCGCGAAGAATATTTGGAACACGTATCCGATTTTAAAGAAAAAATCAAACAAATCTCGGGTGACACTTCCGAAAGGGCTAAACAAATTATTGATGAGACCGGAGCTTATATCAAAGAAAATCCACAAAAGGCGGCGTTGATCGGCCTAGGAGTAGGACTTGGTATCGGACTACTTGTAGGAATGCTCATCCGCAGAAAATAAAATACCGTTTCAATCAATGGCAAAAAAAAGAAAATCAGATTCCACAGAGGAATCGTATAACACGAAAAGAGGAAACGACCTCAAATCGCATTTTCTCGCTTTGGTAGATTCCATTTTGGAATACTTCCAAACCCTTCTTCTTTATGGACAAAAATTCTTAACGAAAAGATTTCAAGCGGGAATTCAAGCCTACATTTTTTTGAAGATCGGATTCCTCTTTCTTGCGTTTGGCTCTTTAGGTTTTTTAGGAGCCTTCTTTGTCTTTTTACATAGAATCTCAGGAGGAGACCTTCTACTCTCCAGCTTAGGTGTTGGTGCTGTGAGTTTTTTTCTCTCTCTTTTCTTTCTTTGGCTCTCAGCCTCTTCTTTTAAGATAAAGGATCGATCATGAAAGAATTTCCGGATCTAAATCCATTTGAAGGAAGTGATCAATTTCTCGGAAAAAATCCTTCCGATATGAGCTTAGAAGAATTGAAACTCTATCTACATATCCAGAAACTTAGAGTGCGTTTGGAGTTCGAAAAGTTCCAATCTTCAATCAACTATACTAGTATGGTTTTAGACGCACTCGAAAAGTTAGGGATGGGAGAATTTCTTCAGTCTTTTTTAAAAGTTTCGGATAACGTGGGTTCTTCGGAAGACATTTGATTTTTTGAATAGAGTTAAAAAAATCCATATCTACAAACGATTTTTTCCATTTGTTTTAATGACAAAACGGAAGAAAATAAATTTCAATAACTTTAATACGATTCCGGATAAGTATTTGAGATTATATAATGAAAATACAAAGTTTGGAAATTCATGACGCCAATTAATTGTATAGGATTCAATCAACTTATTAAATGCTTTATATGAATACTTTAATTGATACTCTTTTGCAACAGTTCATAGAATTATTTTTTTATATCATTTTTGGAGGAATTTCTTTCGCAGTCGTTTTTATAGTAAGTTCCCTTACCATAACAGGATTTGCCTTTCTGTTTCACTGGAGTAGAGTTAATTTAATGTCTAAATTACAAAGTATTTTCCAATTTTTACTTTTGCTTTTCATAATTGGCGCGTTAGGAAATTCTTTGTGGTATATTTTTTTAAGGGAACAATTTTATCATGCCGCCGATGTGCTGACTTATTTTGTTCCTGTTATACCCTTTCATAATCTATATGTCGATTATGAATGCGGAGGTTATTTGTTCGATGGAATCCAAATGTGGCATTTAAGATTGTTATGGATTGCTTGGGCTATTCCTTGTTATGGTATCGCGATATTTCTTTTTTTAATCTATTATAAAAAACGCTTAAAACAATCATAACGTTCGACTTCCCAGATATGTTCACACTACGTTTCTAAAGCAGTCAAAAAAACAATCTTCGAAGATGTATATTCTATCCTTTCCGGATGCGTAACTGGAATCTAAGTTAAAATTTTTCATTGGCAAATATGGTTATGCTTTGCGAGATCCAATACTGTTTTTCCGATTCCTTGCAAAGGACAATTAAGATTTTTCGATGTAAATTTAAATCATATCCTATAAACTATGGCGAAAAGCATTAGATAATTTTAATTTTCTAAACAAAAGTATTTGGATCTTTTTAAATTAAAAAAACTTATGATTTTTGAATAGATGCTTACGAACAAATTAATAACTAATTTTTTTTGATTTGGATTCTTCGAAAGAAGAACTTGACATTAGCTTCATTCCGTTTTATGAATACCTTTTTAAAAAGGAAGAATAATTATGCATCCAGAATTACATATCAACTTTTTAGCGGTGTTAGTTGCTGTCTTTGTCAACGTCATCATAGGATTCCTTTGGTACGGACCGATTTTTGGTAAGGCTTGGAGGAAAGAGATGAATATTCCTTTGGATTTCAAACCAGAACAAAAGGAAGTATTGAAAGCGATGGGGATCATGGTGATCGGTGCATTTTGCACCGCTTATGTTTTGTTTTACACTACGAACGTCTGGAGAGCCTCTTCTTGGAACGCAGGAGAAGATCAAGCCGCCTGGGTATATGGATTCTATTCCGGAATTTATACTTGGATTGGATTTTATTTTCCGGTTTTCCTCAATGTGGTCGCTTTCGAAGGCAGATCCTGGAGATTTTTTTTCATCAGCGCTGGTTATAACTTAATCGCTCTTCAAGCAGTTGCGATGATTCTTTCTTACTGGAGATAATTCCAGTTTTTACTCGCGTTTGTTTTCAACTGTATTTTAACGTGAGTTCGATGTAAGAAGCTCCATCATTCTGAAAAAAGTTAGAATCTTGAACTTTATAGATCGAGTGGGAGCTACTGCAAAATTTCGTTCGGAAAAGTATGATTTAAAATCGCAAAAAAGATAAAAAGAGACTTAATCTGTAGGAACTACCACAATTTATAAAATAGAAGTTTATAACTGTCGTATTCAAGTGTGGGAACTATTACAAAACTTTTAAGTTCATCTGTAAAATGATGTGGGAACTCTCACAAATCACGATTTTACGAACAAATTCTAAATTGTAGGAACTACTACTTTTAGGAAATATTTTCTGGCGCCGAATTCACATTAAAATGGGATTTAAATTTTGACGATGGTCGTAAAAACAGCAGTTTTGTACAAAAATCGAATGGATCGATGATTCTTTTGATATTTCATAGTAGTTCCCACAATTTTCAAAGTTTAACTGTAGATCCACGATTTGTGAGAGTTCCCACATTTATTTTTTTACAAAAAAATTGACCTAAAGATAAAACGGATTTTCTTACATCGAACTCACGTTAATTTACTGGCAACATTCTTGTCTATACTTCACAAAAATCGATCAAACTAACTTTAAGATAACATTGTAAATGACTTTAAACTCAGTTATAAATTTAAGATCGGGAAATGATTTATATAAGAATCTATATATTAAATTTTTTTAATATATATAAAACGTGAACAATTTTATGGTACAACGCCTATTCTGATTAAATATTCATTAAATTCTCTATAGTTTTTTAACTGAAACCGTGGTTTTAATTCATAATTGAGATGTGCGAAACTACCTTCATGAGAATCATAAAGCCATCTACCACTATAAACTCTGCGATCGTCGTCTGCTGCTTCAATGTCAATCTTGTGTGTCCAATTCTCCCCATAGTTTTGAGGAATTTCGGTAACCATCTCAAGGCTTTTAAATTCTGCAATCTCAGATTCCGTTTTTAAGTTTTTACGAAATTCAAATTGATGATTACGAAATATTACTGATTTGATATTGGCATGTTGAAAATCAAAAGGTTTTCGATTTTGTAGACAACAGTTTAAAAATAAGGAGGATAAAATCAGTGAGATACTCAATTTCAAAGTTTTTCCACTTCCGAATTAAAATATGTCTTCACTTCTCGAATCTGAATCGTTTCCACACGATCCTCTCCCGCGATGATGTCTGACAGAATCACAACTTGATCCCCATCCTCGATCCTTCCCGTTTTCTTCAAAGTTTCGATTGCAAGTCGAATCGTCTTTTCTGGATCTTTGGAAAAATCAATTCTATGCGGGATCACTCCTCGAGTCAACCAGAGCTTTCGCCTAACAGTGGTCATATTCGTAAACGCATAAATCAAAGGATAATGAGGATGAAAACCGGCCACGTTCAACGCGGTGGTCCCCCTTCTTGTAATCACTATAATCGCAGGACACTTTAGAGAATCTGCAAGTTTAGCCGCCGCCCTTGCCATCTGTTCTTTTTTATCCTGTGGAATTTTATCTTTAACGTAATCCACACCGCCGGTTTTTTCCACACGTTGTGCGATCTTATCCATCATTTCCACACAACGAATCGGGAACTTACCTGCTGCGGTTTCTCCCGAAAGCATAATCGCATCCGCTTCTTCATAAATCGCGTTGGCAACGTCGGTCACCTCCGCCCTCGTAGGCGAAGGATTATGGATCATAGATTCCAAGAGGTGAGTCGCTACGATCACCCTTTTTCCTTTGAGAGCACATTCTTTAATGATGGCTCTTTGTAAAATCGGCAATTCTTCAATCGGAACTTCGACCCCCAAGTCTCCTCTTGCAACCATCACTCCGTCCGCGGCTTCCACAATTTCTTTCATATTCCGCACTGCTTCTTGATCTTCTATCTTTGCGATGATCTGCGCGTGCCCATCATTCTCTTCTATAATTTGTTTTAACTGATTGATGTCTTCCACAGAACGAACAAAAGAGAGTGCGATAAAATCCACGTCTTCTTCTAATCCGAACAGAATATCCTTATGATCCTTTGGAGTGATCGAGGGAAGATTGACCCGAATTCCCGGAAGATTGATGTGTTTTCTAGAACCCAGTCTTCCACCGTCTAACACCTTACACTTGAGAGCGGAATCATTGATTTCTTCTACTACAAGATTGATCAAACCATTATCTACGGTTACTGGGTCTCCTACTTTTAAGTCCTTAACTATATCCTTATAGTTTACAAATACGGATTGTTCTTCAGATTCTTCTCCCGGAATGATATGAAACGTAAAGGTTTCACCTACTTTTAAATCCAGATGATCCACTTGAAGATCTCCAGTTCGAATTTCCGGTCCTTGTGTATCGAGTAAAATCGCGATCGGATTTTTCAACACGTCCTTATTGAGAGACTTAATATTACGAATGATACTTCTATGAAAGTCGTGGTTTCCGTGGGACATGTTCAAACGTGCTACGTTCATTCCGGCTTCGGCAAGAGCCTGAATCATTTTTTTATCCGAGGTCGCAGGACCAATTGTACAGATGATTTTGGTTTTTCTAAAAACGGAGGATTCGCTCTTCATGAAATACCTTTATTCGGGAGAGCACAACTTAGGACAATTCAGATTTTAGGTAGGGTTTTACGCAGAAAGGCTTCGAGAGAAATACAAAAGTCGAACAAGTCTTGATCGGGCATACTTGCGTTTTTTTGTTCGTCTATGATCGAAGAAGCTTTTTCCAAAAGCTCCTTTCCTTTTTTCTTTAAATAACGTTTTGTAATCAAAATCGGAAACGTGTATTTATCTTCCTGATTTCTCACCATAAAAGAATAAATATCATTTTTACCGAATTTTTTAAGAAAGTTGATCATACCGTCTTCGTCTATTTCTCCGTCCATCTCATACAAAAGAATGTTTCTATCGGGATATTGTAAATTGGACCAATAGTCGTCTAAAATATCTAAAACCCTTTCTAAAAGTTTTGCACTCTGTGGATCTACTTCCTTAGAAGTAGTCTGAGTTTTTTCCTGTTTCAGATTTACGGTTTGTTGTTTACGAGCATTTTTTTCCGCAAGTTCCTTGGCGTCTTTTTCTTTCAGTCTTTTTTCGGCGAGTTTAGTCGCATCTTCTTGAATCTTTTTACTCCTAACTTCGACGATCTTTTTATTCAACTCGATCGTATTCTGAGCCTTAATCTGATCGGCTTCGGATTTATGAACCTTAACGTTTCCGAAAATATTCCTCCAAAGTCTCGTAAAAAAAGGAAGATACTTAAATAAACTAGACATTTCTAATTTATCAAAGGATATAGCTAATTCTTTATCTTCGATAAAATCTTTTATCCTCATTCGATCCAAGATTCGGATTTCGTTGTCGTTTCCAGTGGAAGCGAAAGTTTTTCTCGCCGCCTCGATAGCGCCTGAGACAGCAAGTTTATGAAGAACGTAATGATAAAGGGTATTTTTATCCGCAAACTCCGTATGAAGAATCTGATCGTGATTGGCAACTAAAGTTCGAATCTCTTCTTCGATCTGTTGACCTCGAAAGCGTAAAAAGTTTAAATCCACGAGACGATTGGCGGACTTAACGTAATCCACGATTTCTCCTAACTTAACTTTCTTTTCTTCTTTTTCTTTTTTTTCCTTATCTTCTTCCTCAACGTGAAGCATAACCATCAATTCTTCCATCGCCGTTTTTTGATCCCCATATGCTGGACTTAAATATGGCATGATGGAATTGACAAGAGAACGAGTGTTTTCTTTTTCCTCATCGGATAAAACGCCTATCGCACCAATCTTTTGTAACTCTGGAACGATATGATCCATTAGAAAAACTTTATATGCTTCGATTCTATTCAAAATTTCTGCATGAATATTATAATAAAATACGGAACGATTTCCTGGATTGACCGCCTGTTCGTTTCTAAAAAAGAACAGAACTTTTTGTTCCACCAATTTTTTCAGAACGGGTTTAAGATGTATATTGATCGTGATTTGTTTTAACTCGGGACTGACGTCAAACGGATCTTTGAAAAGGTTACCGATTTCCGTGGAAGCATATGTACTAGAAAGTTTATTTTCCGAAATTGCGGAATGAATCCGTTTGATAAATTCATTTTTACCTAAAGAAGTTCTATTCTCACGAATCCAACGAGAAATCGAATTGAATGTAAGTTGATTTACGCCGTCCACGTAACGATGACTTGTAGAAATATCCGCCTGTTGTGGTCTGGCGAATACAGAATTCATTTTAAGACAAGATTCGATGGTACCGTCGGACATATCTCCGTTAGGATTCAAATCCACCATGCAGATTTTTTTAATGATCGGAGGGTTGTATTTTGTGCAAAGTTCTTTGAGGAATTGTAATGTCTTGTCTTTATCAAGACTCAATTCCTTGGACAATTGATCCACATTAGGAAGCACTCTGTTAGCGAGAAACTTATCTGTCCAATCAGAGATAATAAGTAAGAGTTTATGAATTTTCTTATATTGGAAATCGTTTCTGGCCTCAAGCGACTGAGTCAATTGTAGTGCGGTATTATAATCCGCCACTTTGAGTTCAGGGGATTGAGGCTCCAGCATGGAATGACATTATTATCCTAAGAAATTTTTTTTGTAAAGAAGTTCTGCATTTAATAATGCAGCACCCGCCGCTCCTCGAATTGTATTGTGACTTAAAACGACATATTTCCAATCGAAAATAGGATCCGGTCTAAGACGACCTATCACTGTAGTCATTCCCTTACCCGTATCCAGATCTAGTCTAGGTTGTGGTCTATCATCTTCTTCTCTGTAGAAAATGACTGGATTTGGAGCTAAAGGAAGGCCTAACGTCTGCGGTTCTCCGGAAAATTCTTTCCAGGAGGAAATAATTTCTTCCCTAGAAGGTTTCTTTTTAAATTGAACGGAAACACAAACCGTATGACCGTCAAAAACGGGGACACGATTACAATGTGCGGAAATTGAAAAATCGGCGTGTAAAATTTTTCCATTTTCAACCTTACCTAAACATTTAAGAGGTTCTATCTCCGCTTTTTCTTCTTCACCTCCGATATGAGGAATTACGTTTCCTAAAATATCCATCGTTGGAACTCCAGGATAACCAGCGCCGCTGATCGCCTGCATAGAAAAGAGCATAACGGACTCAATTCCAAAACGATCCAAAAGAGGTTTGAGAGAAATTGTAACGCCCATGATCGTACAGTTTGAATTGGTAATAATTTTACCTTTTGTTTTTTGAGAAGTTAAAACTTCCAGATGAGAGGAGTTCACTTCTGCAGAAAGAATCGGAACCGTCGGATCCATCCTATGATTTTTAGAATTGGAAATGATATGAATGCCGGCGTTCGCATAATTTTTTTCCACCTCGCCTGCGATGTTAGAATCTAAACCAGAAAAGGCTAATACAACTTCTTTCATTTTAGCGGGATCGGGAGTAGTGATTACTAAATTTTTAGCATAAGCAGGAATATCGGAAGAGATTTTCCACCGAGTTTTCATTACTTCACCGTATGTTTTACCGGCACTATTCTCGGAAGCACAAAGGTGCGTAACTTCGAAAAAAGGATGATGATCCAACAATTGAATGAATCTCTGACCAACGGAACCGGTGGCGCCTAAAACGGCAACTTTGACCCTACTCATAGAAAAATGAAACGCCTCCAAACTGTAATTCGCCAAATACGGCTTATAAGATCATGGTTTTAAAAGATTCATACTCTGTCTTTCAGAAATTTTGACAAATTCGTTCGCGTAAATCGGACTCATCTTCATCATACCCGGAAATGTAAAATGATGATAGTCACTAAAATCCTGCATAGACAGAGAATCTTTTAAATCGCTGAAAAAAACCAAATCCCCCGAAAGTCCTTTTAAAAATATAAGATGATCCTTATACCAATTAGATTTTACGTACCAATCCAAACTGATCGGATTTTCAGGATTATTTACGATCCAAAGAGGGATTTTATTCTCTTTTAAAAAGCCGGAAAATTTCCGCAAATATTGAAAGTGTAGAACGGGAACAAAATTCTCTTCTCGAATTCTAAGTTTTGCGTCCTTAAGTGCGATCAAGTAACCGATCCCGGGTCGTTGATCAAAATCTTCGAGCAATCTAAAATTAAAGTATTTAGAATATTCTAGATCACTCATATATAAATAACGAATGTCTTCAAGCCTTTCCTCCCTGATATACTGCATACCGTTTTTAGGAACCTCGGTTCCAAAGGTTTGTTGAAGCCGAACCCCCAGCCGGTCGTAATTCCAATCCTTGTTTTCTCCTAACGCAAAAAAGGGAATCCAGGTGGAGGAAAGTTCCGCAGTAATTAATAAATTTGGACTTTCAGTCACAAAGGAATGATCCAAAATGATTTTCTTCCAACCGGGTTCCGTAAAAGAGAAGGACTGAACTTTATTCTCTTTTTTGAATGTGATTTTCAGAGGACCGGATGAAAGAATTTCAGGTACGATTTGAACTAAAAAACCTTCCGTTTTCATTTTTTCTGTAAGAATAAAAGAGAATTTCTTACCGGTCCAACCCAAAGAAGTTACTCTTTCCGGAATTTGAACTCCGTTGTATCCGTGATAACTAGTGTTTCTACCGTAACGATGATCGTAAAGAGAACGAAGATTTTTCCAAAAAATATCTTTATAACGATAAAAACCAAAAAGAAACGCGGAAATGTATTCGCTGGTTTTTGCAAAACCAAGTTCCGAAAAAAATTCAATCGCAGTTTCTAAAGGAAAGATAAATCTAGATTGAGGAGCTTCAAAAAAATCGAGCGCGTCCAAAAGCAGAATTTTTGAATCGATCGTTTCGTTTTTATACTCTGGGTTTAGAGAATACGCGCGGTGCAATCTCCAATCGATAAAGTTAATCGGAAAAATTACAAAATCTGGTTTTAACTCCACGATTCTCTGACGACAAAGCCAAGCGTCCAAAGGAGTCATTCCCGCGTAGGAAAGAAATTCTACTTCCACATTTTTACCGGATTTATCGAAAATCTCTTTCTCAAAGGTTTCTCGATCAAAAGAATAATGAGCGATACTAGAACCTACGATTAGAATTCTATAATTTCTTTTTTGTTTTTGTTGAAGAGAAAAATATTCGTATAAAAAATTATAGAAGTGATTGGAACTCCAAGGAGATTCATTCGGAACTTTCCAGATCAAAACTCGGAAAAAAGAAAAATCCAAAAGAAATAAGATTAACATCCCAACGATTAAAATAAATCCGTGGTTGGTTCGTTTGGATGTCGTTTTAAAAATCGTATTTTTTATTTGAGCCAAAGTATAATTTCCTTTTTATAAAAAATCCTATAAATCTCTACGTAAAAGTGTTGTTTGGCGATCTTCATCATAAAGTGAAAACGTATGTCGACTCATAAAGAAACATTCTGCTTGAGTTATTGAAAAACGAATTCTCCATCTTGTTACTGTTTCATGAAATGGTCGATTGAAGCAATTTTGTTAATCGCTGCTATAGAATTTTTCAACAACTCTAGCAGTGTCAAACACAACAGATCGGAATATTCTAACTTAGCTCAAAGATTCAATCGATTCCGCATTAACTTTGCATCACTTTATAAAATTTTACTATTCGGAACTATATAATAGAATATCTAACATTTTTACTCAAACAGGGTTTAAGATAAAAATTCACAATCCTTAATTTTATAAGGATCAGCAAAACAACAAATTCTTAGAATTAAACTTTATGTCCAGGAACTTCTTTTTAGCTTTACCCTTGACTTGAAGCGTGCTCGAAAAGAAATTCGTTTTGCAAATCGAATATCACTTTTTAACAGAATGTTACAATACACACTTAGTCTGATTTTATTTTTAGTTTCTCTTTTTTTTTCTTTGGCTCTCAGTCCAGAAAAAATCTACCTCAATTCGGACATACTCTATCTTCCAACTCTTGTGTTGGACGTATTTAGAGACGGAGGTAATTTTTTTTCGTGGTCTTTTACACCCTCGCCTTATTTTTTTCCGGACCTACCGATCATTTCCATTTTGCTATTGATTTTCGAAAACGCACAAAAAGCGTTAGTCGCATTCGCATTCATACAAACGGTTTTGTTCTTGGTTTTGATGGAACGATTTTGGATTTTTGCGGAAGAAGAAACAAAACAAAAACCATTAAACCTAAAAGAAACAAAACGGATCAAATCCTGGGTATTGGTTTTAGTGTCTTTTATACTTTTGATGACAAAAAATTTTCCAGCCCTCTATATCCTATTTTTACCTTCTATCCATTCAAGCGCGTTCTTGACTTCGTTATACGCTTGGCCAACGATACATAAAACATTCCAAAAATATAAAGTATGGATTTTATACATATGGATTGTGCTTACAATCGCATCCGATCAAATCCTAATCGTAGAATTAATCATTCCAGGAATATTGGCGGGATTTTTACAACCGCGATTTTCATCCACTACTCAAACAAGAGTCGATTCTAAATGGAAACGTTTTTTGCCGGAAAGTTCAAAGATCTTATTTATATCTGGAATTACTGGTTTAATTTTACATAGGATTTTAAAATCTTTTTTATTTATAGAAAAACCGGGAAGAATTCCGATCCAGGATTCCATAACTCAGGCGATAAAAGACGTCACCCTATTTTTAACCCGAGCACAAACCTGGATACTTTCCGGATTTCAAGAAAACGTACCAATAGCCGCGATTCTAATTTTGATTCTAATAATTTCTTTGATAGTCGGTTTTATAAAAATTCGAAAAACAAAAACGAATTCTTTTTTATTTTTCTTTTTAGCAATATTATTTTTTTCTCCAATCCTAACCGGATCGTATATAGATGAATATAGTATGCGTTATGCGACACCTTCCCTGATATTAGCTCCGTTTTTTTTGGCCTTTTTAGCAGGATTTCCAAAACGGGTGCTACCACTTTTAATTTTTATTATATTCTTATGCATAATCGGACAAAAAAAGATAACAAACATCGAAAATGCGTTTTTTAAACTTTTCCGGACGATACCACAGGAAGCGTCGTGTATGGACGAAATAACAAGAAAAACCTCGATTTCTCTTGTTATTTCCGATTTTTGGACCGCAAAAAAGATCCGTATCTTTTCCAAAGAAAAAATTCAGTCGGTTCATGTTTCATACGGAACATTAGAAGGTTCTCATACGATTTCAAATAGAGAATGGTATTTTAAAGATAGTCCGGGGATCATCGCGGTTTTTACGGAAGGGTTAGGAGAAAATCGTATATTGGAAATTTATGGAACACCATTCTACATAACCAAATGTGGAGAAAGAAAACTTTATCTCTATAAGGATCGTCAAAAAATTAAAGAGGCCTTACGCAGACCTTTTTTAGAAAACAAAATAGAGAAACGGCTTTGATTCCGCGGTTAAAACCACAGCTATCATAAAACCTAAAACGCTTACAAAAGAAAATAGAACCCAAGACAGGTTCTCTCTAAAACGAGAAAAAACCCCGTATAATTCCTCTTTTTTTCCAATCCAAGTAGCCAAAAACACAAAGAAAAAAATTGTCAAAAACTGATTCTGCATGGTATAAGTGGGTTCAATACCACCACGAAATGAAAATAGAGTTTTCAAAAGTTCAATCGATCCAGAAAAAGTTTTTGATCTAAAAAAGATCCAAATCAAACAAATGGAAAGAATCACAAAAATCTGATATACTAATTTGATACCGCGGATTAAAAAAGAATCTTCTTTCCAAGAAAGATCAATCAAGTCTTGCACACATTTTTCCAAAATAAGAAAAACTCCATGTAAAAAACCCCAGACTATAAAATTCCAACTCGCACCGTGCCAGAGTCCGCCCAAAATCATAGTAATCAAAAGATTTCGATACGTAATAAGATTCGAGATACGATTTCCTCCGAGAGGAATGTAAAGATATTCTCTAAGCCAACCTGAAAGAGAAATATGCCATCTCCTCCAAAAATCCGAAAAGCTCGTGGCGGTGTAAGGAAGTTTAAAATTTTCAGGTAAACGAACACCTAACAGAAGAGCCGAACCGATCGCGATGTCCGTATAACCGGAAAAATCGCAGTAGATCTGAATAGAATAAGAGACAACTCCCATCCAAGCCAAGAGAGTGGAAACCGATTCCGGAAATTGATAAACGAAGTCGGAAATGGTGGAGATTCTATCCGCTATCACAGCCTTCTTTACAAGACCCGAAAGAATCAACCAAAGTCCTTCTCGAATAGGAACGTATTTCCAAGAAAACATATTTCGCAAAGCAGGCAAAAGGATTCTCGCGGAAACGATCGGACCGGCGACAAGTTGAGGGAAAAAAGAAAGAAATAGCGCATAATGGAAAAAATTTTTTTCCGCCGGAATTTGTTTTCTATAAACGTCTATCGAATAACTCAACGATTGAAACGTATAAAACGAAATCCCAACCGGTAAAACTACCTTTAAACTCGGCGCGGAAAACTCCCAGCCTAAAGAATGAAACAAAATCAAAAACGAATCAGTAAAAAAATGAAAGTATTTAAAAAAACCTAAAACGGAAAGATTTCCAAATAAGGAAAGAATAAGAAGAAGTTTTCGTTTTGAATGTGTTTCTTGAAAATTCAAAGCCATTCCCACGGAATAATCCAAAACCGTAGTAAAAAGAATCAAAGTTCCAAATCGATAGTCCCAGGAAAAATAAAAGAAATAACTGACACAAAGTAAAAAATAAAGAACAATAGATTTTTTTTTCGGAAAGATCCAAGTAAAAATCCATCGAATACAACAAACGATTACAAAAAACAGAAAGTATTGCGGAGTAGTAAAATTCATCTAAGTTGTATCCTAAATTTGGGTAAAACGAAAATTCTTCAGCCGTTTTTCAACAATTACGATTTAGCTAAGAATAACTGTTCTTACGATATTCAACGTGAGTTCGATGTAAGAAATCTGTGCGAATAAAAAACTCAGGTGCAACGGGTCCGTCGCAGCTCGCAAATTTCATAATTAAAATGGCTCACAACCTAAAACGCGATCCGTAGAGAGCGTTTTGCTGAGTTATTCTGATTCTAAAATCTTCTTCAACTTGTGGGGTTGGTTATGGTAGAGAGCGTTTTACTGAATTTCAAACGCTTTCGTAAAAAGCGTTTCATTGAGTTCTTTTCGCTTCAATTCCTTCGGAATTTTTCAAACTCAGGTACTGCTCTCTACGGATGCAGCATAATAATCGCTTTCGCATTTGTTATGCTTTACTCACGTTATTTAAAATTTCATCTAACATTAGCAAAAGGACATATTCGTTCACTTGAATGGATAAGAAACAAAATTCTTTTATAGAATTTAAATTTATTGAACACGAATTCGTGTTAGGAATTCATGATTCATTTTTTTGTAAAAAAATTGGGCTGAGCCTTACTTACAGATCAATTTCTAAGATGTGGGTAGCACTACTATAAATCACGATTTCATGAAAAAATTGTGGGAATTTATTTTTCTAGAAAATTTTTTCTTACATTTCACTTTAAGTTTTTGCTTTTTTTAATTCATTTATTTATGATTATATTTAATCATAAATAAATTTGACTAAATTTAATCAAATATTATAGCTCGTTGGACTACTTTTTACCTCCCGCCAATGCTATCGCAAGCTCAACATCAAGAAAATCTGAACGAATCCAATCCAGCCACTTCCTCGACCCCAACAAAACCTTTTCGGCTGCCAAGCAGGCTTAGTATCCGTTTTTTATAAATCCGATAGGATTAATAGAATGACTGTTTTCTACTGACTATTAAATCGTAGCATTTAATCAAAATTAATCATAATAATAGTGGAGATCTATAAATTCATAATTGCTTAATTTTAAATCTACATTTTGATTATTTTATATATTATAAAATAGATTATTTTTAATCATACGTATAATTTGAATCAATCCTATACCGTCCATTTATTTGCAACCCCGCAATTAGGACAAATTGCTGAAATTTCAGCTTTCACTCTTCTGCCTTTTGGAGTTTCTATTTTTCCAATCGCTACGAATTCAAAATTTACCCCTTCTGGGACATAATGACCCGCTCCATATTTAGCGGAACCCTCTATCATATAAGAACAGGCGTGGCATTTTACCCGTAATTTAATTACTTCAGCCATATATTTCTGGCTTCTATTCTCTTAAATACCCCGCAGATCGTAAATCATTTTCTGCCGTTTTTGCATTCCTATGTTTTTCCCATGCTCATGACAAATTGACATGTCTCTCTTGTTCTTCTCCTTTTTATTTTTAGAGCAAATTTCACCCATTCCGCTGCATGAAGTATTTTATCATCTGAAAATGCCCACAGACAGGCTTGAATGTTCGGCCTATTACATAAAAATTTATAGTAATCCCAGCTTGTTCACCTCAAATCCCAAATATAATATCAAATTTTTTAAGAATTGAGTCGTTTATTTTCTATTTTTGCTTACTTTTGGTCACTTATTTATTTAAGTGACATATTTCCTTTTCTATTTCTACTTGCTTGGCACTGTCGGCAGAAATGCCAGAAAATAAATTCAATATCTTTATATTTCTATTTCTATTCAATTTTTCCAGAAGTCCCTATTACCTTTAATAATTCTTCAATTGTTTTATACTTTTAAATACAATATTATCCTTATGCCGCCTACGCCGCATGATTACTTTTAGGCATTTATTTATTTGCCCGCTAAACGGCTCTTTTGATAAAAAGCGGTTCTTTTTGAGAAATTTTTCGCCATTGAATGACGTTTTTTCGGCATTTAAAATTTTATTTTTTGTCCTGTGCTCAGCACAGGACTTTTTTAACGTTTTGAGGCTTTTTTAGACCCTTCTTTTTTGAAAGGTGTTTTTAATAGTTCGGTTGTTTGTTTTTCAGAAGATTTAGTACTATTTATTGGTGAATCAAAATTTGTATCGATACCTTGTTTTTTATTTCTTTTAACCATATATACAAAATGTCGAATATACTGTCCATAAGGTTCAGGCAACGTTTTTGGATCAAAGTCCAAAGGATTGTCCAAAAGAGATTTTACAACAACTTGGCTTAGATCTTCTTTACTCGTCATCATAATCGTTTCTAAACGTCTGCAAATCTCATAATCGTTCACTTCAAGAGACATCTTTTTCATCGCGTTTAGCAATTTCTGAAAAGAAGATCGTTTCACTTTGGAAGCCATAAACAAAGATTTTCAACTGTGGCTTGAAAAACAAACAAATTTAGAATTTTATCCGACAACAGAATTCTGATAGAAGAGATTATTGAATTGGAAAACAGAATTTTGAATACAAATAGATTTGTTAGTAGATAATCGAACATTGAGAGGAACTTTAACGTTCACAGAAATTACCTTTGTTTTAAATCCTTTCGTCAACACAACCTTATCATTTCTTAACTTCCAAAACAAACGATCAATGAAATTACAAACCCTACTCCCAGCCTGCCAAAACACAAATGGCTCATTCTTCTGTTTCCAATTAGTAGCAGAAAGTTTTTCCTCAAATTCCACCGACCTTAGTAAAAACGACTTCAACCTTTCCACTTGTACATCTAAATTTAGGTGAGAATCGGTCAAAAATTTTCGGTTTCGCGCTAAATGAAACTCGTTGTTTTGCGACGCCATTGTATTTTTTTCTAATCCAATAAAATACAAAAGAGAATCCTCAAGTGCTATAAATAGTTTTGAATTAAACGGATCTTTCTTAAGTAAAAATAGGAACATACAATTTTTTGAATTAAAAAGCTGACGTCTATCTAAGACAAAAAGACAAACATCTGTTTTTTCTAAAAACGAAACTGAATTCTTTGCTAAAATTGTTACCGAAGAAATAAAATTTTGTGAACTCCAGTAAAAGAAAAAAGGAATGTCAAAATTAAAACCGTTTAAATGTAAAAACCGATTTTCAATTAAGATCGGAAATACTTGATCTTTTAAATCTAAAGGAGAAACTTTCTTGCGAGCCAAATTTGATGAATGATTACTTTTTGTTACACCAACAGTATCTAAATCCAAAACAAAGAAATCCTCATGGTCTAAAGCTGAGAGTGAATTAGAAGCAGGAACCGATAAAACACGATTCACTTCCGTTTGATGAACAAGAATGTCTGAAATTTCTAAAATATCATTTTCAGAAGCGTACAACGTATGGAACAAACCAAGCCCCAAAAATGAAAGCAAGAATTGTGCCAAAAAGAATGTTCTTGTTCTAAAAAACATAGTAATTTTCTATAATTTGCCTGTTTTTCAAGAAAAAGGAAGCTTTTTTTAGTATTTTTTGAAAGTTTTTTAAGAATTCTTCAGGCGCTTTTGCGAAAAAGACGCTTTACTCGAAGTTTCCATTCCCAGAGAATAATCCCCTTTTCTTCCTCTTGCGCACGATCTTGTTCTTTTTCAAGAAGCGCGTAACACATACTTGCAATTTCAGGTCCAAAGTTTTTTTCAAGCTCCACTTCAAACTCGTGAATTTTCATTTCAAGAATTAACTCTGCAAGACGAAAACCTTCGTCCAAATTGAGAAGTTTTTGTTTTACTTGTTTTAACTCGTCTTTTTCAAACTCGTTTCGAATCATTACCGCAAAAAAAGTTCGAATAAAAGAAACTTCTTCCGGCTTTAATTGAAAATCCAAAAGTAATTGTTTTACTTTTTCAAGATCCATTCTTCTTAAATGAATCCGAGCTAAAAAGACTGGATTTCCAGAATGAATATTTAAATTTCCAGAATCCATGATGTCCGCGGCTCGAACTTTGTTGAAATCCACAATTCCAGATTCTTTCCCTTTGTCCGTTTCGGTGGAAGTTTCAGAAGTTTTATGAGAAACTACTTTTTTCCGAACGATCAACATGTTCAAAGACGGGAATCGAATCTTCAATGCAATCAGATCTTGACGTGGATACGACTCATCCAAAACAAGATGATGCATTTCTATACCCTCGTCTTTAGATCGAATCAAACCTTCGCTATTTTGAAAATGATAGACCACAACTGGAAGAACGTCACAATCACTTCCACTGTTCAAAAAAATCGTTCGAACTTCGTTTCCGGAATTAGAATGTTGATAGGGAATTACGAGCTTACCCTGTTTTACGTTTACGAAACTCAATTCACCCAAACGAAAATGAGAAAGATTAAATTGAGATCCCAAAAAAGCGATCCGAGGAACCGAAACTACGATTGAATTATTTTTAGAACCCCGAGGAACCTCTGGTCCTCTTTGGGTAAAAACGACATAGGTCATTTTTGCAAGACGAACTTTGACTAAAAATCCGCCTGGAGTTTTTCGTTCTTCATAAAGAGAATCGAGATCCACGTTAACCAATCTCCAATTGTTTAAGTTTGTACTGCAAAGACCCTCTGGAAATACCGAGGGCACGCGCCATTCGAATCTGATTTCCACCGAATAATTTTTGAGCCAGAAGAATTTTCTGCCTTTCGACAGCTTCCACCGCAGTTCGGAGGTCGAGATCCTCAGAGTCCGGAATCGTTAAAACCCTATCTCGAATTTCTTTTCGGTCTAAAATTTCAATTTCTGAACCGGAAGAACTCAAAATAGATTCTTCTAAAAGATTACGCAAGCTAGAAAGATTTCTATCAAAATTCATTTTAAGAATCTTTTGCAAATTTTTCTCCGACAATCTAAGATCTTCGCGACCCATAGATACTTTTAATTCTTCTAAAATCAATTGAATTAAAGAATTCATTTGTGGAGAATGAAACGAATCTAAACTAGGAATAAAAATCGTTTTCTGCAGCAAAAATTCCCGAAAAGGTTTGAAAATTTCGAAAGATTCAGCGCCCTGAGTTTCCGTAAAAATTAATCTATAATCAATAGCCCTTTCAGAAAGAAGTTTGAAAAAAAACTTTTGATGAATCGAAGAAAATTTTTCGGTACCTTCGATTAAAATAGAACCGGAATCAGTCATACGAATCCATTCGTCCAAAGACTTTTCCAATTTAGAAATCTGTTCTGGTAAAAAACCAATGACCAAAATTCCTTTTTCCGGACTGAGATTTCGATGTAACCATTTACCCAAAGTCTTTTTTCCAGAACCAGGAAGACCCGAAATTCTAACCCAAGAACTTTTATTTTTAAGCCAATCCGGCAAAGGCAAAATCCCACACGCTTCAGCTAAAAATTCCCCAACGTTCTCTTTTTTAAAATCGGTACGAACCGAAGAACGAGCACGCAAAACAGAAATATTCGAACGAGAATTATCAGAGATTACTTTTGAAAGTAAAGCCCAAAGTGTAATGATTGCGTCAGAAGGTTTTTCTAAAAATTCGACCAAAAAGAAACCTTCTAAAAAAGAATCACCTCGAATAGCGCCAACCAAACAGCCCACAGAGTTAGGATGAAAAAGATCATGTTCAGAAGAAGAAAACCAAAATGGGAAAAAATCAGAACTCGAATTAAGTTTATCCAAATTTCCAGTAGACCTAGATAAAAAAGAATAAAAAAAGCCATCTTCGTCATAACCAACGCTGGCAATTTCTTCCAAGGATTTACCTTTATCAAAACTCAGAGTAAGAACCCCACAAACTCCGTTGGAAAAACGGATCCATTCATCCAAAACATTTGAAAAATCTTCCTTTTTACTTTTAGAGGAAGAAGAATCAGAAAAGAATAGATTGAATAAAGACGGGTGCACAAAAGAAAGATGTTTAAAATTAAGCATCCTGTCAACTAAGTACAGAAGCCATGTCGGACGTCCGACACTTTGAATAAATTGCAGGAAAAAATATCAATTTTAGATAAATGATTGAATATAAAAAAAGCATAATCCCATCTGGAAATAAGACCAAAAACAAGACGGTTTATTTAATTCTTAAAACAAAATTTCTATAAATCAAATCCAGCAAAGATAAGGATTCAATGTCGGATATCCGACAATAGAACATAAGGTAGAATTCATGATAGTCGTATCTATAGCAAATCAAAAAGGTGGAGAAGGCAAAACTACAACTTCCCTCAACTTATCTATGGGGCTGGCGAGAAGAGGGAAAAAAACCCTACTCGTTGACATAGATCCCCAGGCAAATTCAACGGGCATCTTTACCAATCCGGAAAGTTTAGAGAAATCTATGCACGGAGTTTTCAACTCAAGAATGACAATCAAAGAAATCATGATAAAAACGAGACAACCAGATCTCTTTTTAGCACCTTCTAAAATGAATCTTGCCGAAGTGGAAACACTTTCTGGAAGCTCAGTAGACGCGCCTTATATCTTAAGAGACTCATTACAAGGATTAGACGGAATAGATTTTTGTATCATAGACTGTCCACCTAGTTTATCCATTTTTACGATCAACGCGCTCGTCAGCTCCAACTATGTACTGATCCCACTTCAGGCTGAAAAATTTTCGGTCGATGGAATTGTAGGACTCCAACAAACAATCACTAGCATTAAAAAAAGAATTAATCCAAATTTAGAAATTTTAGGAGCCTTAGTTACACAACTCAAACCCCAGACCTTATTGACAAAAACAATTGTCCCCGTTTTGACAAAATATTTTCGAATTTTTGAAACGAGCATTTCAGACGGAGTAGCAGTCGGAGAATCTCATTTAGCTAAAAAATCAGTATTTGAGTATAACAAAACAAGCAAACAAGCCCAAGAATACGAAGGATTTATAGAGGAGTTTTTAAATGAGCTCAAAAAGTAAACGACTCGGCTCCCTCGCGGATGTATTTCAAGCAGAAAAACTGGAAGGGACCGTTCGAAAAATTCGACTTGATAAAATACTTCCGTCGGAAAACCAGCCTAGACAAGACCGAAAAAAAGGCGTAGACGACCTTGCAAGAAGCCTGGAAAAAGATGGGCTTTTACAACCGATCATCGTAACAAAACAAAATCCGGAAGACGAAAACTACAAAATCGTAGCCGGAGAAAGAAGATATCACGCAGCAAAACAATTAGGCTGGGCAGAAGTAGAATGTAAAATTTTAGACCGAGACGAAAAAGAAACATTCCGACTTGCCATCATAGAAAACCTCCAAAGAGAAAATCTATCGCCTTATGAAGAAATAGAGGCCATGTCACATTTAAAGACAAGTTTTAAATACACAGATCAAGAACTAGGAACTCTTTTTGGGAAAAGCAGAAGTTATATGACAGAACTCCTCGGAATTTCCAATTTAAACAAAGAGGAACTTAGATCCTGTAAAGAAGCGGGAATTGAAAGTAAAAATCTACTAATCCAAGCAGTTGCTGCATCTCGAAAAGGAACGTTTGCCGAATTCTTAAATTTGTTTCAGACGGGTGCATTAAAAACTGTAAAAGATGCAAAATCTTTTAACCGGGAAGAAGAAAATTTATTCACCCCTAAAATTACATCCAGCACAAATTCCAAAACATCAAATCCAAAGTCAGCAGAATATAAAATCACCAAAAAACAAGGGCTCATTCAAATTACCTCCCACGATGAAGCATTGTTAGGTGAGATTTTAAAATTGATAAAAAAAGAAATCCGCAAAAAATTCGAAGTCTCGTAAATTGATGTCGCTTAACAAAATGATTAAGCGACATCAAAAGTACATACAAGTACTTAGTAAAAGAAAAAATTAAAAATAAGGGAAAAATAAACCAATGGGTTGACAAACCCACAGTTGAAATGTTTAATGTGACATAATATAGTAAACGGAAATATAGTACCCTCTCGCCAGCGAGAGGAGCTTAAAAATATTATTTAGCGTGAGTTCGATAAAAAAATGAATGCGGAAATCACAACAAGATAACCAAATTAGATCCACTGACAGAGCCGAGAAATTCAACTCGGTCAAAATCGAACCCGCGCTATTAAAATCCGGATAAAAAAATTCCCCTGGCCTGAACCAGGGGCCGGATTCTCCCGAAGGAATGTTGTTGGATGAGACATAACTATCATTATGTCAGATAATGTCAACTATCTTCGGGATTTTTGCTTAAAATTAATGTACTTTCTAATAAGGAAGGATCCCGAAAGCCGATGGGTGAGCATTATCCATACATAAAATTTTTTGCAGACATAATAGAGTCTGGAGTCTGGGCCAATCTATCGTCAGCAGCAAAAACACTCTATTTAGTGCTGCTTAAATTTAGTGATCAGCATTTTAAGCCAGTCTGGCCAAGTACAGAAATACTGTTAAGACTAACGGGCTTTAAAACAAAAAAATCAATCATACAAGGAAAAAGAGACCTGATTCAAGCAGGACTACTTCAAGTTACGCCTGGAACAGGGCACACAAGTTCACGGTATTATTTTTGTTTTAACTACCCTGGATCCAAAATACCACCCCAGGGGTATAATTTTGGAAACCCAGGGGGTGGGGAAACGGAAACCCAGGGGGTGGGGAAAAATGGTCCTCAGGGGTCTGGAGAAGTAGCCCCAAACCATATAAATATAACAATTACAAATAACCAGCACCAAGAACCAGAAAAGAGAAAAAAACAAGTAAGTTTAGATGAATTAGAAAAAGAATATGGATCTACAACTCTAACAGAAGCACTTACTATCGCTAGAGGACGAGGAATGGAAACCAACTTAAGGTATGTGCAAGGAATATGTAAAAATTTAACAAAAGCCAAAGACGATTTTATGCCGGAATTTAATCAAAATCAAGAAAGATACAATGAGAGAGAAACAAGTTGGAATGGATTTTTACGTTGGTCAAAAGAACGATTAGCTAAATCTAGTATAGAGACACTGGAAAAGATTAGAGTAGAGCCAGATGGAAGAACACTTTGTATCTTGGACCCAGTTACAGAATCCTTGCGGATGATTATAGCAAAGTACTTCACAGAGGAAATCCGTCCTCCGATATTGGTTATATTTTCCGCGAAAAACGAAGAAAATCGAATTACTTCCACAAAACACTAAAAAAGAAAACCAGGAAAAATCTTGAATGAATTCTGAATCAATTCGAATCAGCCACCCCGATTTGATCAAAATCCGTGAAATCAAATCGACAGGAACTTATGATCTAAAAGATGGAAAATTACTCCGCTACTCCGAAATCAAAAATTCACCAGGGATTTCTTCACTAACGCTTCATTTTGACAGCGTCTCCAGCCTCAATCAAATTCGCCTTCACTCGAATTCGCAAGAAATCGCTTTTTTTCCAGATACGTTTCGATTTGAAATTTCTATGGACGGAATCGTTTGGGAACCAATTTTACAAGAGACTGGATTCAAACGTTTGAATCAAAAAACGGGTCAATGGAATTTTTCACTCGTTCAAGCGAAATACCTGAAATTAATCAGTCAGGTTTCGGAAAAAGATAATTCAGGGAAATATAAAATTTCTCTTGGTCAGTTGGAAGTCGGTATTTCAGGAATTGTTAAAATTCAAGTCAGTTCCGAACAAGACCGATTTTGGGTAAAAGAAAATTTAATAGATCAAAGATCTGACTATGGTTGGTCCTCTAAAGAAGTTTCAAAACCGGGGGAAGAATTTTTACTGATCGATTTGGGATCAATCAGTCGAGTAAACGAATTGCGTCTTTTTACTCCAAAGCTCGATCCTACTTTTTTTCCGGAGAGTTTTACGGTTTATTACAGCGAAGACGATCTTTCTTGGAATCAATTGTTGGAAGAAAACCAATTCCTGTCTGAACCAGGAGTCTGGTATCAGTGGAGATTTTTGCCAACAAACGTACGTTATTTGAAATTAGTTGCACGGCAAAAAGAGAAAAAAAATCAGGAATTTTATCAAACTAAAATTGTAGAGTTAGAATTGTATGCGACTCCGCATCTTAGCGATTTGACAAACAAGCCTACCTCTGAGCCTCTACCCTACGCGACGGTTCTAAGATCCGGATTGGTGCGTCTTGCGGTAGATGGAGAAAATTCAGAAGGAGCTGCGGTTCAATCAAATGATCGAAGACTTAGAGACGCTTCTACTGAATATAAAGGGATTGTAGAACTTGCCGGAGATGGAGAAGAAAAAGAAGGGCTTGTTGTACAAGGAAATGATAAACGACTGAAACACGCCACTGAGCTGGCATATGGCTTGGTTAGACTGGCATCTAATGGCGAAAATCGGGCGGATCGAGTTGTGCAAGGAAATGATGACCGTTTGCGGACGGCTACCATATCCAGTCTTGGAATTGTAGAGCTGGCTGAGAATGGGGAAACAAAGGAAGGAGTTGTGGTTCAAGGAAATGACGATCGGTTGAAAATTGCCACGTCAAAAAAATATGGATTGGCGATTCTTTCGGAACCAGGTGGAGCTGAACCGGGAAAGGCAGTTACTGCGGATGATCCTAGATTGAGAAAAGCTGGTACGGAATTTCCTGGTATTGTACGTTTCGCAAAAAACGGAGAAGAATCTTCAGAGGCCGCAGTTCAAGGAAACGATAAACGACTAAAAATCGCCACAGCCGAAACCTATGGAATTGTTCAATTGGCACAATCTGGCGAATCAAAAGAAGGAGTTGTAGTTCAAGGAAATGATAAACGACTTCGAAATGCCACTACCTCTTATCCTGGAATCGTAGAATTTGCAACTCTTGGCAATTCAGTGCCAGGGAAAGTAGTCTCTGCGGATGATCCTAGATTATCTGATAAAAGAGATCCTAAACCTCACACTCACAATTATGCGCCAATAGGTCATGACTTTAGCTCTCACACTGGTTTGCTGAAAGTAAAAGGAAATACCGAAGCCACCTATGCAAATATTTCTCCTCCTCCGGAAAATCATTCTCCAATTTACGGAAGAAATGAAAGTGAAAAAGGAGCCGGTGTTGTAGGTGTTGCCCGTAACACGGGACTCATTGGATATGGCGAAAAGTTTGGGGTTCGAGGAGATTCTTCTTCGGTAGATAAAGATTCTGCAGGTATCATCGGTCTCGCCAAACGCGGATTTGGTGGAATTTTCCATTCCAGATCAGGCGTTGCCCTTTTGGCAACAGGAAAAGGAGTTCCTTCTTTAGGAGAAACTGGATCCGGAAAAGCACTTCTTGCGGAAGGAGAATCTGAATTTTTGGGTACTGTCCGAATTTCGACAGGAAAAAATACGGATTGTATCGCCCGATTTTTTCCGGTAAATCCATCAGACGTAATTTCCGAGGGGGATATTTTGGTGATGGGGGAAGATGGTAGATTGCAAAAAGCAAAATCGGCTAACGCAACACATACGATCGGAGTCGCCGTGAAATCGGCGGCGCTTTTATTTGGCGGCCAGCCCTCTTCTTCTGACGGACCTCATTGGTTGGTTGCGGTTTCAGGAGTTACGACTGTAAATGCGGACGCATCTTCCTACCCGATTCAACCCGGAAATTTATTGGTGACCGGTTTAACTGGTGGGCACGCTGTTCGAATTTCGGCGGAATCTTTACGTCCAGGTTCGCTTTTCGGAAAAGCTCTAACTTCTCTTCGTAGCGGCCGAGGACAAATCCAAATTCTTCTTTGTTTTCAATAATCGGGAGTTTATGAAAAAAGTATCTGAAATTTACGGTTCTACAAAGGGACCGGTGTATTCGTTTGAGTTCTTTCCTCCAAAAACTCCGGAAGGAGATTTGAAATTGATGGAGACCGTGAAAGAGTTATCACTACTCAATCCGGACTTTATTACGGTTACATATGGAGCGGGAGGTTCTACAAGAGACAAAACCGCACAGATTTTATCTCGGATTTCTAAGAATTATTCTTTTCCTACGGTTTCTCATTTTACTTGTGTGGGGAGTGACAAAGGCCAGATTTTGGAAACTTTAAAATGGATCCGATCATCCGGGATTGTAAACTTGATGGCATTGCGAGGAGATCCGCCAAAAGGAGAAGGAGAATTTAAAAAAGTAGAAAATGGTTTTGAGAATGCAACTGAACTCGTTTCTTTTATTCGTTCTGAAAAGTTGGATTTTTGTATCGGTGGCGGTTGTTATCCTGAAAAACATCCGAACGCAAAAACTTTAGAAGAAGACGTGAGAAATTTAAAACTAAAGGTGGACGCAGGAACTGATTTTTTAGTATCTCAACTTTTTTTTGTGAATCCTATTTTTGAAAACTTTTTGAATTTAGTTCGAAAGGTCGGAATTCAAGTTCCTGTTATTCCAGGGATAATGCCGATCACTTCTTTTTCTCAGATAGATAGATTTCGTTCTATGGCCGGTTGTGAGTTCCCCTCTTCTCTCATCCAAGATTTGCAAGAAGTGGAACATCGTCCCGAGGAATTTTACAGAAGAAGTTTAAACTTTTCCGTAAAACAATGTAGAGAGTTGTTGGCGATGGGAGTTCCCGGAATTCATCTTTATACTCTCAATCAATCGCACGCTAGTTACGACATCGTAAGAGAACTCAAAGGTGAATCTGTTTAAAAACTTAGAATGTACAATCTCCTTTGGAGAAGTTGATGATAGAGAGCTTGCCACAACTGGCCCGGCTCTCTGGTTAATCAATTGCATGCAAGAAACGTTATACAACATATAGTTTTTAGTTTCAATTTAGAACGCGATCCGTAGAGAGCAGCACCTGAGTTTATTATTCGCCCCAATTTTCTTACGTCGAACTCACGTTAAGATAAAAACGGATTGCTTACACCGAACTTGCGTTGAAATAGATGAGGAATCTACCTTTAAAGTGATCGGTTTCGTTTGATTTAAAAGAGTTCTTTTTCTTTTCCGGGTGGTAAAAAACCAGCGCTTACCCCTTTCTGATACAATGTGAGAATTGAGTCTCTGCCTTCGGTTCCAAGAGAACGGGTAAATTGATTCACATAAAGATCGATATGTGAATCTACGACTTCTCGTGTAGTATCCTGAGAATGTTTGAGAATGTATGCGTAAGTTGTTTCTCGATTTTTATAAGCAAGATCTAGACTTAATTTTAAAGCGGAATCGAAATTTTCCTTCCATCTTTTTTCTATCTTTCTTTGGAACGCAATGGCGCCTAACGGAATGTGTTTGCCTGTTGTTTCTTCCCACCATTCTCCTAGGTCTTGTAGTTTAGATAGACCTTGTTTTTCATAGGTGAACCTTTCTTCATGAATCAAAACTCCTAAGTCCGATTCTCCCGACAAAAGAAGTGGAATGATTTTGTCATAACGGACCGGAATCGGATGAAAATCGTTATTTAGAAAAAGTTTTAGAAGAAGATTCGCAGTTGTCAATTCTCCCGGAATGAGAATTTTTTTTCCCTTGGGGCTTCCTGGATTTTTTTCTTTTTTATAAACGAGTATCGGTCCACAATTTTTGCCCAGCGCGGAGCCGGAATCTAATATGGAATATCGATCCATTACCGAAAAATACGCTGCAAAAGAAAGTTTAGTTACTTGGTATTTCCCTTGGAATGCGGCTCGGTTTAATTGTTCTACGTCGTGAAGTTCTTCGCGAACTTGAAATTGTTCCGTCGCCTTGCCTTTCGTTAGGTGGTAGAATAAAAACGTATCGTTTGGACAGGGAGAATAGGCTAAACTGAATTCCATAATATTTTTACTAGGTTTTAATTTTTTGTCTTAAAAAGAAAGTCTCTTCTTACAATTTTATTTTTCCTGAATTTGTAATACTTCCTAGAAAAAATAACTGTAAAATCCGCTTGCGCTTTTGATAGAAAAAGTTTTCAAAAGTTGGAATTACTACAAATAATCGTTTTGCGTTTTTTAAAACATTCATTTTTCGTGATTTGCTGCTCGAGTGCGGAAAACGGTATCAAAAAATGAAGAGTGATTTTACAGAAATACAAAGTCTCCAAAAATCGCGTCTGATTCAAAATAATTCGACATTTTAACTTTTGAAACAGTTCATCATAGTATTCTTTTTATACATCTGAATAGTAATTTCAAAGTTTGGAGTAATCCTGCAGGATAAAGTTTGGATTTATTATGAGTTCCTACAATTATTTTACAGATGAACTTTTTGTAAAATGTGGTAGTTCCCACGTCCGACTTTTTTACGGAAGATTTTAATTTTCGTAAAAACTTCAAAGTAGCATTATAATATAATACCACGATCTTTATTACAAACCGCCGTTTCGCGTAAGTTCTATAGAACCCCGATGCGAAAGCGATTGAAACGTAAGGAGCTCAAGCTACGCTCTCTATCATAACTTTACCGACAATTGAATAGGATTTTAGAATCAACGCACATTTTTCAAGTGTTCCGACAAGAATGAGTCTTTTTACTTGCAAAAAGTATGTTTTTCTGATAGAGAAAAGTCTCTCAAATCTTTCTAACTTCCACCTGAATTGCGACCCATGGGAAGCAATTCATTGAGTTGCCACCCAAAATTAGGGAAAACTCATGCAACGCTCTCTATCAAACTTAGTGTCTCACTCTCCATGAATCGTTCGGCAGATCGCGTTTAAACTCAGCAAAACGCTCTCCTAAGGGTCGCGTTCTAGGGCGAAAGTTTTACAGAGGACTTGTAGTAATCCCGGATAGATTTATATTGAGATCTAAATGTTTGTGGGGTTGGTTATGATAAGGAGCAACATTGAGTTTTTTATTCGACAAAATTTTCTTACACCGTCACGTTAAAATTTCTTCATAAACTGTTCCGCTTGGAAAGTTCGCAGAACCGTTTTCTGGTATGGACATTCTTTTATTGGACGACGGTCAAAAAATTGAATCTGCTTTGGTGGAAGGTTCTGTTGGTACAGATTCTCTTTTAGTTCCAGATGTTTATTGGAATCGTTTGAATCTTCAAGAAAGAAAAGCGCTTCGGGGTAAACTTCCTTTTTTGTTGAGAAAATATTCTAAGCAGATCGCTTCTATGAAACGTCTTCATAACCGGGCGGGTAAAATCAAATACAATCGAGACGTTGGTAAAATGAAGAAGTTTAGTATTCGAGTTCATACCGGTGTTTGGGCTACTTTAGGTGTGCTGGCAGCGGCTCATGGGGTTTCGAGGTGTTATCTTTTTAATTATATGCTTTGGCTGGAAGACCTTGGTGGAAAGGAGGATTTTTTTGTGAAAAGTTTGAACCGGGGAGTTCCTAGCTTTCACTGGACTTACGAAATGACTTGGAAGATCAACAGGAGACAAAATCTCATTTCAAGAGAATTAAAATTCGAACCAAACCCGATGACGGATAAATACCCATACTACCTAAAAGAATAAAAATCACTCAGATTTAATATAAAAGAATTCTAATTCTTCCATAAAAAGGATCTGACCAGGAACCAAAAGAAATTTCTTATTACATACCTATTTTAATGTGAATTTGGCATGACGCGAAAGGGATCGATGTGTTAAACTTAAGCCGCCTCTATCAAACTCAGCGTCTCGTTTCTACGGGCGCTCGACAGATCGCGTTAAAGAACTCAGCAAAACGCTCTCCTAAGGGTCGCGTTTTCGGGATCCAAAATTTGTGGATTGATTATGGCTCTCTGCGAATTGCATTCTATAACAAATTATAACTAAAGACGAAATATCGTATTATGTTTCTTTTATGCAATTGATTGACTGAAGTTCAAGTGCGGTCCGTCGCCTTTTTTGGGTTTATTAAATTTTTTTAAAGTTCAATAAAAAACGAACCGAGGCGTTTTAATTGTAAAAACATGATGATTGGATTTAAAAAAATCATTCTCTAAATTTTTAGATTCTGGTGAATTGAAAAAATCTATGTCTTTTGACCCTACTCAAATTCATACCATCGCAGTCGATTTAGACGGAACCCTTCTCAATTCTAAAAGTAGAATTTCTTCTTTAACACACGCAGTTCTTCAAAAGGCGATTGATCAAGGAAAAAATTTAGTAATCGCTACTGGAAGAAGATTCTATTCCACTTTCGGTTTTGCAAAAGAATTCAAAGGAGAACTTCACGTAGTGTCCAACAATGGACAGATTTTACGTAAATCTCCGAGTGCAGAAAGAATTTCCGAAAGTTATTTGAGGTTAGAAGTCGTTCAAAAAATTCTTCAAATAGGAAAAGAGTTTCATACTCCTCCTATCTTACACGTAGATCAATTTGAAGAAGGTGTGGATATGCTTACCGAAATTCCGATTACCCATAAAGCATATCATAATTATTCCGGTGGAGATCACTCTAGAACAAAGGCGATCGGAGATTTTCTTTCCGCGGATCTTGAAAAAATTTTAGTCGTCTGTTTTCTTTCTCTTCATAAAGAAGATTTAGATTCTCTCATCTGTAAAATTCATTCTCTTCCGGAGTCGTGTGAACTTAGATGTATTCTCACTAAAATTCCTGGTGTTTCTTATTGTGTAGAAATCATCAATGCCTCTGTATCTAAGTGGTCTGGGATTTCCAGATTTCTTTCCTTAAAAGGTTTGGATGGAAAAGGTGTGATCTCTTTCGGAGACGAAAGGAATGATCTTGAAATGATTCTTCATTCCGGCGTCGGTTTTGCGATGAAAAACGCGATTCCTGAAATCAAAAATTCCACAAGACACGTTACGCGATATAGCAATGAAGAGGATGGGGTCGCCCTGGCTTTAGTGGAAAATAGGGTCGTTCTTTTTTGAAGTAGAGGACGGCGTGACATCGCAACTTTTACACGCTCCGTTATAACAACCGAAGTCTTCTTCTTTTAAGCGGGTCGGTTTGCCGACCAGTTCTCGAAGAACGGATAGTAACGGAAAAAAAAGCCGAATTACCGTTAGGCTAACGATTCCATATACGATCCAATCTTGTATTTGCAGACTTAGGTGCATAAGCCCAAATTGAAAATTAGTCTCAATAAAGTCAACAGAAACTTTTTTATAAGAATGACACTTCTTTGACAATCAACGCTTTAAAACTGGTATAGTTCTTTTATTGGTATGTGGTCCACTCTGAGAGTTTATCATTCGACTCAAAAAGATCGGGAAAATTTAGAAATTCCAGGTTCTTATTCTTGGTCTACTTGTATGCGTACAATTTGGATCACAGACAGTAGAATTCATCGTGAACCTTCCGGTCTTCCGATTACTTTGGAAAAATATTCCGGTTATCAAGGATACCGTTTTGTTCTAGAGGTTATCTCTGGCCTTCATTCCAAACTTTTAGGTGAAACGGAAGTTCTCTCTCAATTTAGAAATAAGTTTAAAATTCTCCCCTCCTCTGCTTTTGGAGAATATCTTGCAAGACTCAGAGATTCTCTCATTCAAGATTCGAGAAGTGTCCGTTCCCGTTATCTTCAAAATATAGGGGAACAATCTTACGGTGGGCTTGCAAATAAATATCTCAAGGACTACGATTCCGTTTCTATTTTAGGAACGGGACAACTCGCGGAAAAAATTCTTCCTTGGTTAAAACATCGAAATGTACTTCTTGTTGGTCGGAATCAAAAACGTATATTAGAACTTTCTAAACAATTTAGCGTGTCTATAAAATTATTAAACGAATGGGATCCTGCCGATAGAGCAATCGTGATTGCGGCTCCTATCGATCTTAGCAGTTGTATGAATTCTATCACGAGAGGTACGGTTGTAGTAGATTTTAGGGAAGTTCCTCTGGAAAAAGATTGGCCTGATACGATTTCGTATATATCTTTCGCCGAAATGTTGGATTCTATTCGTGAGACCGAAGAAAGAACTTGGCGGATTCGAAAAATGCTCCAGCCGTTTTTAGACGAACTTATAGAAGAAAGAGAGTTAGAAGCTCAGCAATTCATTTTCGGTTGGGAAGAACTGACTTGTCCCGCGTTTTAAAGATAGGTTCTCGTAAAAGTTCACTTGCGAAACTTCAAACGTATCTTGTACTCGAAGCCTTAAAGAAAAAGTTTCCTGAAATTAAAGTAGAACTTTTTTTCCGAGAAGCCTCCGGGGATCAGGACTTACAAACTCCTCTTTGGAAAATGGGAACCAAAGGAGTTTTTACACAAGACCTTACCGCGGATCTTGTAGAAAAAAAAGTGGATATAGTCATTCATTCTTGGAAGGACTTGGATTTGGAAGAGCGTCCGGATACTACGGTCGTAGGAGTTTTGGACCGTGCGGATCCAAGAGACGTTCTTCTTTGGAAAAAATCCTCCCTTTCTAAATATTCTCCTTCGGTTTTAAAAATCCATACGTCTTCTCCGAGAAGAGAATATAACTTAAGAAAATTCTTAAGTTCTTCTTTGCCTTCTCGTTATGCCAATTCGTCTCTTGTTTTTTTGCCCATCCGTGGAAATATTCAGACTAGAATCCGCAAATGGAAAGAATCGGATTCGGACGGTCTCGTTCTTGCTAAGGCGGCCTTGGATCGGCTTTTGTCGGAAGATTTTTTAAATTCGGACGAATTAGAATATCAAGAAATACGAAAGTTTTTAAAAGATTCTTTGGATGAATCCGTCTATCAGATTTTTCCCCTTTCTTTGAACCCCACCGCTCCGGGACAGGGTGCGATTGCTGCGGAGGTGCGGACCGAAGACGATTGGGTTTTAGATAGGATTCGAACTTTGAGCAAATCGGAAGTTGTTTTGGCGGTGGAGGAAGAGAGAAAAATTTTAAAACGTTTCGGGGGCGGTTGTCATCAAAAGATAGGGGTTTCTATTCTTCAGAAAACGTATGGAAAAATTCTATACCAAAGAGGTTTTTCCGATTCCGGCGAGGTTTTAGAAGTTGAAGAACAGTTTTCTAAAATTTCTGCCCCTCCTGCGGATTCCGTATATAGGGTATATCCAGTTCCAGGAGAAGCGGTCAAACAAAAAAGAACTCCATTAGATTCTTCTAATGGATTGATCTTTTCCGAAGATGGTCAAAAAGATAGAACAATCCTTCCGGCGGAGTTGATTTTAAAGGATTGGCTTGTAACTAGAGGCAATGCATTCCCCGATTTAAATCCTGTTTTAGAACATACGGGTCTTATTTGGACTTCCGGCCTAAAAACCTGGTTCCAACTTGCTCAAAGAGATATTTGGGTTCATGGTTCTTTGGACGCTCTTGGGGAAGATGAACTCCCGAAACATTCCATTTTTGGAAAGTCTTTGGACTTTGTAAAATGTACTCATATAGGTTCTACCGAGATCGCTTCCGACTTGGGAAGAGTTCTTACGTATCAAACTCAGGCGATGGAAGATCACCCTGATCTTTCCGAAAAGACCCATTTTTTTTGGATGAGCGCGTCTCAGTTTGATAGGGCGCTTTCTATTTTTCCTCAAATCTGCAACGGGTTTCACGCTTGTGGTCCCGGAATCACTTACTCTCATATCCGAAAGGTTTTGGGAAAATCCGCAAATTTATCTATCTTTATACGTTACGAGTCCTGGCTTGCAAGTCTGGGACTGGAAGAATTCAAAGGAAAAAAAATTGGAAACCAAACACAGAAGAATCCGCCTTAACGCTAGACTTAGAAATCTTGCGTCTTCGGAAAGTTTAAATTCAAAAAAACTAATACAGCCTATCTTTATCGTAGAGGGTTTGAAAGAAAAAGAAAAAATGGATTCTCTGCCTGGGGTTTTCAGAGATACAGAATCTTCTGTCCTAAAACAGGTGGAATCGGATCTCAAAGTGGGAGTGACTCATTTTATACTCTTTCTTATTCCAGAGTTTAAATCCAATTCGGAAATTCCTAAGTCTTTCTATGAACGTTCCATTTTTTCTTTAAAGAAAAAATTTCCAGAAACCTTTCTGTGGATAGATACCTGTATGTGTTCTCTTACCACTCACGGTCATTGTGGACTTTTGCATTCGGATGGAAGTATCGATAATCATACTTCCGTAAAACATCTTTCGGATATTGCTTTGGTTTACGCGCAGTCCGGCGCAGACGGAATCGCACCAAGTGATATGATGGACGGAAGAGTCAAAAGTCATCGTGCGATTTTAGATGTAAACGGATTTTCGAATATTCCAATTTTAAGTTATTCTACTAAATTCAAAAGTAATTTTTACGGGCCGTTTCGTGCGGCGGCGGATTCTGCTCCGGCTCAAGGGGATCGTTCTTCGTATCAAATAGACGTTCGAAACCGGGAGGACGCCGTTCTTTCTTCTATACGTGATAAAGAAGAAGGTGCGGACTTTCTGATGGTTAAACCAGGAATGACCTCCATTGATCTTATCGGTCCGATCCGTGAAAAAACGGGACTCCCCACGGGAGTTTATCAAGTTAGTGGAGAATACGCTTCGATCCATTATCTTTCACAAAACGGTTTTTGTGATTTTGATTCTGCGTTATCCGAAACCTGGCAGATTTTTTCGAGGGCAGGAGCTTCTTATCTGATTACGTATGCCGCTAGAAGAGGTAAGGAGGTTTTATCTTGAGCCAGAACAAACCAGCTTCTAAATTGATCTCCGATTTTTGGAAAGGAAAAACTTCCGAAGAACTTTTTGAAAGAGCAAAAAAAGTTTCCCCCGGAGGAGTTCATTCTCCGGTCCGTTCGTTTCGCTCAGTGGGAGGTACACCCGTATTTTTTGCTTCGGCAAAAGGAGCAACGTTAACCGACATATCTGGTAAAGAGTATATTGATTACTGTTTGAGTTTTGGTCCTTTGATTTTGGGCCACAGAGATCCGGAAGTAGAAGAAGTGGTTCGTGATACCGTTGGAATTGCCTGGAGTTTCGGAGCTGCAGAGCCCTACTCTCTTGAACTGGCGGAATTGATTTCAAGTCAAGTTCCTTGGGCAGAAAAAGTTCGTTTTGTAAATTCAGGAACCGAAGCGGTGATGAGTGCGCT
Source organism: Leptospira kirschneri serovar Cynopteri str. 3522 CT (assembly GCF_000243695.2). NCBI lineage: Bacteria > Pseudomonadati > Spirochaetota > Leptospiria > Leptospirales > Leptospiraceae > Leptospira > Leptospira kirschneri. The sequence continues at coordinate 267,472 of NZ_AHMN02000007.1, read as the reverse complement.
TCGTGTTGCACGAGCCGCTACTGAGAGGGAAAAAATTTTAAAATTCGACGGATGTTATCACGGTCATTTAGACTCTCTTCTTGTAAAGGCCGGTTCCGGACTTGCAGGAGAATCTTCTTCTGATAGCGCCGGGATTTCTGCAATGTCTATTGAGAACACTCTAGTGTTGCCTTTGGACGACGAGACTTCCGTAGAAAAAGTGTTTGAAACGGAAGGAAAAAATATAGCCGCTTTGATCATAGAGCCTCTTCCGGCTAACTATGGTTTGTTGGTCCAAAGAAAGGAATTCCTTTTAAAGATCGTAGAGATCGCTAAAAAGTATGGAACGTTAGTTGTGTTTGACGAGGTTATTTCCGGATTTAGGACCGGTTTTCAAGGTATGTCCGGTTTACTTGGAATTTGTCCCGATTTAGTTACGTATGGCAAAATTATAGGCGGAGGATTTCCTGTCGGCTGTTACGCGGGTAGAAGGGATCTTTTGGATCTGGTCGCTCCTTCTGGTCCGGTTTATCAAGCGGGTACTCTGAGCGCAAATCCGTTTGGAATGAGGGCCGGGCTCGCCACTTTAAAAAAAGCACAAAGAGATTCCATTTATTCAGTGTTAGATGATAGAACTAAGGTTTTTACAAACGAAATGATCAAACTTCTGAACAAAAGATCAGATCAAGAATGGGAGGCCGTGGTACATTCTTCCTTATTTTGGTTTCGGAAAAAAACACAACAACCAGTGCGTAGAATCGATCTGATTCCAGAAGGGCATAAGGAAAGTTTTGCAAAAGTATTTCATACTTTTCTAAAGAACGGAATTTATCTCGCTCCTTCCGGTTACGAAGTGGGATTTTTATCTTGGGCGCATAATGATGACGTTATCGCAAAAACTTTAGAGATTGCGGATAAGGCTCTTAAAACGTTCTAATGTTTTATCTTTGGAAAAATTCTAGGATTTTTTTTGCGATCATCTGGCTTTTGATCACGGTTTCTTTGGGAATATGGTGGTTTTTGCTGGGTCTTAAACTTACAAATACTGTGGCCGGTCTCAGCGCAAAACTAGACGCGTCCGCGGCTTCGGAAAGTCTTTTGGTTTTGGAAAGACAGAGTAGAATGATCAAAATGGAAGGTACTTTTTTTCTCTCCATGCTTTTGTTAGGAGGTATAACACTAATTTGGTTATCCTATCGAGACGTTCGTAGGAACAAAATGATTCACGATTTTTTTTCTACTGTAACACATGAAATGAAAACTCCTTTAGCCAGTCTTAGGCTTCAGGCGGAAAGTCTACAGGAAGAGTCACCGAATCGTCACGAAAAAAAACTCATTCATAGATTGCTTAAAGACTCGGTACGAATCGAATCTCAAATGAATCGTGCGATGTATCTTGCAAGCCTGACAAGATCAGAAATTCTTTATATAGAAAGAACGAATGTACGCTCCGTGTTTCTTTCTGTAGGTGAGGATTTCCCGGAATTAAAAATAGACCTTTCTCGTTTGGAGGATGTGTTTGTTCCTGCAGATAGAAAAGCATTGGAAAGTATTTTTAAAAATCTAGCGGAAAATTCCTTAAAACACGGAAAAGCGAACGTCTTAAAAGTGGTTTCAGAAAAACAAATACCAAATCAGATTTTGATAACGATTACGGATAACGGATCCGGCTTTGACGGAAAGTATAAAAACTTGGGAATTCCATTTCAAAAACACGGAAGTACAAGTGGGACCGGCATTGGTTTATATATTATAAAAAAGTTAATGAAAAAAATGAAAGGTTCCATGCGGATCATGCCGCAAGTTTCCGGGTTTAGAGTAGATTTGATTCTTCCGGAGGAACCTGTTCGATGAGAGCCAAACTTTTGTTAGTCGAAGACGACCGTTCCCTTGGAGAAACTCTACAGGAACGTTTGGAAAAAGAAGGATACGAGGTTCTTTGGACCGTCTCCGCTGTTTCTGCAAAAAAGTTGGTTAAGGAAGAAAAACCTCATCTAATTCTTTTAGATGTACGTCTTCCGGATGGGGACGGTTTTACTCTTGCGGAAGAGTTGAAAGAAAGTAAGGACTGTCCTCCGTTTTTATTTTTAACCGCACAGGCAGGCGCTCCGGAAAGACTCAGAGGATTTGAGTTAGGCGCTGAGGAATTTATACCAAAACCGTTTCACCTCAAAGAGTTACTTTTAAGAGTCAAACACGTATTAGAATCTCATAAACATTCCTTGGAAGAGACCAGATTTCTATATAAGGATTTTATGTTGGACTTTCAAGGATTTCAGATCAAAAGAGGAGCTGAAGAATTTCCTCTTTCTAAAAGAGACTGTGCCCTACTCCATTTTTTAGTGAGCGAAAGAAATAGAACGGTCAGTCGTGCAGAAATTTTAGATAAACTCTGGGGAGAAGAAAGTTTTCCTACCAATCGAACGATAGACAATTCGATCGTAAGACTCAGGCAGGCTTTCGGAAAAGAAGGAGAAAAAGTAATCCGATCTGTGAGAGGAGTCGGTTATCAGTGGACCGGAGAAATCAAAAATGCCGAATGAGAGATATACAAACGTTTTAAGCGGAATCGCACAAAAAATTCCTCCTGTATGGATGATGAGACAAGCGGGTCGTTATCATAAACACTACCAAACTCTCAGAGCAAAATATTCCTTCGAAGAGTTATGTAAAAATCCGGATTTGGCCGCGGAGGTCGCCTACGGTCCCGTAGGCGAATTTGACTTTGACGTGGCGATTCTTTTTTCCGATATACTTTTTCCTTTAGAAGCATTGGGGATGGGGCTTCATTATACGGATTCAGGTCCGGTGTTAGATTTAGAAATTCGTTCTGAAGAGGATTTGAACAAATTGAAGTCAGTAGAAGATTCAATTTCTTTTATGCAGTTTCAAAAGACGGCGATACAACTGACTCTAGAAAGATTGCCAAAAGAGAAATCACTGATTGGTTTTGTGGGCGGTCCTTGGACTTTGTTTACGTATGCGGTTTGTGGAAAACACGAAGGAAATTTATTTCTTCCTAAAACCTTGACGGAAATAAGAAAAGAATTTTTAGAAAAGATAATTCAATTCTTAAAGAAGAATATCTCCATCCAACTGGAAGCCGGAGCAGAGTTAATTTTAATCTTTGATACCGCGGGAGGAGATCTTTCCCCTGAACTTTTTAGAGAGATCGTAGTGCCGGGAATAAAAACCTTATCCGATTTTTATCCTGGAAAGGTCGGATATTATGGAAGAGGAACTTCATCTACACATTTTGAAATGATTCGAGAAATTGCCACACTCGCAGGTTTTGGATTTGATCATAGATGGAATTTAAGAGAGGTTTTTAAATCTGAAAATAGAATGATCCAAGGAAATTTTGATCAGTCCTTATTATTTTTAGAAAGAGAGGAATTTAAGAAAGTTCTAATGAATTATTTAAAACCTTTTAGAGAACTTCCCCCCGCAGAAAGAGTTGGTTGGGTCTGTGGTCTGGGACACGGAGTGATGCCAAAAACGCCAGAATACAATGTGAAAACATTTGTAGAAATTGTGAGAGATACGTTTCGATGACTGCTGTGAAAGATTTAATTGCAAAGTATGATATTCCCGCACCTAGATATACTAGCTATCCTACTGTACCTTACTGGTCCGAAAATCCTACCACGGAAGAATGGTTGGAAAAAGTAAGAAAACGTCTTCGTTTTGAACATTCATCGCTTTCTTTATATTTGCATATACCATTTTGTGAAACTCTTTGTTCTTTTTGTGGTTGTAATACTTCGATCACAAAAAATCATTCCGTGGAAGATCCGTATATAGAATCTATTCTATTAGAATTTTCTAATTATGTAAAAGAGGTTCCGGAAATAGAGAAAAGAGAGTTAAAAGAGCTCCATTTGGGAGGAGGGACTCCTACTTACTTATCGGAGAAGAATTTGGAAATTCTTTTAGATTCAATATTAAAAAAAATGAATCTATCTTCCAAATACGAATTTTCTCTCGAAGTAGATCCCCGCAGAACCAGAGATACACAACTAAAAATCTTACGTGATTTCGGTTTTAAGAGAATCAGTTTAGGAGTTCAAGATTTTGATCCGGAAGTTCAGAGATTGGTCAACCGTACACAACCTTTCGAGATGACGGAAAGAATCACTGAACTTTCTAGAAAACTAGGATATACTTCCGTAAACTTCGATTTGATTTACGGACTTCCGAAACAAAATCTGCAAAACATGAAACGCACCGTTAAAAAAACCTTAGAGTTACGTCCGGATAGAATCGCGTTTTACAGTTACGCGCACGTTCCTTGGCTTAAGGCGTCTCAAAGATTGTTTACGGAAATAGATTTACCTTCCGGTTCCGCAAAACGGGAATTATACGAAGTTTCCAGAGAAATGTTTTTAAAGGCGGGTTATATCGAGATCGGAATGGATCATTTTGCGTTGGAATCGGATTCACTTTTTCAAGCTGTCAAAAACGGAAATCTACACCGAAACTTTATGGGATACACTGCTAAAACAACGGATATGCTTTTGGGGCTTGGAGTTTCCGCAATTTCTGATAGTTGGGATTGTTTTCATCAAAACGAGAAAATTGTCAAAAAATATCAAAAGCGTATCCACGCCGAAAGATTCGCCACACTTCGGGGACATAAGTTGAACGAGGAAGATCTGATACAAAGGTCTTTGATTCTGCAATTATCGACCAGTGGAAAGGTTATAGTACCGGAGGAAATTTTGGGAGAAGTGAGGCTGTATTTGGCCTCTATGGAGGACGATACTTTAGTCAGATGGGAAGGAAATCTTCTCTCTTTGACCGATAAAGGTAGACCTTTTCTTAGGAATGTTTGTACAAGTTTGGATTTGAGGTTGCGCAGAAAAAGTCCTGAATTGAGAGTTTTTTCAAGTTCGATTTGATTCGATCTTCGGTCAAAAAAGTTGTCCAATAAATTATAGATAAGAAGTACAATCTTAAAATCAAAGGTTGTATTTTTATTGTGGGAAGGTCCGTTTTGAAATCATCTTTGGAAAAACTCGTTTTAGTTTTTGGCATACTTTTTATATTCATTTTTTCGATTTCGGCGGAGACCGTTTTACTTCAGGAAGGCGGAAGTTATCGAGGTAAGGTAATTACACAAAATCAAAAGACGCTTACGATCCAAACAAAACACGGTAAACACGTAATATCTAAAAAAGAAATTTTAAAAGTAATTTATAAAGATGTAAGCGAAGAAGAGGAAGAAAAAGTCCGCAACGCTGAAATCCAAAGATTAGAAGAAGAAAAACTTACAAAACAAAGAAATCTAGAATTAAAAAAACAACAAGAGGAAGAAGAAAGACTTAGAAGAGAAAGAGAGGCTGCGGAAAAAAATAAACCGGTTCCACCCCCGCCTCCTCCACCTAAAAAACAACCGGAAGTTTCCAGAGTCGGAGCCCTTGCAAGATCTGTAGTGCTTCCAGGTTGGGGACAATGGGCAAGCGAAAGAAAGTTTGCGGCGATCATCTATCCTACTCTTTTTCTGGCTGCTGGTTACGCAGTATATGAGAATAATCGCAAGTATGTAGTTGCCAAAAGAGAATACGAGAGTTACGGAAATCCATACTCAAATAGTTCTCTCGCACTCGCCGCTTTGGGAATGCCCAATCCGGAGTTACCTCCCGTGATTACCGATCCGGTCGTTCTTCATTTTTACAATCAGGAGTTAAGTCCTTACCAGGATAAAAGGGAAGCAGTAGATAAGGCCTATAAAAATCTGCAAGCCAGCATAGGTGTGTTAGCCGGAATCTATGTCATCAACTTGATGGATGCGTTTATTTTTGGCGGACAAATTTCTTCCACGGTAGGAATTTCAAACGGAGCGACAAAAGGACTGATTTTTGATTACAATCCGATGGCGAATTCCGGAACGACAAACGGCGGTTTTACGAATGGGCCTACCTTTGAGTCCAAATACACATTCGGATACAGGTATCAATTCTAAGATTGGATTATATTAGAACTCAATAATTCTTTTAAGAATACTAAAAAGAATTTACGATTGCTGATTTACAATCTTTCGATTCTTTTCAAAGTAGATCCGTGAGAACACAATCACCGGATTATATAGTCATCGGAGCGGGTTTTACCGGACTTCTTTATTCTACTCTTGCCGTTTTAGAGGGAAAGTCTGTGTTTCTTTACGAAAAACAGAACCGGTCCGGAGGATTGGTAGGATCCATCCAAACACCTTTTGGACTTGTAGAAACTGCGGCCAATGGAGTCTTAAATTCGTATCAACTCGAGGAGCTTGCTTCCACGCTTGGTTTGAAAATTCTTACTGCAGAAAAAAAATCAAAAAAAAGATTTATCTGGAAAAATGGATCTCCTACAAGATTTCCACTTTCTTTTTTAGACACCTTGCGCGTGTTATATGGAATTTTAGTGATCTCCGCCGAGATTCGAACGGGAGAATCCGTTTATCAGTGGGGAGTTCGTGTATTGGGGAAAGGTGCGGTAAAAAACGTATTGGAACCAGGCCTAGGCGGAATTTACGCAGGAAATCTAAAGGATATGTCCGCCGAACTTGTGTTAGGAGGTTGGATTACTTCTAAGGGCTCCTTACTGAAGAATATTCGTAGAATTAAAAAAATAAAAACAAAAAATCCAAAACAAAAAAGAGGAACGGTAAGTTTTAGGGGTGGTTTAGGAGAACTTTTAAACGCAATGGAAGCGAAAATTAAATCGTCTCCAAATTCTAAGATATATTATTCGCAAGAATCCCCTACTCTAAGCTCGATTAGAAAAAAATATCCTAATTCGAAAATTATTCTTTCTTGTGGCTTAGAATCTTCTTTAAAATTACTATCATCCAGTTTTCCAGTATTTAAAAGATATGAAAAGTTATGTAAAACTCTAGGAATTGTAACCGTCACTCGATTTGGTAATCAACCTTTGCTCGGAGAAAAGAACGGATTCGGAATTCTTTTTCCTTCCGATTCTGGTTTTAGAGCTCGAGGAGTTTTGTTCAATTCTTCTATTTTTTCGGGAAGAGTTTCTAAAGGACATTACTCGGAAACTTTTATTTTCGGAGGCGCTCTAGATCAAGAAATCGTAAAATTCAAAGAAAGGGAAATTATAAACGTATTAGAAGAGGATCGAAAAAAGATAACGATTCAAAATGAAGAGCCACTCAATCATTATGTTACGATTTGGAAATCGGCTCTTCCGATATACGATTTAGCTCTTCTTGAATTTAACAAAGAATTAGATCGAAGTCTGCCGGAAGGAATTTTTGTAGAAGGGAATTTTAGATACGGTATCGGCCTCGGTTCCATTTTGGAAAGAGCCTGGAACGTTATGCGGAATTAATAAGGACGCACATAAGTTAACGTGAGTGAGTTCTTTTCGCTCCAATTCTTTCGGAATTTTTCAAACTAAGGTGCTGCTCTCTATCATAACCAACCCCACAACGCGATTCATAGAGCGTTGTGCTTTAGTTCAATTTTGATTCTAAAATCCTATTCAACTTGTGGGGTTGGTTATGGCTCTCTATGGATCGCAGCATAATAATCGCTTTCGCATTTGTTATGTCCTGCTCACGTTAAGCTAAAAATTTAAAACGAAATCATCTTGAATTTTAAATGGACACTTACCGTAAAACGGCAATTATATGAGGACTTGATTTTAGGATTGAGTAATATAGATTTGTTTAAGAAATCAGACGTGTACATTCTGCCGAATTTAAATTAAAACCTCCCAGTTTTTTACAGAGACATTCTTTTCTTGAGGTCTGGGAAGATTCCAACGCTATTTTTGCCATCGCTTCTATAAATTTAGGATAAATTCCGGGAGCCGGAATTCGGTAGTATTCTAAAATTCCATTTTGGTGAGCTACTTTTTTGAATTGTTCTCCGATTTCTTCTAAGGTTTCCAGGTGATCGCTTACAAAACTGATCGGATAAATGGCTACTCTTTTGACTCCTTTTTTTCCTAATCCTTCTAACATTTGGATCGTGTTTGGTTCTGTCCACTTGGAAGGCCCTACCCTACTCTGAAAAGAAATATGACATTTTCCTAAAAATCCATTTTCGTAGAGTAATTTTTTAAGGTTTTTTACGTTGGAATCTATTTCTTCCTTGTAACGATCACCTTTTTGGATTAGGCGGATCGGAATTCCGTGTGCACTAAAAACTAAGTCGATCGTTTCCCAGTCGGGAACTTTTCGAAAAGAATCGGAATGTAAAAAGTCTTTCTGATTCAGTTTACCTTGAAAAAAATCCAAAATCAAATTCAAAATCGATTCCAGATAAATTTGAGAAGAATGAAAAGGTGTAACCCAACCTTCGACGCCTAACGGACAAAATCCAACGTTTTGTTCTATAAGTTTGGCGGTACTTAAAACGGTGGATCTAGAAAAATGAGGATATAATGGAAATATAATATTTTTATTACTTGGAATCATAAATTCTCTAGGTATGTCCCTAATATTTGGATGACCACAGGTCATAGTGACGATACTTTCCCAGGTTTCTCCCGTAATTTTTTTGAGGGTCTGTGTGATGGCGTCCGCTTGTTTGTTGGTTTCAGAAACTAAAGGAGAACCTCCTCCAAATCCCATGGACTCGTAGGTCTTTGCGATTTTGGGAGTTCTTTTTTTTGCGATCCATTTTCCTAAAGGTCTTCGGATCCATTCCGGAAGTGGAAGATCAAAAACAAAAGGGTCTTCAAAAAGATCGATTAGAAATTTTTCGATTTCAAATTCGTTACGTGGGCCGCCTAGATTGATGAATAGAATTCTATTTTTCAGATCGTTTTCCTTTTGAAGTTGGTTTTAAATTTTACCGATTTTATCGGGAAACTTAGAATTGGAATTTCCTTAGTACAAAAATCCGGTCAGTGACAGTTCTATGTTCCATTCTTTTAGATTCATATAATTTTTATAATGGCCTAGATGTTGGGATAAAATGTCGCTTTCACTGAGTCCACCTTTGGTAACAAAATGTCCGTCACCGAAAAGTCTGTGTTCGTTGAGTTTGAGAAACATCAGATAGTTCCCGAAAATTTTTCCCGCTCCTATGTTGAAGTCGATTCCAAAACCCGAAACGTCTCCGATAAAGTTAAGAGCCCTTTGATAGTGAAAGTCCCGAAAATGTCCCGTCCAAAAAATTCCGGAAAAAGAAGTTTCAAAAACCCATTCTCCATTTGAATATCTATATCCTAAACCCAAAGGAAATTCGTAAGTAGAATATGAAAAACTGAGACCCAGTCCTATTCTATTTAAAAAAACCGGACTAGAATCGAAAAATTGAAACACGTCATAAAGAATGTATTTCATAAACGTATATTGAAATCCGCCGGTAAGATAAAATCCTTTTCCTTCTTTTCTATAGTCGGCTTCTCCGTCTCCGAAGTATCTTCTTAGGATGAGAGATTGACTATTGTTTTTCATGGATAGACGCCCCTTCCCGTCCGCAAAATTTCGAGAACCTATAAAAGTATAAGGAGTGTCATAATAAGAGAATTCCCTCGTCGAAATTTTGGTTCCTCTTTCTACCGTCGGGTCTCCTAAAAAGAAATCTTCGTCCCTGCCCTCTCCTGCGTTTACATAACGTCCGGTGGTTTTTAGATTTAGATCGGCTTCCCATTTTTCCCAACGAAGAGTAAACCCCAACCCGGCGTAGTTGAAGTCTCTTGCATACGTGATTCTAGAGCCTCCTTTAAGTCCGGAAAGGTTTGGGTATTTGGTACCGGTTTCGAAAATGTTGTCTCCTCCGTTTCTTCCGGCGAGTATTGTAAAAGAAGACTGTCGTATCAGTTTTTTAAAAAAAGTTTCTTCGGCTATAATGGGTTTTTCTTTTGTAGAAAAAGGTTTGGTAGTTTCATCCGAGTTCGAAGTGGAGATTTGAGAGTAAATCGGTGAAAACGAAAAAAAGTGTAAAGCTAAAATTAGAAAGGAAGTTTGTTTTATTTTCATAGGTTTATTATCTAAGTTTAAATTACCGACAATTCTGGGGTGCAATCATTTCACCCCGAAAGATTGAATTGACGGATCAAGACAGATTAACCCGCCCTACCCTACCCACGCAATACAGTTTTTAGTGTTTTTGAAATCGATGCGACATAGTTTGATTTGACAGAGTATATCTGTCTAAATGAAATTGATCTGGAGAGACTAAAGGTTCATGAATTCTAAAAATCTAACAATCAGACAGATTTTAGATGAGTTTGAAATTTCCTCGGAAGATGAATTCTTATCCAAGGTGAAGGAATGGAAAATTCCGACTGCCGGAAAAGGAAAATTTGATCGTGAAGTAATAGAAAAATATTTTCAAAAAACCGAAAAACAAACCTACGATTCCTCTATCATCGCAGTTTCCAACCAAAAAGGAGGAGAAGGTAAAACCACGGTTTCGGTATGTTTGGCGGAGGCGCTTTCTAAGTCAGCACCCGTGCTCCTCGTGGACTGGGACGCTCAGGCCAATATCACTCAACTTTTTTTTGGTGCCGTGGAAAATTCCGTGTTTCATTCTTTGGGTTATAAGGGAGAGAATCAGATTCCAGTAAAAGAATTGTTGATTAGGCTCGCCCCGGATTTGGATTTATTACCTTCTTCCATCCATCTGGCCAATTTTACAACTCCGTATGAAAGGGACGATTTTGAACTTTTGAAAGACGCGCTTAAACCGGTTCGTTCTAGTTATAAATATATTATCATAGATTGTCCGCCCTCGTTGGGTCTGATTTTAGAAAATGCTTTGATCGCCGCCGATCACGTATTGATACCGATTCAAACACGAGCTTTTAGCGTTCAAGGTCTAAAGGATTTACATTCTACAATTTTAAAAATTAAAAAAAAAGCAAATCCATCGCTCAATCTTTTGGGGGCCGTTCTAAATCAGTATGAAGACGCGCGTGCTCTTGCGGGACTTGCGGACGCCATTCGAAAATATTTTGAAGTTTTTGATACCGTTGTCTATAGAAGAGAATCGATTCCGCAGGCTCAGGCCAAGAAAAAACTTTTGGGAGAATACGACAACAAAGCTATGCAGATGTTTTCTTCTTTAGCGGAGGAATTAATGGAGAGGATTTCAAATGGCTAAACGATCTGATTTTGCGGGAATGGATCTTCTTACCGCTTTTGGAGAAAAAGAATCTTCTAAAGCGGAAATACAACTTTCCGATATAGTGCCCAATCCATCCCAGCCTAGGATTTTTGGAAAAGAAGAAGTTTCCGATCTTGTGGAATCTATGAAACGCTTGGGATTGATCGAGCCGATCGTAGTCCGAAAGTCCGGAAAAAAGTATCAGATTGTCGCGGGAGAAAGAAGATACCAGGCTGCAAAAATTCTTAAATGGAATACAATTCCTGCGATTGAAACCTCGGCATCCGAAGACAGATGTTTTGAAATGGCTCTCGCGGAAAATGAAAAAAGAAAAAGCCTAAACCCCTGGGAAGTAGGACGTGCGATTCAATTTTTGAGAAAAGAAAAAAGAAAAACGGCGGAAGAAGTTTCTAAAATTTTAGGTTTTACCGAAAGATACGTAAAACAATTGAGTTCCATTGCGAGGCTCGATCAGAAATCGGTGGCGGATCTGATTAAGTCCGGAAAGGATACTTCTGTAAAAAACCTGGAAGCACTCTTAAAACAAAAAGAAGGCAGGGGGGGTGAAATCATTTCATCCCGTAAATTGGTTCAGTCTAAGATCGTTTTACAGATCGGGAAACTTTCTTCACAACAGAGGGAAAAATTTTTAAAAGAACTTTCTTCTTTAAAAAAGAAATACGGAATCAAAGATTAAAAAAACACTTCGAAAGCCAAAGTCTGCTATGGTTTTAGAAAAAACGATAAATAACTATTTTAAAATGATTTTTAATTAAATTCTTTAAATGGAGAAAACATGAAGTTCGCTATTATAGCCGGTCCTCATAGAAAAATTTCACAGTCGGTTAAGGTCGCAAATTGGGTAGGAAATAAACTTGAATCTTTAGGTCATCAGAGTTGGATTCTTGATTTAGGAAATCATAAACTTCCGGTTTGGGATGATTCCTTTTGGGAAGGTGGGGAGTTTTGGGATAGGATTTGGAAACCGATAGAAGCCGAACTTAAAAACGCGGAGGCTTTTGTTTTTGTAACTCCGGAATATTCCGGTATGGCCTCTCCCGGCCTAAAAAACTTCCTTCTCTATTGTAACTCTACTCTACTTGGTCACAAACCGGTTTTGATATGTGCGGTTTCCGCGAGTAGGGGAGGGGCCTATCCAATTGCCGAACTTAGGATGAGCAGTTATAAAAATACCAGGCTCTGTTACATTCCCGAACATATTATCGTTAGAGATGCGGAACACGTTCTTAATGGCCCCGAACCCGTAAGTCAAGAAGATACTTATATTAGAAGGCGAATCGATTTTGCACTCAAAATTTTGGCAGGTTATGGAGAAGCTCTGAAACAAGTTCGAGATTCCGGCGTGACTTTTCAGAAAGAATTCTCAAATGGGATGTAGAGCTTTAAAAAATCTACTTAAGGGATTTATAATGCTCTAATGGTTCCGTCTTAAGGAAGTTCCTTTGAGAATCCAGCCCCACTCGTTCTCATTTCTAAATTTGAATGATAGTAATTAATATTAGAGTTGTCGAAAAATTTAATAGTGAAATTTAACAAAACCGCTTCAATTTCCCATTTCAACGAAATGAAAATTTATTTCCGATAACTCTATCGACTTGAGTGTTAATTTTAGAAATACGTTTGCTGCTCGGAATCTATGAAAAGAGCACTATGATGAGCTTGTTTTAAAAGTAGAATATGAAGTCTTTTTCAAAAAAACAACAATTCAGAATTAGATATAATTTTTGAGAACTTCTATATTTTTGTAGAATAGAGTTGTTGAAAAATTAATTCTTGATCTGTTTGTATTGGATTGAATGAACAATTGAAGCAATTTTACGAATTTTCACTATGGAATTTTTCAACAACTCTAATTATCTATTAATTTTGGACCGTTTTCATGAGCCCAAAGAGTATTATTTTACAAACGATAATCTTAAATTAAAGTGAGTTCAGTGTTAAGGAACTCGCGATTTTGGAAGTTGGAATCTGAACTTTACAGATCGATTTTTTCAATGTGGGAACTCTCTCAAATCACGATTTTACGAATAAATTCTAAAATTATAAGGACTCATATTTTTAGAAAATTTTTCTTACGCCGAACTCACGTTAAATTACTTTTTAATGGTAATATTAAAAGGATTCGTAGTTAAATTTGCGTCTCTTTTCGATCCGGAAAAATCGAAATCCGTCTTGAACTTTACGATTGTAGGCCGGATCTTTAAATAGAATGTGGGCTATGAAAGCGATCATCCCAAAGGGAGAAACTTGTTTAAAAAATGGAAGATAAATTGAACTCCAGTGATACGGAAATCCTAATGAAAGAAATCTCCGCGTGCGAGGAGGCGCTGGAAATCCTGAAACAGGGAAAAGATGAGGAACACGTTGAAGATATTTTGGCGAAATGGGATTATCATTCGACGAAGCGTTGCAATTTTACCGTGACAAAAAAGAGAATCTCGAAAAATACATTCGATCGAATCCACAAAAAAAATCTGAAAACGATATTTTGAAATCCATACGAGGCTTCAACCCCTATGTTGATCTGGATCTTGAATCGTTTATTTCTCTCATTCGGAGTGCCGTTAAGTTCAATCGAAACAAGACTATAATGCACACGATCTTTTATGCGCTCTTACTTATTTGAACAACTTTTATGACCTCGACAACAGAGTTGTCGAACATTGTTAAAGATTTATGTAAGTGAATGGCAGTCCTTGGTGCCTCTTTCGGAAAATTCCTTAATGATTAATTTAAGCCAGACAATCTCTAACTCTGCGGTAAAACTTGCCATTAAAACGCAGATGAAAGAAGACGAACTTCAAGCCCTTAAATTGGTTCCCGAGAAAATCTCCGTTGATGCTCTTGCCTTTAACCTGGCGCGATTATTCGCACAAAAGAAAGAAAAAGCGAACGTTCTTAAATATTCCGGCGTAGCGTTGTATCTCGGGGTAAACATTCAGTCCTTTCACGAGGGTCCTTTGCTGAGTCCTTACAAAAAAGATTTGATCGTATTAAACAAAGATCGCTGAAATAGTACGTCTCGATTTCGAAAAAATTCTGGAATTATTGAAAGCCTTAAATTTTATTTTATTCATTGAGGAATTCGACGGTTTATAATGTGAAAGAATTGGATTGGGAATTCCGCTTTATTGATGATTTTGTTTGGCTCATTCGTTTATTCCTGCCAAAAGATCGATCTCGATTCTAGAAAAATATTTACCGCTTCCGGAAATAAGGATCTTTCTTTTTTCATAGAGATCGAGGGTCGGACTATTCGTATCATCCGGATTTGGTATCGGGATACGTTTTCCACTTGTGAGGCGTGTAGACAATGGATTCGGGTTGCGGAAGCGGAAATTTTACTTAAAAATAGGCCTATTCTAACCAAACGCACGTTATACGAGGTTAGAAGAATCGACGCTTGGGAGGATTGGTTCCCGAACGAAGGGCGGAAGTTGACTCGGTCGGATTCGCAAATAACACGATCCGATTTGAATCCGGAATTGAAAAAACAAATCAAACTACGGACAACTGCCTATCCTGAATTTTTCATTCGATCGCTTATGGATCATTCTGTCGATGTCCGTACAAAAATGATTCTGCATTCCGCTTTTTCAAACGAGACTACCCTGGAAGTTAGGGAGCTGTGTTTGGTTCGAGAATCGAAGATTTTGGATTGCTTTTCGGTTTCCAATTCGGATTTTGATTTTCTTCCCCTGGAAAAAAATCGATATCTTTTGGCACAATCCTATCGGGGTGCGAATTTCCAATACTTTGAAATTCACAAGGATCGATTCGTCTTAGAGGATGAATCAATTTCAAAGTTCGTTTTCGATGGAGATATCTCTTCTCCTTCCGAAAGAGAAGGTTCTGTTCAGGAAACCAAGTGGGAAATCGAAACGTTCCAGTGACAAATGATCTAAGAGAAAAAGTCGTAGCCCCGAGTGTGATCGCGATACGATGTTGACTCCAGAGTGAATTCATGAGCGGTTATTCAACCACCTGATCACAAAGCGTTCGGGTGGGCGATTTTTACGTTTACGATTGTAAGAACTGTGACAAGCAGATTAAAATTTATTCATTTGATATAAAACTGCTTCATATCAGGAAAAAGAAAATATTGCTTATCATTAGACTTTATAATAATATCATCAGGTTTCAAATGCCTTGCTTTAGAATCCTTACCATTTCTTTTTACCTTTAACTCCATATCTTCTCTAGATTTAACAATAAAGTCCTTATAAATTTCTAGGTTGGCCGGGTTCATTTGAATAGTTAAATCCACTAAATCGCGAAATCTGACCCCATCCTTATGTTCATAAATTAGAGGAATAATTCCTTTCTGCATATCAATAACGCATTGTTTATGGTTTTCTGATTTTATATCAAATAATCGCAGTGACTCTTCAAAATATTCTGGAGTCCTAAACCCTAATCCATATATGCCGTATGAAAACTGATAGCTTAAATCAATATTGTTGTAGCGCCAAAGGGTATCTTTAATAACTTCTTGAGCGCGGCGATGATTCGCAAAATGAATTAAATAATATGTTACTATTGTTGAAGTTTTCAGCATTCCAAAAGTATACACATACCTAACATTACCTTTATCACGGAATAACCTTAATGTTTCATCTCTCAAATAGGCCTGTTGTGGCAGTGTATCTATTCCATCAATATTAGCTTTCAAAAAATAACCTTTTGCATCAAGTCGGTTATCAAAACTCTTAAGACTATCCTCTCTATTACTTAAAAATCTTCGAATAAAATCTATCATAAAAGTTAGTAGTATTTCGCTTTTATTCAAAGACATAATTTTTTGTATATCTAACATGCTAAATTGGGTATAGCCAAAAGGATCAACAAAGAAGAAAGAACTGCCCCCTCTTTTTTTTATATCGTCTAAACAATAATCAAGTACATCAGAAAATTCTTTTGTTATTATTTGATAATGAAATTTAACGAATTTATCATTATCCTCCAAGCTATTGAGATAACCTTTTAAACATTCAGTATGCTGATCTTCATTATCTATAAAGAAAACTTTTATATTGAGAATAAAACGTGGCTTACCTCGTTTTTCACGAACTTCACGCATTGCGCTCTCAACAACCCTAAGAATTCTAATTGGAGACCCCTCCCAGAACTGATCAGATTCGGGATCAAGATAAAAACCGCCACCGCAAAAGCCATCTACAATGGTAAGAACACTTGAATTTCCAGGATGATTGGCGCAGAGTGTAATGATCCAGTCCCGCAAATAACTTTCTAAAATTAAATGTTTTTCCTTTGTATGTGGCTCAATGATTGGATATTTAGTCCGATCAGATGACCAAGAAGTTTTATTATCTTTGCTAATTAAATGCATAAATTGTTCTTAAATAAAGGATGCTGCAGCCTTAAGTTTATCTACGATAACTTGCCGGACAGGAGCTTTTTTAGATTCAATTTTTGGAAATCCATTATATATTCTTCCCTTTAAGGTGCGCCCAGTCTCATGTTTTCGAACACCACCCCATTGCTTAAAGAAAAAAGGAATTTTAGCTTTTTTGCAACTTTCAAGTATTGGAATTACCCATTCTTCTTTCATCGGACGAGCGCGGGGGCCGCTTTCCCCACCGACTATAACCCAATCAATTTTGTTTAAATTAAGTTTTCCAATATCTTCTAACAAAGGTTCAATGGATAAAAATCTCATTACGACATTTGTCTGTTGAAGGGTTTTAATCCTTTTTATTCCACTTTTCTTATTTTCTACGCTGACACCTAACCAGATATGCTTGCATTTAGAAAACTCTTTCAGTGTTGAAGAAAAAAGTTTCTTCATTCTTTCGGGTCTTTTCGTTAGAACTTGATAAGTGTGCCAATCGGCAATCTTCATTACCGAAAATACTTTATAAATATATTCATCATCAACATTTTCATGAAACAAATCACTCATTGAATTCACAAATATTTTTCTTGGACTAATCCACTTGATAGGTTCATAAAGTTTTTCTTTTATTATCCTAAGATCAAAACCAAACTCAAATGGATGACCTTTAACTCCTCTAAATCTTTCAGCAAAAGTTTCCGCATAACAATTTTTACACCCAGCACTAACTTTTGAACAACCTCTAGTTGGATTCCAAGTAGAATCTGTCCACTCAATATTGGATACTATACTCATATTGATTTCCGAAATAATATTATAATTAATATTTTTAGAATTAAATAAAATTTCAACACTATATCCTAGATTGAATAAAAAATAAACTTATAGCCTCGCAATACATAACTAAGCCAATCACGGATGGCTTGCGTCTTAAATGAGGGCGACGCCTAACTCTAAATCACTGAATCGGATAACAATAGATAGTTGAGTATTATAAAAACACATCTTTCTGACAATTCTAATTTAGCGGCATACATTCTTAAATACTTATAAGAGTATTAGAATGTTTTGATTTTTTGAAGAACCCAATGAATCGTTTTCGTAAAAAATAGCCAAGTGACAAGAGGAAGGATTACGTTCAAAAAGCCGACGATAAAGATCAGAGGCCAGGCGCCCCAATCGAAAGGATTTAGGGCGTGCATCCAATGAATCAGTATAGGATGTAGAAAAAAAATCCCCATACTATTTTTGCCTATAAACGCGAAAATGGAAATGAACCTTTTATGTTTGTTGTTTTCTTGAGAACTTTCCGCCCAAAAAAATAAAAATAAAAACATAACAAGAGGATAAAAGATAAGATGATTGGAAGAATCAAATTTCCAAAAATAACCTATAATACCCACTACAACTAAGTACAACAAAATTCCGGAAAAAAGAATTTTACTAAAAGAATAGGGTAGAGGGCCGGTCTTTTCGAAAAGTAGTAAAAAATTTTTAGGTTCTTTAAACCACTTTTCGGCGAACATACCAAAGACGAAAAAGAAAAAAAATCCGGTGGGTAAGATCGGCTCTATGGTTTTTAAAACCGGGTTGTCAACGTAATGAAAAAAATGATTCGATAAAAAATTTGTCACAAGAGCGATCAAAAGAAAGGTCAAAACTGCTTTTGAAGATTTTAAATTGGATATAAATAGTTTCAAAAAAGGGAATATTCCATAAAAGGAAACTAGTAGAGGAACAAAATAATAAGGAGCGCACCAGGTTCCGAGCAAAATTCCCTTGAGAAATTCTATTAATTCCGGAAACGTTCCTAATTTTATATAAGAAGCCAAAAGGCTTATACCTAAGTAGGGGATCAAAAAAGAAATTAATTTTGGTTTCCAGTAATCTTTCCAGTTCGTGAATTTTAAAAAAATCCCGGAAGAAATGATAAACGCCGGAACTCCAAACCTGGATAAGTTGGAAAGAAAAAGAGTAAATGAAGAGGCACTTTCGTTCGGACCAAAATACTGATAATACGAGTTCACATGAATAAAAACGATTCCAGTGATGGCAAGTCCTCGGATGAAATCTACGGATTGACTTCTGTTATTTGAAGTTTCTTTTTTCGGAAAAGAAAGTAAGATTTGAGAAGGTGTTTCTGAGGTGATGTATATTAGGACTAGTATACAAAGTCCGAATGTATCTATAAGTAATGAAAGGTTAGAAATCATAAAAAGAGTGTGCTTTTTTTAAAGATAAAATTAATATTTAAACGTCAAGATGCGATTTTATGATAAGGAAGTAAATCTTTTAGGCGGTTTGAAAAATGAATACGTTGGAGATTCCAGCTGGTGGAATCGTTTTTAAAGAAGGAGATACAAATAACGCGATGTATGTAATTCTCTCCGGCTCCGTCGAAGTTTTTTTTACTCGGAAAAATACAATCCAACGTCTTGCTGTCATGAAAAAAGGTGATTTCTTTGGGGAAATGGCTTTGTTTCGTGCCATGCCTAGAACCGCGACCGCAAAAGCAATTTTAGATTGTAGACTTGCCGTGATAGAAAGTAGGCAACAGCTAGAAAGATTTCTAGTTAAAAACCCGGATTTTTCTGCCAAGATGGTTCGGATTCTTGCGGATCGTTTGGCGCATACGGATGAAATCCTTGGTTCAAAACTGGAAGAGTAACATTTAAAAATTCGTTTGTTATTAACCTAACGCAAATTAGGCGTATATCTATAATTATAAAACTTTGTATTTACAGAAGAATTAAATAAATGGATTTTCCTTGAAATTAATGTTTGAAGCGGGTTACAATTCTAAGTTAAGTTGTCTTCTATGAAAAACGTGATCATTACAGGTGCAAGTTCCGGAATAGGAAAGGAGTTGGCCAAACTCTACGCGCGAACTGGAGCCAACGTAGCCCTTACGGCCAGACGAAAGGACGTTCTCAAAAAAATTGTAGAAGAATTGAAATCTTCCGGAGCGAAGGGTAAAATTCTTTTCGCTACTTTGGATGTATCTGATACGGACCAAAATTTTAAGGTCATTCCTAAATTGGTCAAGGAGCTAGGAGGTTTAGATCTGATCGTTTTAAATGCGGGCATTTCAACTACTTCTTCATTTGGAGGAAGAAGTTTTGAAGCGGATCGTGCAGTGATTGAGACCAATTTGATTGGTGCTATGGCGGGTGTAGAAGCGGTTCTTCCGATTTTTCAAAAACAGAAATCGGGTCAAATTGTAGCGATCTCTTCTGTCGCCTCGTTTAGAGGACTTCCTGGTTCTGCCAGTTATTCTTCTTCCAAGGCGGGATTGTCCGTTTATATGGAAGCACTTAGAGGAGAAGTAAAACGATATGGGATCTTTGTCAGCGTAATTCATCCCGGATTTATAGATACTCCGATCAACAATCGGATGAAGTCTCGCCCTTTTGTAATTTCAGTAGAACGAGGTGCGCAAAAAATATTTAAAAGAATTGAAAACAAAGTTTTATCGGCTACAGTTCCTTGGTTCCCATGGGTTTTCCTGGGTTATCTTATGAAACACATTCCAGAATTTTTATGGTCGAAGATCAGTCTGAAATAAATTTACCCTTTGAAAAACAGAATCCGAAAGGTAAAAACCTCATCCGGGTTTTATTCGTTTGTCTTGGAAATATTTGCAGATCTCCTGCCGCAGAAGGAGCCTTTTTAGATCTGATTCAAAAAAGAAATTTAGAATCTTCCTTCCTCGTAGATTCTTGTGGAACTTCTAGATATCATATCGGAGAACTTCCTGATCCTAGAACTAGACAGGTCGCTCGAAAAAAAGGAATCGAACTGACTCATAGAGCGAGACAGTTTAGAAGAGAAGACTTTAAGGAATTCGACTACATTCTGACGATGGATAAGTCCAATCAGAAAGACGTTTTATCTCTCGCGTCTTCGGATGAGGAAAGAAAAAAGGTACAGTTGTTTCGGTTTTTTCAAAAAGATTCAAAAAAAGATTCCGAGGTTCCAGATCCGTATTACGGAACTTTGAAGGACTTTGAAGAAGTACAAAATATTGTTTCGGATGCCGCAGAAGACTTTCTTGAATTCCTGCTTTCTAGAAAGTTGGATTTAAAAACCTAAATCAAGAAGCGGGAGAGAATATTCACAAATGGGTGAATCCAATCAAAAGAAAGTAGTCGTTATAGGCGCGGGGTTTGGCGGTTTACAGGCCGTTAAACAACTATCTCAAAATGACAATTTAGACATTACGGTAATCGATAAAAAAAATCACCACCTATTTCAGCCGCTTCTGTATCAAGTGGCTACCGCAGTTTTAAGCCCGGCGGATATAGCAATTCCTACACGTTCATTGGTAGGAGAAAGTAAAAACGTGACCGTGGTATTGGGGGAAGCGACTAAAATAGATCCCAAGACAAAAACGGTTTATTATCAAAATACTTCAACAAATTATGATTATCTAATATTATCCGCAGGCGCTAAGTCCAGTTATTTCGGAAACGATCACTGGGAAAAATACACGATAGGTCTTAAAAATCTAAAGGACGCATTAAAAATTCGTCATAAACTTTTGATCTCGTTCGAAAAAGCCGAGTTATCCGGCGATCCGGAAGTGGTTAAGTCTCTTTTAAATTACGTGATTATAGGCGGTGGCCCGACTGGAGTGGAACTCGCGGGTTCTATCGCAGAACTTTCCCATCAGATCATTCGAGATGAATTTCATAAGATTGACCCCGCTTTATCTAAGATTACTTTGATAGAAGCTTCTCCTAGATTACTGATGACCTTTGATCCTTCTTTAGGGGAGTTTACAAAAAAACGTCTGGAGAGAAGGGGAGTGGAGGTTTTGACCGGCACCAGAGTGATTGATATTAACGAACAAGGGGTTCAACTCGAAGGAAAAATGATTCCTACCCAAACTGTGATCTGGGCGGCAGGAGTCCAGGCCAATAGTATCGCATCCACGTTAGGCACTACTTTGGACCGAGGAGGTAGGGTGATCGTGGACGAGTTTTGCAACATCGAAGGTCACTCCGAAGTTTTTGTAATCGGGGACATCGCCAGTTATTCTAAAGGTTTAGAACGTCCGTTGCCGGGGGTTTCTCCCGTTGCAATGCAACAGGGAAGATACGTCGCTTCTTTGATTCAAAACGATCTAAAAAATAAAAAACGAAAACCATTTCATTATATAGATAAAGGTTCTATGGCTACGATTGGTAGAACGGACGCGGTCGCTCAGGTGGGAATTTTGAAGATGAAAGGTCTATTCGGTTGGTTGGCTTGGCTTTTTGTTCATTTGTTTTATCAGGTGGGATTTAAAAATAAGATTACGATTTTAATCACCTGGGTTTGGTCTTATATCGCATTTCGTGCAGAGGCAAGAGTAATCCAAGACGAGATCAGCGCGAATAACGGTTGAATATGAAAATTAGATATTTTAACGGTGATCTTTTTTTGTGAGTTAGTCTTCTTTCTATCCTTCCTACGTTCGACTTTGTTTAGTGAATTAACTTCAAGGATATGAGTTTTGAAATCTTCGAAAAAATTTTATCTTCCGTAATTAGATGCGCTTTCAATTCGAGAGCGCACTGGCAAATATGTGCGTCCGCAACGGAAACGGAAAGTCCTTTAGAATAGAGTTTGGATCTGAGAAGCCCGACTTGGAACCAGGATTGTATTTCGTTTCCACAGAGGGGAAGATCTTCTAAAAAATCCTTCATTCGTTCTTGATCTGATTTAGAACGGATTCCGCTTAAAAGTTCCGCGGCTACTACCGGAGAAAGATAGGCCCTTCCTTCTTTGAGCGCCTCGTCTATGTGTTCGTTTCCCTGGGAAAAATAACTGATAAAACTAGAAGTATCAATTACGAGGGCGCTCACGACTTACATCCAAATCGATTTCTATTTTGATCTTACCTTTTAAGTTTTGGGCTTTATCATAAGCTCTGCTTCTTCGAATCAATTCGAGCCCGATCACAATTGTTTCGGTAATACCTTTTCCGGTAACGTTCCTAGCCTCTTTTAAAAGTTTTTCGGGGAGATTGGCGGTGATTCTTTTGTCGGATGCTTGCGCGGCCATAAACCGATCTGTATCAAAATACATACGAATGTCAATATAAAAATCGAATTTTAAGAATGAACCATCTGAATCGTTTCAAGCTGATTATTTTTACGATTTTAGAAAACAATTTGCGGTAAAAGTTTATTAGGCGGAGGTCTTTTCCAAAAATTTTAATGATAAAATACTTTGTCTGAACAAACATAAATTCGAAAAAAAAGATTTAAGGAATGCTTAAATACTCACAAAATCGTAATCCTTTTTTAGTTCGAATAAAAGTAAATTTCCTCTGCAGATCCCCTTCTGAATTGGAAGTTGGTTTTTGAACGGTTACTAAAACAGCATAGACCTTTGTAGTATTAAATTCTTCTTTTGAGAGAATGCAAGGACGATTGAATCGATCTGGAATTGGATCTTCCAAATCGATTTTATAGTTGTTTGGATTTAAGAGTTTTGTTTTTATCTCGGCATTTAAGAATAGGGGCTTGTCTTTTTCCAAAAAGGTATCAATTGATATATAGGAAAGATCGGAATACAATTTATCATAATTCGAATCCTGATATTTCTCCAATCGGGATTCTTCTTCCGGAGTATTGGTCAAACACTCCGGACAATAAATGCAATTCGTAGAGAGCCTTTTTGTTTCTTTGAGATCGTCTGTAAGAATTGAATTTGCAAATTGGATCCATACTTTTTGTATCTCTGATTCGGTTTGATTTTTTGAATCGATAGGATTCGGAATCTCGTTCAGATTCAGTTTATAAAATATTAAAAGACCTGCGATTGAGATCATCAACGAAAATAGAAGAATTTGGATTTTATATTTTTTCATAGTTTTTAGAAATTAAAAACGGAGTTTTTTGAGTCGGTTAATAACAATTCTATAAAATAGATTTGTTTGCATTTCATCAATCTTATATTTGATAAACAGAGTCTTTTCCATGATTCTGTTTTTCTTTTTTCAGTGAAAACAAGGAAGGCGTTTTATGCTGGAGGAGGTAACGGAATGTTCTTCTTTTCGCTTGAAAAAATCCTTGAATCCTTCTTTCTTACGTTGAGAATGCTCCGTGATATGAATCCTTCATTTTGGTCGGGTAAAACGATTGTATTAACTGGTGGTTCTTCTGGAATCGGCGAGGCGATTTTAGGGATTCTATCTAAATTAGATTGTACTTTGATCAATCTTTCTAGAACTGAACCGAATCTTTTAAAACAAAAAAAAGGTATCGCCGCCGATTTGATTCATATTTCTACTGATTTAAGTTCCGAGAAGGAAATAGACAAAGCGGTTAAAAAAATTTCTAAAGATTATAGAGGGATAGACGTTTTATTTGCAAACGCTGGTATTACAACTCATTCTCGTTTTGATTCTACTCGGATTGAAACTTTTCGCAAAACCTTCGATATTAATTTTTTCGGTCCTATTTATCTCATTCAAAGATTATTACCTCAGATCAAACTGAATCGAGGCTCTGTAATCGCTACGTCTACTGTAAGCGGGCTCTACGGGATTCCAGGAAGAAGCGCTTATTCTTCTTCTAAGTCCGCGTTACACTCTGCTTTAGAAGCGGCAAGGATCGAACTTTCCGAAGAAGGTTTGTCGTTTATCATTTTTTGTCCTCCTTATACTAAAACAAAACTACGTTCTTCCGGTTTGGACGGAGACGGAAACGTTTTGAACGAATCTCAACATCCTAATAACAAGATTAAATCTCCCGAAGAAGTCGCGTCTAAGATGATCGATTCTGTAGAAGATCCAGAATCTAGATTGGTCATCATGGACAGTTCCGGTTTTTTTCTAAAATGGCTGAGAAATTTTGCACCCGCATTTTTAGAAAGAACTCTATTCAAAAAACTTTATAAAGATTTTCACTAGAAGGAAAGCATGGAAACGAGAAGTATTGTCAAAGAATTTCAATTTGATTATCCTCTTATGAGGGTCTGGAATGCGGTTACCGTAAACGAAGAATTGATTCACTGGCTTGCAGATAAGGTGACTGGTCGTCCTAAAGAAGGGGCGAATTTTGCTTGGACTTGGAGACTCGGAATGGAAGGAGATCTTACGACTAACGGTATTTATAAAAAGATAATTCCTTTTAAAGAATTGATACTACTTTGGCAAGATCATCCTGCGGGAGAAATAGAATTAAAATTGGAATTTCATTCTTTAGGTGAAGATTCCTCTAAATTGATAGTTACAAATTCAGGTTATCCGCTTGGAGATAAGTATGACGTATGGGTAGAAGCTGCCTCTGAAGGTTGGGAGGAAGAGGGAAAACATTTGAAGGACTATTTGAAAAAATCTTGAACGCCTAAGGCCTCTTAAAAGGATGGTAAAAAGAACCTATTAGGAAAAGGTGATTTTTACCTGTGGAACTACCTGAATTAGAGACTTACTTTCAAACCCTCACTGATCTTACTGATGCGATTGCGGTTGTCAATTCTCCTTACGAATCAGATTTTGATTTTGATATAGGACAGTTAGAACAATATTTTGTGGACATCACTTCCAGACCTTGGGAGACTTCGGATAGAGATTACTTCAATCTTTTTTCCAGCCACTTTACGTTTCATACTAAGATCGTGGAAGAAATCATTCATGAAGCGAGAAGAGTTTTGATGCCTGAAAGAAGAATGTATGTAAAACGTTTGGTTGCCTATCATAAACACGCGGAAGAATGGTTTGCCGAGTTGCAAAAGAAACGCAGACAATTCTTTCAGAAAGATATGGTGACTGCCTAAGACATTCTTTCACTTTCTATAAAATTTGAGCCGGTGTTCCTACCGGCTCTTTTTTTGTGATTTGTTTCAAACTCCAATCTCTTCTTGCCAGAACGTCCTTTGTTAGAACTGATCTCTGCGAGGTAAAAACGTCTGGTTTTACGAAACTCATTGTTGTAACTGAGAGAAAGTGATTGATGGACCAGGATTTTACAGTTGAATATAATTTTATGTGAGTTCCCACATTTTAAAAATAGAAGTCGAATCCTATGTAGTAGTTCCTACAATGAGTTTCAAAAAATTTTTAGTTGCAAAAAGTATAATTTTATGACCTGGAGAATCTCTTGAAATCAAAACCGTTTCTTTGGTACCCAGTTCTATTATTTTTTGCGATTTTTTTGTTCGATAAACTTTTCTTTTTGGACCAGGTTCGGGATTACGTAAAACAAGAATTTACTTATATCTATTACGACGTCAAAAAGGAACTTCTCAAAGAGATCGTTTCCAAATATGGTCCCAACGGAGAATATACTAAAAACCCCGAAAAGAAGAAAAAGCTAATGATCCTTATGGGATCTTCTAGAATGCTCTATTTTCAAAATTCAGATCTTTTGGCGTTTTATCCGGATTGGGATATTTATAATCTTTCTTCCGCGGTTACTACTCCGGCTTATTATTTATACTTTCTCGAAAAACTCGTAAAAGACGGAGGGGTTTATCCCGATCTGATCGTGATAGAAACGGATCCGTTTCAGTTTAATAAGAACAGCACTACATTCAAAAAATCGAATTTAGCAAATAGTTTTGATCCTATCTTCATTCTAAAATATGCATGGACTTTTGGAAAAGAAAACGTGAATTATTACTTTGCGAATTTTCTTTTCGGAGTTAGTTACAATAAACCTTATATAGGAAACGTTATCAAACGTTTCAAAAACGAAAATTCTGCAATGGGTGAATTGCTAAAAACGATGACGATCGCCACTCTAAAGTCTGATAAAGGAAATGCAATCTCTCCGGCGGGCGCTTATGTGGAAAAAGATTTTGGTAAAATTCAAGAGTCTGCACGTAAAACGATCGGTTGGATCTATCCTTCTTATGCTCCTTCTCCAATGCAGTATGAATTTTATAAGAAAATTTTTATACTACAAAGAGAAGAAAATCTAAGGATCTTATTCGTAAAGCCTGGGGTTTCTCCTCCTATGGAAAAGGTTTTAGAGGAATTAAAAATTCCTGAAACTTGGTTGCAGAGAATAAAACCGATTCATGACGATTGGAAAGTTCCTCTTATCGATATGAGTAAAGATCCTTACTACGCTTGTAATTCTTACGCAGACAGCGGACATATCTCTTTGGATTGTTATCGTCCTTTTATTCGATTTATTTTGCTTCATTACTATTTAGATCCAAAATAAAAATTGAATTTCTAAAAGTATGAGCTTCTGTTCGCGGAAGCGATTTTACTGAGTATAGTCGTCACTGGGTTGTGGTAAGTTAAAAGAGAAGAGTTTTGTTGAGTTTAGAAAATTGTTGCACCTGAGTTTTTAATTTGCCAAGATTCTCTTTTTCCTAAATTCACATGATTAAAGTTTAAACTATTAAATAAGTATTTTATTACGTAGTTCTAAGTAACGTGAGTTCGACATAAGAAAACCGGGGCGAATCCGGCTTGCCACAGGCAGCCGGACCGGGCTCTTAGCTCTGGTCAATAAATTGCATACAGGAAACATAATACAACAATCGTCTTTAGATTCAATTTATTGACCCCGCATCGATCCCTTTCGCGTTACGCCCTGCTCACGTTAAGTAGAATCAATCCACGGTTTCAGTTTTGAATAAAAGTTAAAATATGAGATTCTTAACCGATATTACTCGGACGCATAAATAACGTGAATTAATGCGAAAGGGTCGATGCGAGGGAACTCAAGAATACTTTCTCAAACTAAAGCCGTCGAACTCTCTAGGGCGATCGAAGTAACTAAAGTCTTTGAACTCTCTGACTCATAACTATATAATATAGTACCTATTATTTTGTATGGGATCAGTGTTTTGTGATAAAATTAAAGGTACTCAATTTTATAGAGATCAGTAGAATAGTGTGATTCTACATTTTTGTAAGAATGTACGGTTTTTTGGGTATGATTTTCGTAAAGCCTCTTATAGTTTTATAAATGGATCACTTTCGTTTGTGACTTCGGATTTTCTTGACTTTTGAATTCTATTTTTTTACGTTTGTGAGAAGTTTTCAAACTTTTAAGGAATAATGATGAAACGATTTTGTTTGGCTATTTTTGCGATTGCGATTTCTTATTGTAACTCCACTCCCAATGTGGAAAACAAAGGTAAAGATTTAGAAGTTCAAATTCTTCCTCCAAATATTCGTGTGGAAAAGTATAAAGAAACTTTCAACATGAAAGCGGAAGGTCCGGTTGTCACTGATTGTAGTGGTAAACCTTGTTCCCCCGAACAGTTGGACGGTTTAAAACCGGATCAAATCAAAAAGTTTAAAAAGAACGGAACTTGGAAAGAATATCAGGAAAAAGAAGATTCCGCTACGAAAAAGAAAGTTTCTGTTCTGATTCGAACCGGTGAATATAAGGATGATAAAAGAGAAGGTTCTTGGAAAACTCTTTACGAAACCGGTGAGGTTCTGCGTGACACTCCTTACGTAGGTGGTGTAAAAGAAGGAGAAGAAAAAAAATTCAAAAGAGATGG
Source organism: Leptospira kirschneri serovar Cynopteri str. 3522 CT (assembly GCF_000243695.2). Classification (NCBI taxonomy): domain Bacteria; kingdom Pseudomonadati; phylum Spirochaetota; class Leptospiria; order Leptospirales; family Leptospiraceae; genus Leptospira; species Leptospira kirschneri. Next base: position 239,587 of record NZ_AHMN02000007.1, on the reverse strand, counting down.
CGTTCAAACAGAGAGTATTACTTATAAAGCTGATAAAAAAAACGGACCTTATTGGAAAAAGAATAACGAAGGTTTAATGGACGAAGAAGGTTCTTACAAGGATGATCTAAAAGATGGTCTTTGGACGGAATATTATGCGGACCCCGGTCAGAACGGCGCTAAGAAAAAAATTTCTAACTATTCCAACGGCTTGAAACAAGGTCAGGAAACTTCTTATCATAAGGACGGAAGTACGGTTCAAAGTGAAGGTTCTTACAAAGACGATCTGAAGACTGGCACTTGGAAAACCTATTATGACAACGGTTCAATTCAGATGGAAGGAGGTTACAAACCTAAGTTAGAACCCGGAACCGAAAAAGAAAAAGATCCGAAAGAAAAAAAAGCGCTTCGTTCCGGTTATTGGAAAGAATATTATAAAAATGGAAATGTATTTGCAGAAGGCCAGAGAGAACATACTCGGAAAGGAGTTTGGAAATTCAACTGGAGCAATGGAAATCCCGCCTATAAAGGCGAGATGATGAACGAGTTTATGATGTCCTCCGCCGAAGCGTATAACAAAGAAGGACAGTTGATCGGAAAAGGAAAACTTCAGTTTTCGATTATGAACATAGACGAGGCTACAAACGAACTCAAAGCGAGCTATAAACCAGACATTCCGTTTACGTATTATAAGGATGGTAAAAAACAATTCGAAATCGTAAGCGATTCTAAGGCAATCGAATACGACGACAACGGTTCTAAAATCGGAGAGGGGGCCATCATGATCGGAACGAATAAGAAAAACGGCTGTTGGACGGTTGGTTCTGGAAAAGTATATTACATCAACGGAAACGAAAACAAAAGAATGGGGGAGATGCAGGGTTGTAAATAACCAATCGACGATTTAGTTTAGAAAACGTCTTATTTTTTTTAAGTTCAAAGGCGTTTTCTAAACAACCGTCTTATTGTATTTGAGAGCTTTTTATATTCAAGAATTTATATATTCTCATTTAATTATGTGACTTCGGTATATCTGTTTTTCGTAAAAAATAAATATTTGTAATGCGACTGAATCTGTGGGAACTCTTACAAATACCAATTAAACTTTGAAAATTGTGGGAACTACTATAAAATACAAAAAGAATCATTGTCCAATCCAATTTTTGCACAAAACCGCTGTTTTGCGACCATCATTAAAATTCGTTTTAATGTGAGTTCAGTTGAGAAAGATTTTTCTAAAAGTATGAGTTCCCACACTTGAATACGACAGTTATAAACTTCTTTTTTAAATCGTGGTAGTTCCCACATTTAAGGAATCGATTTATAAAGTTCAGATTTCACTTTTTTCAGAATCATGATTTCTTACGTCCTACTCACGTTAAATTATTGGATTGGTTGCTCTGTATATAGTTCCGACTAAAACCTAAAAATACAGTAGTTCCTAGTTTTAGGCTTTCCAGTAATCTCTTGATAAAAATTTCCTAAAACAAAAACCGGATTTTAGGGGAGAACGTTTTTTTAGAACTTACCGATAAATGTCGTATGAACACTGAAAATTCTTTTCGATCCTTTTGGAAACGAGACTTGGTGATTTTTATCCCCACAGCGATTTTGTTTTTTATTTTGGGTTTTTATTTGAGAAACTGTGGTTCGGGGATTCAAAGAACCGCAAAGGTGACGTATAACGGATCTTTTACGCAAGGTATATTGGTTTCTATAGATTCTAAGGTTTTAAAAATCACCGAACCGGATCAGGAAATTCAGACGGATCTAATCGAAAAGATAGAATTTATAGCTGAAGAAAAATCTTCCGACTCTGCCGAACTTTCCGCAAACGATAAATTATTCGTAGGCACATATCAATTGAACGTAGGTCCTCACAAAGGAACCCTTCAATTTTTTGGCGGAAAAAACGGAAAACTCTACGGGGTTCTAAAATTCTCAAACTGGGGAAAAGGAAAATCAGAATTTTTGAATGGAGTTTTTACGAAAGGAAATCAAATCCAATTCGTTCGTTCTTGTGTAGGTATAAAATGTTCCGAGATAGGTAGCAACGTTCCATTTTCTCAAAGATACATAGGAGTTTTAGAAGGCAGATCGATTTCAGGCACTTACCGAGGTAATAATAGTTCCGGCAATTGGGATGCAAAAAAATGACACAAAATTAATGACTAAAGGATCAAATCTTCCCCTTCGAAAAATAAGTAGCGGATCTATATTTTAAAAAATTAAGATATAATGGATTGGTATCGCTGGGAAATTTTGTGTTGCAGTTCTGTCTTCTGTAGGAGCTACATCGTGGTGACACTGTTCTTAGATCTCTGAATTCGCTTGAAGCAGATCTTAGGTTATCGAATTCTTACCTTATGGAAAAAGAAACACTGGAAGACGCCAGGATTAAACTGGAAACTCTTAAACAAGAGCTGGGAAAAGAAATTACAGGACAGGATGAGGTTATTCGAAACGTATTGGTTTGTCTGATCTGTCAAGGGCATGTACTTTTGGAAGGGATGCCCGGACTCGCAAAAACATTACTTGCAAGATCACTTGCAAGTGCGCTGGATTTAAATTTCAAAAGAATTCAATTTACACCGGATCTTTTACCTGCCGATCTTGTCGGAACAGTAGTGTTCAATCCAAAAACTACAGAATTTGAAACTAGAAAGGGACCAGTGTTTACCGGAGTTTTACTCGCGGACGAAATCAATAGAGCCCCGGCTAAGGTTCAGTCTGCTCTTCTAGAAAGTATGGAAGAAAAGACCGTTACGATTGGAGACAAAACTTATAAACTAGATAAACCGTTTTTAGTAATCGCAACTCAGAATCCGATCGATCAGGACGGAACCTATCCACTTCCCGAAGCTCAGATGGACCGATTTTTGATGAAGATCAACGTAGATTACCCCACTTTGGAAGAGGAAGTTTCCATTTTGGATCAACACGGAAAACTAAGCTCGGCAAACGGAAAGATCAAAAAAACCGTTTCTTCCTCCGAAATTTTACGGCTATCTTCTATGCTCGACGAAGTATTCATCGAAGAAAAGATCAAGTCCTACATCGTTCGATTGGTTCGAAATACAAGACCGGAGGAAAGGACCATTCCGGAACTCATTCCGTATATCCGACACGGGGCTTCTCCGAGAGCTTCTTTAAGTATATTAAAAAGTTCTAAAGCAAATGCCCTTTTGAGCGGCAGGACGTACGTGACTCCGGAAGACGTAAAAATGTCTCTTGTGGAAATATTAAGACATAGAATACTACTCACCTTCGAAGCAATTTCAGAAGAATTGAATGTAGAATCTTTGATCCGGACCGTTGTAGAGGCGACTCCGGTTCCTTAGTTTGTATGATCCGTAAAGAATTCTTATCAATTTTATCAAATTTGGAGTTGGAACGTAAATCCCGTTCTTTTAAAGTAAAGGCCGGAAATGCGGAAAGCTCTAAACGAGGAAGGGGACTGGATTTTAAAGATGTAAGACTCTACGATTTTGGGGACGATACAAGACTGATCGATTGGAACGTAACATCTCGTTTTGGGGAATTGTATGTAAGAGAATTCTACGAAGAAAAGGAAAGGCAAGCCATCGTTTTTTACGATGTATCTTCTTCTATGGAATGGGGTTCGGGAGAATTTTCTAGAGCAGAAAATGCTTTTCAGGTTTTAGCTCTTATCTCTTTACTTTATGTACAAAAGGGAAATCGGGTTAAGATCGTTCTCTATTGTGATCGGGTGGAATGGGAAACTGATTTTTTACGTTCCAGAAACGAACTGCTTCCTGTGTTACGAAAAATTTCTTCTAAAGAATTGATTCCTCGAAAGTCGGAACCTCTTTTACCATTTCGGTATTTGAAAAATAGAGTTCATAGATACGCGGACGTATTTTTGTTAAGCGACTTTATAGGAATCCACGGTTTAAAAAAATGTTCTAGCCTTAAAAAAAACTATTCTCTTCACGCGGTTCGTTTTAGAGATCCTTTAGAGATAAATCCTCCTAAATCACTATTATCTTTTTTTTATATTAGAGATCCGGAAGAATCCAGCGGAGGCCTTTTAGGAAAAAGTCTTTCTCCGGAATTCGAATTAAAATCGTTACGTTCTTTTTTTCAGACCTCTCTGTTAAATCTGACGGAATACGAATTAAAAACCAAAGACTTGATCCGGTATTTTTCGAAATGAAAAAACAAATTCGAATTATAGTATATTTTTATATCTTAATGTTTTCTTTCCATTTGGCTGCGGAGTCCGTAGAATCCGTTTTTCCGGAAAAAGGTTTGGTCGCTGAAAAGATCCGATACCAATTAAAATGGAATTTAGAAGAAGTAAAAGACATTCAAATTCCGGAAATGGGAATCCATTTTTTAGAAGATTCTCCGGATATACCTTGGTTTGAAATTTTATATTCCGAGAAAAAAGACAACTCCCTTGTTGTGGATTTCGTTTTCTATGTTACGGGAAAATTTACGGTTCCGATTTTTTGGACAGATGCCAACGGAAAAAAAGAGTTTTCTAAAAAGGAAATTCTGATCGAGTCTTCGATTCCGTCTTCGGATACGGGACCCGCGGATATAATTCCACCTCTGACCTTTTCGGGATCGTATTGGGGAAGATTGTCTATCCTTTTGGCCCTGATCGGTTTTTTGATAGGATTTGGTATTTATGCTTATCATATTTATACGAGTAAAAAATTTCCTTTGGATGCGATTATTCAAGTAGAGCCAACTTTGGAAAAGGTTGAAATTTACGAGATTCGATTGAACGAACTTTTAAAACGGGAATCGATTTCGGCCCGAGACTTTTCTAGATTATTATCTTATTATATTCGAGAAAAGTCATCTAATCTTTCCGGAAAACAAACCTCTTCTTTTACGGAAACGGAGCTGTTCCGTTTTTTATACGATCAATTCCCTTTTGAAAAACAAGAACTTATGGTTTGGAAGGAATTTTTAACCGAAAAAAAGTTTAGACCCGAAGACGTTCTTTTATCCAAGGAAGAAGCTCAAACGAAATTCTTATATTGGAAAGGGATTTGGGATCAAAAATGAATTTTGAATATCCTTACGCGCTTCTGCTTTTGATTCCAGTTTGGGCCTGGACATTTATATATTATAAAAATAAAATATACTTAAAAAGAATGGAGATCCGTTTTCCGGGAAGAAGAGAGGGCGCTTTTTCCAAATTCGAGAACTTAGGAAAATTTTTGCCGATACTTCGCCCGATCGCGATTAGTCTGATGATACTTTCTCTTTCCGGACCAGGTAAAAAAATTACCTTTCTACCCGACGAAAAAGAAGGAGTGGATATAATAATCGCTTTGGACGTTTCAGGTTCCATGTCTAGAAGTAGGGATTTTCTTCCGGAAACTAGATTAGGAGTTTCTAAAAAACTATTAAGAAGATTTATCGAAAAAAGAAATAACGATCGTCTTGGTTTAGTGGTTTTTGCAGGCGCTGCTTATTTACAAGCTCCTCTCACTGGTGATCGTGAATCGTTGATTGAAATTTTAGGAACCATAGAAGAAGAAACCGTAACGGAGCAAGGAACCGCGATCGGAGATGCGATCATTCTTTCTACGTATAGATTGAGACGTTCTAAGGCTCGTTCCAAAGTGATCGTACTCATCACCGATGGAGTTTCCAATACGGGTAAAATCGATCCGGTGACAGCGACTGATCTCGCGGAGCAAATCGGAGTAAAAATTTATTCTATCGGAATTGGAAAAGAAGACGGTTCTTATGAAATTAATTTCCAAATCTTACAGGAACTTTCTGCCAACACAGGAGGTAGATTTTTTAGGGCAGAAGATCCGGAGGAAATGAAAGCAGTTCTTTCTTCGATCGATTCACTTGAAAAAGACCCTCTGCAAAGTCCTCCCAAAGAAATAAGAGAAACTGAATATGAAATCTGGCTCTACAGAGCCTTGGCGGTTTTACTTTTAGATCTGATATTACGCGCATTTTTTCTGAGATATTACGTATGAATCAAGAGTTTTCTGCCAATTTAAAGAACGTTTTTTTTGCTCTTGTGGTTGTATGGGCAATATATTCGGTTATTAGAATATTTATAATTTCTAAAATAAAGGAATGGAGAATTTTTTATCCAGGTTTGGAGCGTTCCTCTTTGTTTCCGGATACTCGTTTGGTATTGATAAGAATTTTATTGATCTTTGCGGTTTTAGTCTGCGTCTTTTTTGCAGGCTTAAAAACGGAAATGAAGGACGAAAAAAAGGAAGAATCTTTCAAAGGAGTGGATATACTCTTTTTAGTGGACGTAAGTCTTTCTATGCAGGCGGTAGATAGTTCTCCCACTCGTTTGGCTAAGTTTAAAGAAGTATTACTTAGGATGTTGCCTTCTTTGTCCGGAAACAGATTTGGAATGATCGTATTTGCCGGAAGTCCGTTTTTATATTGCCCGATGACTTCGGACGTGTCCGCATTTTCGGATTATGTGCGGGGATTGGATGTGGATATGGTAGGGGATCGTGGAACCGATTTGAGTCAGGCTTTTGCAAAGGCGGAAGCGTTGCTTCATTCCGAAAAAGTGTTTCGAAATCGAATTTTGATTTTAGTGACCGATGGAGAAGATCAAAACGATCCACAGACTGTTTCCTTTCCGGCGAGTTTTCAAGTTTGGGCGGCCGGAACGGAAGGCGGAGGTCCGATTGTTTATAACGATGAAAACTCTGGTTTGAACGGTTTTCTTTTGAAGGACGGAACTCTAACTTCAAACTCTAATTCCCCTGAAATCATTCATTCTAAAATGAATCGAACTTTTTTAAAAAATCTCGCGGATAAAAACGACGGAAGTTTTTATTCACTGGATTCAAATCCGCCCAGCTCTACAATTTTACAAAAAGAAATCTTTTCTTTAGAAGAAAATTTATATTCTAGAAAAAAGGATCTAAAACGTGCGGAAGGTTCTGGTAAATTTTTATTCGCTGCCGTTTTTTTCTTATTATTGGATTGGATTTTAGTGGAATTTTTTCTGTTTTCCGGACGGAAATCGAAAGTTGTGACATGAAACAAATTCGTATATTTAAATATTTTATAATTCTAATTAGTTTAAGTCTAACGGCATCTTTGTATTCGATCGAATTGGATCCGGGCGGGAATCGAGTCGGAGAAGGTTTAGAATATTATAATCAGGGAGAATACCTGGAATCTTTGAAAAGGTATCAGGAAGCAGAACCTTATTTTCCTGAGGATTCTAGATTAGAATTCAACCGTGGAACTGCAGAATTCAAATCGGGTAACATCGATAAGGCGATTCGTCATTTTGAGAAGTCCGCAGATTCCACTTCTCCCGAAGTTCAATGGAAATCCAGGTTTAATTTAGGAAACAGTTATATGCGCGCCGGAGATCGTAAAAAAGCAGCAGAAGAATATATCAAGGCCTTAAAACTCAATCCGGATTTAAAGGAAGCCAGAAAAAATTTAGAATATCTTCGTAAAACCCCACCTCCTTCTCAAAATTCTAAAAATTCAGATCCGCAAAATCCTAACTCTAAAAAGGAAAATCGTTCTAAAAATCAAACGGATTCCTTCTCCGATAAAAAACAGAAAAACGGTCAGAACGGAAAGGAGAACACGGATGGTTCACCTAATAAAGAAGATCGCCTTACTAAAGAAGAAACGGAAAGGATTTTGGATTCTTTAGATTTAAATAAGGTACGCAGAAAAAGCGGAAGAACCAAAGACAGAGAGGTTTTCTGGTGAACCGATTTTGGATTATCCTTTTTTTATTTTGGATCGGTTCTCTTTCTGCAGAAGAGGCTAAATTTTACGTTACGCGAAACACGTTCCCTCTCGGAGAAGAATCTTATGCCGTTTTTGAATTGGATATGAATTCCAGATTTTCGATCCTTCAGAAATCTTATTCCAATTCGGACGTTTCTGTGTTTTACACGGGTTCGGAAGAGAACACTACATTTATCAATTTTCAAGTTTTTAGAAAAAGGCTTTTGAAGTTTAGAATCCAGGCTTCCAAACAAGGTGTGTTTACACTTCCAACTCTCAGCATTGAAGTGGACGGTAAAACGTTTTCTCCTCCTCCTTTAAAGATTCAAGTATTAGAAAGATCTAAAACTGCAAAAAGAGGAAGAGGTTCTTTTTTTGATCGTTTTTTTCGTTTTGAAGAAGAAGCTGTACCTGAAAACGCGGATTTGAAAGTACTCTTTCAAACGAGTAAAAAAGAGGTTTGGGTCGGAGAACCTCTTATCGGTTATTTTACTTTGTATTATAGGGACGTGCGTAAACCTTATTTCGATCGAAATCCTGCTGACTCCATTCGTTTTCCGTATTTTCGCAGTGAGGTGATTTCCGGAGTTGCGGTAAAAGTTCCAGATCAGGTTTTATATGAAGGAAACGTATATGATATTGCGGTATATAACAAAGAAGTTTATTCTTTAATTCCTTTGAGAGCGGGAGAATTTCAACTCGGTAAAACCACCTTCGCTTTAGAAGGTCAGCTTCAATCCTACTTCAACGTAAAAACGATTCCTACGACTCCCAATCAAATCCGTGTAAAAGAACTTCCTAAATTTGAGGGGAAGTTCAGCGGAGCGGTAGGTAAGTTTAAAACTCATGTAAAGATCGAAAACGATCCAAAGACGATCCAAGAAGGAGAAACCTTGTATCTAAAACTGACGATCGAAGGAGAGGGGAATCTTTCTTCTGTGACGGAACCGATTTCCAATTGTAAAGAAGGAAGAAATTGTATTCCAGAAGTAACGTTGTATGACACTTCTCGTTCTTGGAAATTCACTGAGCTGGAAAACGGAGGATATGGTTTTTATTCCGTAGCCCGTTTTGAATATGGCATTCCGATGAGAACCGTGGGAGTTTGGAAACAAGAACCGAAGGATTTTATTTTTTTCGATCCAGATGCGAGAACGTATCGGACGGTTTCTTTTGAGATCCCTTCTGTAAACGTTTCCGTTCGAACGGACAAAAATTCTAAAAGCCGAGAACCTTCCGAAGGAAACCGGATTTCGGATTTATTTTTTTCTTTTCGATTTTTATCTTTCGTTTTTGTACTTTTATCTTTTACGATTTGGTTTTATTTTCAAAAATCAGATTCTACTTTTCTAATATCTCTTCCAATTCTTTTTCCGATCTTAGGGGTTCCCATTTTAAAAGAACTTGACTTACAAACGGGGACTAAAAGAGGCTTGGTATTGAAGCAGTACTTGCTTTCCAAAGGGATTTCTGAAGAGGACGTTTTCTTTTTATTGGAAATTTCAGAAGCCAAAGCTGGTTTTGCAGAACTTGCGCTTCAATTGAATCGAAAGGATAAAATGACTCTGTTACGTATCGCAAATTTTATTTTGAAAAATAAAGTGGAGAAAAACTTATGAGCGAAGAAATCAAAGGAAGAATTTCCGTAGAAACGGAAAACATATTTCCGATCATCAAAAAATGGCTCTATTCCGAAAAGGACATTTTTATCAGAGAACTTGTATCTAACGCGAGTGATGCGATCACTAAGTTAAAGAAAATTGCATTCTCCGAAGAGTTCGAAGGGGGTACCGATTATAGAATCGATTTAGAATTTGATCAGGAAAAAAGAACTCTGACAATAGAAGACAACGGAATCGGAATGAGTTCCGAAGAGGTTCAAAAATACATCAATCAAATCGCGTTTTCGAGTGCGGAAGAGTTTGTAAAAAAATTTCAAGGGGAAGGCGCCAAACCTGAAATCATAGGACATTTCGGATTGGGTTTTTATTCCTGTTTTATGGTTTCTACAAAGGTGATTTTAGAAACTAAATCATATCAAAAAGGTTCCACCGGAGTGGTCTGGGAAAGTGAGTCCGGAACCGAATTTTATTTACGTTCTTCGGATAAAACCACCAGAGGGACTAAAATTACTCTTCACTTAGACGCAGATTCCGGTGAATATCTAGATCAGTGGAAACTCAAAGAACTGATCCGTAAATACTGCGATTTTCTTCCGGTTCCAATCTACGTCAAAAACGAACAGGCAAATAAACAAACTCCTCTTTGGTCCGAAACACCTTCTTCCGTTACCAAGGAAAAGTATGAGGAATTTTATAACTATCTTTTCCCTTTTTCGGGAGAACCACTTTTTCACGTTCATCTAAACGTGGATTATCCGTTCCGTCTTCAGGGAATATTATATTTTCCTAAACTAAAACACGAGTTAGACGTAAATCAATCTGGAATCAAACTCTATTGTAATCACGTATTTGTAAGCGACGACGCGAATGACTTGGTTCCTAAGTTTTTAACTGTACTCAAAGGAACTATTGATATTCCGGATCTTCCTTTGAACGTTTCCCGCTCCTATCTGCAAAGTGATCCTTTGGTAAAAAAGATTTCTGCTCATATCGTAAAAAAGATAGCGGATCGTTTGAACGAGGAGTTCAAAAAGAATGAGGAAGAGTTTAGAAAAAACTGGGATGAGGTTTCTATTTTTGTAAAATACGGAATGTTGACCGACGACAAATTCTACGAAGCCGCAAAGGATCTGATCTTTTTCAAAACTTCTAATGGTGAAATTGTCCGTCTAGAAGACTATTGGAACAAAAACAAGGAAAAGAATAACAACAAAGTATTTTATACTTCTGAGACTTCTTCCGTATATATGGACTTGCTTAAGTCTCAGGGACTCGAGGCGATTTTAGTAGATTCTAGAATCGATTCTCACTTTATTCAATTTTTAGAATCTAAAAATCCGGATATGAAGTTCCAGAGAGCCGATTCTGAACTTGCCGAAGGAGTTGTGGATAAGGAACATTCTTCTCCGATCGTAGATTCGGATAACAAAACAGAGGCGGACCGGATTCGAGAATTTTTCGAAAAGATACTAAAACGGGACGGACTGGAAATTAAGGCGGAACCTCTCAAAGCGGAGACTGTACCCGCGGTGGTTTTACTTCCGGAACATCTGCGCAGGTTGAACGAAATGAATATGTTAGGTGGTCAGAAACCGCTCGATCTTTTAAAAAATCATACTCTTGTAGTCAATACTCGTTCCTCTCTCGTGAAGAATATTTTAGGTTTATCTAAAGGACTTAGTTCGACTAAGGCGGATAAGTTGGCTAGAACCGTGTACGATATGGCACTTCTTTCCTCTAAAATATTTGATGAATCTGAATTTTCCGAATATCTAAAGAGGACTACGGAAACTTTAGAAGAGTTGAGCGGCACTTAAAAAGCCGGAAAAAAGACTTGGAATTTTGAAGTCGATCCGATACATATACTGTGCGTTTTATGGATCGGCTTCAAATACAAATTCTTATCATTTTCTTTTTTTTCTACTGGGGGCCCTTACTCTCTCAAGGAACACAAAGTTCTGCCGGGCCCGTACCGGAGGAAAACGCAGATATTCATAAAAAAGATGCAAGCACTCTGGATAAGGAATACTATGAATACTATTTCCGAACCATTCCAGACGTAGGCGCGCTTGAAAAAGCGAAGTTGGAATACAATCTGATCCGTTCTTTTAAATTAGAACTTAGAAAAAGGGAACCTTCTATAACTCAGGATTATCTGAAACAGATCAAAGCTGCCAGTATCCGTTATGAAAGAGTAAATCCGGATTCCATTTGGATGCGCGGTATTCGAAATCAAATGCAACATATTCGATTTCAAGAATATATGTATATCGTGATATACGATAAGTATTTTTTATACATTTCCTACGAGATCAATCCTTCCCGTTACGTGATGGAGCCGTATCAAGTACAGTTGATCTTTCAAAAAGAAAATCCTTTTTTTATCAAACTGCCCGATCCTTGAAAATTCTATAATAAAATCCGATAGAGAGTAAAATTACGGAAAAACAAAGTCCGATTTTAGAAAACATTTCTAAAAAATCAAAATCGTTTATAGATAAAGAATTCTTTTTGATTCTGGCCAACATACGAATTTTTCCGAAAGTTTCTAAGGTTTGTATTCTTACCTCTATGCTGTCTCCTACTCGAAGTCTTTGGTGTAAATTTTCATCCACTTGTTCCGTAATTTCGTATAACTTTCCAAATTCATCCGGGACCCTATAAGAAACTAGATAAGCCCTTCCTCCGGATTTTTCTATACGAATCGATTCCGTAAGAGTACCGAAAACGGTAGAACCTGGTTCTTTTAATTTTTGATAGATCTGATCCAATTGTTTGTTTTCAGAGTGAATGAATAGAAAAAAAGGAAGGAAAAATAAAATAGAACCAAAACCAATCGTAAATAGTATTTTATAAAATGGAGTGGAATACTTCATGAAAGAGTTCTAAACTGTTAGTTTTCAATTCCTTCGGATTATTACAATCAAATAAAATGAATCTGTTTTTGCTTTGTATTGATAAACAAAAGGGTATCTTTATTTTTAAAGAAAACGATGAAGAATTTAATTTTTGGATCTACGAAATCCTTTGAAAGATTTTAATCATATTTAACGTGAGTTCGACGTAAAAAAATCTAGCTATGCGAATCCGGCTTGCCTATGGCAAAACCTGACCGGACTTTTTAGCTCTGGTCAATAAATTGTATACAGGATAACAATCTTCTTTAGTTGCTTCGAGCGCTCGTAGAAGCGAGACGGCTTTAGTTTGAAAGAGCCATTCTGCTTTAGTTCCTCTCGCATCGATCCCTTTCGCGTTCATTTAATTTCGGAAATTCAGGATGCTACTTTTGAGAGTTTTGAAAATTTAGACGTATGAATTTGTCCAGATCTCAATTCTTAAGATATTTAGGGAAGGGTGCTGCTGCTTTGGCTCTTGCAAGATCCGGAATTCTTTCTTCTTCTCCAAAACCTTTGAAGTCTAAACGGAACAAGTTTCCAAAATTTCAACCGATTTCTCCGAGTGAACAAGACTCTTTGATCTTACCTTCCGGTTATCGATACAATACGATCGCTCTTTATGGAGATAGGATCAATGTCCAAGGAGACACGTTCGGTTTTAATTCGGATTTTAATTGTTTTTTTCCTTTAGAAGGAAAGAAGGATACGGGTCTTCTTTGGAACAATCATGAGACTTTAGGAACATTAGAATATTATGTAAACGGATACGACAGCCAAAAACAAATGCCGAATGTTAGAACGGACAAACAGATCGAACAATATCTATATGCGTTAGGCGGTTCCGTAATTCATATCTATAAAAAGAAAGGAAAATGGAATCTTAACTCCGATTCCAAATACGGAAGAAGAATTCACGGTCTTACTGAATTTCGTCTAACGGGTCCGGCGGCTGGAAGTACTGCAGTAGGAAATACGAATCGGGTTTTTGGAACGTTTGCAAATTGTGCGGGAGGACTAACGTTTTGGAATACGGTGCTTTCTTGCGAAGAAAATGTGGAATGGATTATCGAACCTTGTAAACTTCCCCACGAAACCCATTATGGCTGGGTGATCGAAGTGGATCCTTTTGATCCTAAATCTGTTCCTGTAAAACATACCGCACTGGGAAGGTTTGCACATGAAAACGCGGCGCTTGTATTATCTCCTTCCGGAAAATTAGTGGTATATATGGGAGATGACGCTAGGGATGAATTTGTATATAAATTTGTGTCCAAAAAATCCTATGATCCTTCTTTAGGTGCAAAAAATTCCACTTTACTGGAGGAAGGAATTTTATACGCCGCGGATTTTAACAATGGAACTTGGATTCCATTGGATTTGGAAACCAATGAAACATTAAAAAATTATAAAACAGAAAACGGTAATAGACAGTTTGAAACCCAAGCAGACGTTTTAGTGCATTGTAGAGCCGCCGCAAAGATTTGTGGCGCAACTCCGATGGATCGTCCAGAGGATATAGAAATTCATCCTTTGGATGGAACTATATTTATAGCCATGACAAACAACGATAGACATGGAAATTTATTTGGTCAAATTTTACGTATCCGAGAAAAATCGGGGGACCACGCCGGTTTAGAATTTGATTTTGAAGTATTTATTGCGGGTGGGAGTAAATTTGCCGCTCCGGACAATCTTGCGTTTGATAAGGAAGGGAATCTTTGGGTTGTTACGGACATTTCCGCAAAAAACTTAAACAGATCTGTATATAAGAAATTTGGAAATAACGGATTGTTTGTGATCCGGACCGATAGGGCGTATCAATTTGCTTCTTCTCCGGTAGGAGCTGAGTTGACTGGGCTTTGGTTTACTCCTGATCAAAAGGAATTATTTCTTTCTATACAACATCCGGGAGAAACCACAAAAGATTATGGAAAACCAACCAGTCACTGGCCTCACGGAGGAGACTCTATACCTAGGTCTGGAGTAGTTGCAATTTATCTAAAGTAATTTGATCTTATTTTGTAGCCGCTTCGAGTGCCTGGGTTTCCGTGTCAAAATGAATGAAAGGTTTCCAGAGTCCTAAAAGGTTGAATATTTGAATCACTTTTTCCGAGGCTTCCGTCAAAAAAAGTTTTTTACCGTCGTTTGAAAGTTTGTGTTTTAGTTCAAAGATGGAACGTATTCCGGAACTGGAAACATACTTCAATTCGTTTAGATTTAGTATTACTACGTTCGGATGAGGGGGATCTATGATTTCGGTTTTAAATTCGGTAAAACTACTTTCATCCAATCTTCCATCTAACGCATAGACGAAAATTTCCGTCGAAATTTCTTTCTTTTTAATCTTCAATTGACTCATGACTTACGAACCACTACATGTAATTTTTTTTGAGAGAGGCTAAATTCAGCTTTTGCTCCGGGGGGAAAATCGTAAATCGTTTCCGCAAGAGAATCGATTGAAATTCCACCTTTCATTTCTGAAATTAGGTTAAAGCTGTCGGTAACCGTAAAGTGATCGAGAATATACCGAGTATGTTCCTTTTTTCTAAGCTCTCTACAATAGACTTTGAAAAAGGGAGATTGTTTATCAAAACTTGTATCTGTATTCTCGCAAGACATGACCCAACCGGTCGAACCGGCGCCTGTGTACACTAAAAGTCCGGAACATTTTTGTTCTTCCATTTGATTTTGATGACAGATTAAAAAACGGCTCGTTAGATCGGGGCTATTGTTTCGGATCGAAATTTCACTGATTCCCCTAAGAGTGTTTATTTTTCTACCATCCGGATAATGGATTTTGACTTCGATCAAGGGCCATTCTTCTAAGATCGTATTTTCCCAATTTGTTTCGAGAGCCTTTTTAATATCTTCTACATGAAAAGAAAGAAGAGCCCCCACCGATGTAGGCGGATCGGAATTACAACCTAAAACGAGAGTATCAATAGCGTGGTGAGCAACAAAGGTAAAATGATTGTCTCCTCCTAACGCGATTACTAGATCGTAATCGGAAGGAGGTTTTTGTTCCAGGTCTTTTCTAAAGATAAAATCCCCGTTTGGAAAAAGACGTTTCAGAGTTTCACGATTAGAAATTTGTCTAAGATGCGATTCGTGAATTCTCGTAAAAGAGTCATTTTGAATTTTATAAATTTTTTGGATTTTTTCAATAGATCCCCATTCTTCTAAATCCAGTTCGAACTTAGTTCGTTTGCCTAAAATCAGGATTCGTTGGGCCGTCTTTAATCTATTTAAGGACATCCTGATACAAGAAAACAGATTTGTTTTAAATGATCGAGATTTTTTTAAAGGATGCAGAAAATGAAAGATACATTTTGTTTTTTCAGTGTGACTAGAATTATCACTTGAATCCATAACATCTCAAGTTAGTTTAGAAATCGGCTGTGCTACGATTGAAAATATGAAATATAAAGACGAAAAAAATTACTTTTATGTCCCAAGAAGAGAAACGAATTCGAGAATTAGAAGAAGAAAATAAAAAACTCAAACGGCAGATAGAAAATACGGCACATTCTCCTTATCTGAAAAAGGGAATGGCAAATGTTCGGTATTATGTCAGAGTCTTTCGAGAAGAAATCGTAACCAATGAAATCCTAGGAAGAATTGACGAAAGTTTGGGAACACTGTATGAAATCAAAAATTTTGTTCATCGTTATTCTTTGTTAGCTGGATTAGATCCAGATACGATCAGAATTATCGCGACCGAAGCGATTCAAAACATCGTGGAACACGGTCATGGAAAATACGCCGAAATCGAATTAGAATTACATAATGAAGTTATAAATCCGTTTTTTAAGATGTCTTTCAAACACGAGATGCAGCCAGGAATGAAATACACTCTTTCCCAAATCAATGAAAATGTGAAAAAGGGGGACGTCTCTTCTGAACATTTCGACATAGAAAATTCCCGGGGTAGGGGAGAATTTTTGATGAAAGAGCTGGCCGACGAAAGAAGGATATTAAACGGAGTGGAAATTACACCCGAAGGAAATAAGATGCATTATTTCAAAAGGGTTCTGATCAATTATAAAGATCCAAAAGGTCCGAGGGATGTAACGAGTTTTGATGAAATTAAGGAAGAGATCGATCGCCTGGATCCGGAAGAAGCGCTTTGTTATTTTCATATCGATCATAGAAAAAGTAAACTATCTTCGGTTACGATTGTGGTCGCTTCTTCCAGAGAAACTAAACTTAGAACTATGATGGAAACATCCGGTTTTTATCTTGTCCACAAAGACAAATACTATAGGGCTGTATTTTGTTCTTTTGAGCCTACGAAGGAATTTACTTCTTCTGAACTTGAGAACCTTTTTGAAAAAATTCGCAAACAAGTTGAGATCGAAAAAGAATGAGCGATAAATCCGAAGAGAGTTATTCTGCGAAGGACGGAGGATTTCCGTTTTATCCTTTTCAGGATTTTTTGTTGGGAGAAGTTATATTTAAAACTTTGCAAGAAGATGGGGTTTTGCACCAAGACGTCGAAGACGCGGTTCTTTCTCATCTACCTTCCGATAAAAAATGTTTCGTGTTTACTCCTAACGCGAAAAAACAAACCTTACTTAATCTTTATCCTGAAAAAATTCGAAGTCTTTTAAAAACTGGTCAGGAAGAAAAAATCAAACAAGAATTTCTTAATATGATTCAAACTGAAGGAAAAATGGATCTTGCTTTGGAACTTTTAGAATGGTTATTTACCGGTTTTGAAGAAAGAAGAAAATTGTTAAACGAATTGTTCTCTTTGTTTTTAAATGATAAAATCCCTTTACGGGACAACTTTTTGGATCGTTTGAAAGTAAACTACGAAGCAGAAGTTTTGAAAGATCTTAAAAATTTAGAGTAAAGTAATTTTTACGTAAACGCGTTTTGAAAGTGGATTCTTTATGATGTTTTGGGTCAGTTTTAAATCTTCAATCTGAAATCGTAGTATTATATAGTTTAACGTGAGTTCGATGTAAGAAAATCAGAGCGAATTCGGCTTGCCATAGACAGCAGGACCGAACTCTTTCGCTTTGGTCAATAATTGTATGCAGGAAACATTATACAATCATTGTCTTTAGTTTTAATTTAGAACGCGATCCATAGAGAGCGTTCTGCTGAGTTTCAAACGCGATCTGTCGAACGACCTAAAACGCTTTCTGTTTTAGCTTCTCTCGTATCGATTCCCTTTTGCGTTAACTCACATTAAATTAACGTGAATCCATGATTTACTTTCCTGGAAAAGTTGGGATCTGAATTTTATAAATCTATTCTTAAAACGTGGGAACTACCACGAATCACAATTTTATGGATGAACTTTGGAATTGTAGGAACTCATACAAACTTCAATCGAAAAAAATGAATAGAGTTGTTGAAAAATTAATTCTTGATCTGTTTGTATTGGATTGAAATGGACAATTGAAGCAATTTTACGAATCTTCACTATGGAATTTTTCAACAACTCTAATGTTTAAAAATTCGTAATGTGACTTAATTTGTGGGAACTCTTACAAGTTGAGATTTTACGGTAAAACTTACAAAACCCAACTATTTTGCGTAGATTTATTGTCAACTTCTGAGGAGTGAACATTATCGAATTAGAAATTCATTTTATGTAACTACTTCAGGTTTATCTTGTTCAACTCCTAAATCAAAAAATTCGATATAATCTTGAAAACACAATTTTGTCGAGAAGTATGTATGTAGGGTAAAAGGAGAATAATGGCTTCTATATTTTAAATTTTTTAATAAAGTGATTTAAATTATTTACAAATATCACATTTTTATCATTATGACTAAAATTGTAAACCAAGCCGTAATACTTAGAAATAGTGTTGCGAGTCTTTATTTCAAAAATTGTTCGATTATAAAATATGAATACTTTGTTATATAGTTATTTAGTAGGAAATGAAAAAATACTGGTGAATGAGTAGAATAAAAATTGAACAAACATTTGTAAAATACTGAATATAACAATTATAAAAAGAATGAGCCCCTTTTATATTCGATTTCGAAAAACTGAAAATAAATTTTATTTCGGATATAAAATCGATAATTTTAAATAAATTTTTAAGAGGTAAAAAATGAATAAGATTTTGTGTTTCGCCACAATTCTAATTTTAACAGTAGGTTGCTTTACCATTGGTAAAGTGGGGTATATAGTTCCCGCGCCAAACGATAAACGAGGACTTTTGGGCGAGATTTTGGGTGAAAATTGTGCATTCATAGTTACGAATATATTGAACGATATGAATCATGATTTAGTGAATAAAGGTAAATCAGATCTTACGAACGTTGGTGTGGAATTTAAGAATAGCAATTGTGCTCAAACAAGGAATTTAAAATAACATGAAAAGAATCATAAAATTATTATATTTAGTTTTAATGTTATTTTTATTCAATTGTTCTTATAATTGGGGACAGTTTAAAAGATATTCTGTTGAAGCTCCCGTCGGTTTAGAGGTAATTGGTTCTACCGTAAGTGGTCGTAGTTGTAGTTTTGGGCCTACTCGTTGGTATGCGAGCAGTATCGCAGAGGCGACTCGTGACGCTTTAGCGCAGGCTCCAGGTGCTACCGGTTTGAAAGATGTGGAAGTAATTGCACAGTCGTATCAATACTTCTTTTTAGGTTGTATCAAAGTGGAAGGAACTCCAGTTCGTGAAGTTGTGGCTGCAACGAAGCCGTCTCCTAAGAAAGACTGATTCGATTTTGATAAAAATTTGAATCAAAGGTGTATCAACCGTTATAAGTTTATTTTGAGATTTTTAATTATAACGTGAGTTTGGTATGAGGAAATGAACCTTTATAAAATGAATTTTAACTAGATAATGTTCATAAAACAAGGATTTACGCGAAAATCTGATAGGATGATCTTTGGGTTTTATAGGGGTTCTATGATTTGAAATGTATTATTTGGTCTTGCAATTCTTAAAAACTAATAAGGAAAAAAGAATGTCAACAGACAAAAATAATCAAAAGCAAGGAAGAATTTGGAGACGCGAACTCTGAGTAAAGTTATAGTTTATCATGTGATAGTTTTCATGTTTTAAAGAAAAAATTACGAAGGAGTTATTAAAAAATTCCATAGTTCAAGATTGACAAAACTGTTTCAATTGACCGTTTTTATGAAACAGAAGGAGAATTAATTTTTCAACAACTCTAAAGAATCAACGAGATAGTTTCTGTAGTTTCCCAGGTAAAAGAATTAGTTTTTGATTTTTTGAAAAAACGAATGGAAAAAACTCTCTTTTTTCAAAATAATTCGCAACCTTTTCCCATCAATAGTCTCTATTTATTCAATAGGAGTTAATACCAAATGGGAATCATTCTATCTTTTTTCATTGGGCACTGGTTTTTATCCGCTTTTGCTCAATCGTTTTTTCTTCATAGATATGCGGCACACTCAATGTTCAAAATGAACAAATTTTGGGAGAAGTTTTTTTATATTTTTACTTGTGTAGCCCAAGGTTCTTCTTTTTTAAATCCACGTGCTTATGCAATTATGCACAGACAACATCATGCTTACAGTGATACTGGTAAGGACCCACATTCTCCCGTAGTCTCTAAAGGTTTTTTGGATATGATGTGGAAAACTGCACTCAATTATGAGGCGATTTTAGAAGAAACAACAAACGTTGAAAAGGAGTTTAAAGGAAACTATCCTGAATGGCCTGCAATCGATGTTCTCAGTAATTCTTGGACTTTTAGACTTTTTTGCGGAACACTTTATACTTTATTTTATTTTTACTTTGTCCCTGAAGGGCAATATGCCTGGTATCTACTTCTACCGATTCATTGGCTTATGGGACCTTTACACGGAGCAATTGTAAACTGGTGCGGTCATATGTATGGATATAGAAATCATAAAAAAAATCCGGACAACTCTAAGAATACTTTATTTGTGGATTTTATGATCGCAGGAGAATTGTATCAGAATAATCATCACGCTCATCCAAATTCTCCGAACTTTGCGTTTCGTTGGTTCGAACTGGATTTTACTTATCAAGTAATGAAAGTTCTGCATCTTTTAAAAATTATTAAAATCCAGAGAGCGGTCTGGACCGAAAAAGGAAAAAAAGTACTTCGAGGTTCTGAAGTTCTTGTAGAACCTACATCTGCCTCTACGGTTGCCGCCTAATAATTATTAGGCGGAGGTTTCTGCGATGATGTCATTTGAAAAAATGAATTTATTATATTTTTTTATATTCTGAAATTATGATTTATTTTACTTTTGTTTGTGTAAAACTTGAATTAGTAATTTCTGGTTTAGTTTAATCCGAATTTGTCTTAAGAGAATCTTGGCGAATAAAAAACTCGATGATGTTTTCTAAGGATCATAGTATAATGCTCTAATTTCTTTGGGATTTAAACTCAATGAAATGGTTGCTTTCATATCGAACTCATGTTAGTTTAGTGTGGGTTCGATGTGGTAGAAATTAGAAAAATTTTTTTCGAAAAGTAAATGATTTATGTCTAATTTTCTAAAAAGTAAAAATGGTGGAATTTTTGTATTCATTTTTACTTTTAGAGACCAGTTCAAGAAAATTCCGAACTTTTGAAAGTTTCACTGCAAAGTTTTAATTTGTGGTAGTTCCCACAATTCAGTCATATAAAATAACGTGAACAGGGATGAATCCAGCTTGTCAAAGGCAGCTATACCGGGCTCTTTAGCTCTGGTCAATAGATTGCATATAGGAAATATTATATAAAAATTGTATTTAGTTTTAATATAGAACGCGATCTAAAACGCACATTTTTTAAGTGTTCCGACAAGAATGAGATTTTTTACTTGCAAAAAGTATGTTTTTCTGATAGAGAAAAGTTCCCAAGCCTTTCCTCCTGAATTGCGCCCATGGGAAGCAATTCATTGAGTTGCCACCCAAAATTAGGGAAAACTCATGCAACGCTCTCTGTGGATCGTGTTAAAGAACTCAACACAACGCTTTCTATGGATCGCGTTGTGGGTGTAAGTTTTACAGAGGATTTGTCGTAATTCCGACAGATTTATATTGAGATTAAAAACTTGTTGGGGTTATGATAGAGAGCGTTTTGTTGAATTTCCCCGCATCGATCTCTTTCGCGTTATACCGAATTCACATAAAATATTCATTTTTCGTGGTTTGGGTTTGTAAGAGTTCCCACGTTTTACTTTTTGCGGAAAAATCGAATATACTACATCGAACTTAGGTTGGTTTCAAATTTGGAACAAGAAACGATGACAATCTGAAAAATATTCAAAAAGAATAAGGAAAAAAATTGTGGACTCAGTAAAAATTCAATCTATCGAAATACTCAATTCACTCAAAGACGGAATCGACGAGCCGGATATTCAAGCTTGTAAGGTTTCAAAGAAAAAAGACTTTTTTATCGTTTTACATGGTGGGACGTTGAGTACCAAAGCCGTGTCCGTTTGGAAAATTTCTTCCGATCAGGTACAAAAAGTTTCTACCATCCCAATTACAGAAAAAAATATCCGAAACCCCCGTATCTATATTTCTGAAAATCAAGATATTCTAATTTATTATGAAGAAGGTTATTTCAAATTCAAACTTTCTGCAGAAGGGATTTTATCTCTCGAAAACTCTTATCAAGGTGGAAAAGGATGGGCTTTGGCGGTTCTTAAGGAAGATCTTATATTTTATTATTCTAACTATTATGATAATATGGAATATAAGAACAAAAAACAATTCCTTTTGCATGATATTCTATCGCATAAAGAAGATAAGGTTGTAGTGAACGATGGATTTAATAGCGCCTGGATTGTGGATGTGGCCGTTCATAATGATTCTGTAATTTTTACCGGAGATGAAGAACTGTTCGTTTTTAACGTTTCGGATTTTAAATCTCCCAGAGGTATATTCAAACAAAAGATTAAAAATTCAAAATGGAAATTTGTTTCCTATGCTCCCTGGATTGTCTGTGAAACTGAATATCACGTGTCTTCGGCTTTTCATTTGTTAAACGAAGTGGGAAAAAAGTTCGAAATATCCGGTTCTGTGTTGAAGAATCGTTTTGTCAGAGCATTTGACGTGGACGATTCCAACCGAATTTGGGCGATCGTATCTAACAAAAGTTTTGAACAAAGTTTAGTGTGCGTATTTGCGGAAAACGGAGAATTAAAATCAGGTCCGGTTCTTGTATTCCCAGATATAGAAGGTCATCCCAATTTTTCGAATCAAATCATTCATCACGTTTTAGAAATGGTCGTTCAAAAGGATGTTATACTTATTGTTTTTCGTTCGGGTACAATTGCCAGAATCACCTGGTCTAATGATTGACGATTTTTTTATGCTGAACTCGCGTTAAATGAAAGTTAGTAGAATTTCTACATCATCGAAGATTTTTTTGGTATTACTGTTGAGAACCTTTATCAAATCTAAAAGAGATCTTTGTCCAAGCAAATTTTTGCATAAAGTCTTTGTTTTGCGGGTCTTATAAAAATTAAAAATCTATTTTTACAAACTTGGAACAAAGAAGAATTTGAAGTTTTATAATAGAGTTGTTGAAAAATTCCATAGTGAAAATTCGTAAAATTGCTTCAATTGTCCATTCAATCCAATACAAACAGATCAAGAATTAATTTTTCAACAACTCTAATATATGTTACTAATCTCTACAAAATTGAGTACCGTTAATTTTATCACAAAACACTGATTCCATGCAAAATATTGAGTACTTTATTATATAGTTATGAGTAATAACAATAAATTTTTATTATAGAAAAGTAAATTTTGAGTTTTACTAATCTTAGAGAATTGAATACTATAAGTTTTTCGTTATGCCCAAGAATTTTGGGCACTTGTTATGTGGTGTTTAGTTATGAGAATCTATTGAAAGGAATGAATCAAAATAGAATGAAAAAGGAGAACTTATGAAAGGCAAAAAAATTGGAATTTTAGGTTCCGGGATTGTTGGTCAAACCCTCGCAAATGGATTTTTAAAATATGGGGCTGAAGTTAAAATTGGGACCAGAGACTCTGGAAAACTTAAGGATTGGTTGGCAAAGGTGGGAGCAGGAGCTTCAATTGGTTCGTTTTCGGAAGCGGCAAACTTTGGAGAAATTATAATATTATGTTCTAAAGGAAGTGTAACTTCCGAAGTAATAACGTTATCCGGAATTGATTCTTTTAACGGAAAAACGATTATTGATACAACCAATCCTATTTCTGAAATGCCTCCTCAAAATGGTGTTCTGAATTTTTTCACATCATATAACGAATCTCTAATGGAAAAATTACAAAAACAAGTTCCCAAAGCTAATTTCGTAAAATGTTTTAATTCCGTAGGAAGCGGCTTGATGGTGAACCCTCAGTTCAAAGAAGGTAGGCCGAGTATGTTTATTTGTGGTAACGAAGATTCTTCTAAAAAACAAGTGAAAGAAATTTTAGATACTTTCGGCTGGGATACGGAGGATATGGGAACGGTGGAAGCGGCCAGAGCGATCGAACCGCTTTGTATTCTTTGGTGTATTCCTGGATTTTTATCCCAATCTTGGACGCATGCGTTTAAACTTTTAAAATGATTTAATAAACGTGGGTTCGGCGTAAGAAAGAATCTTCTAAAGTATGAGTTCCTACATTTTTAGTATTTGTTCGTAAAATCGTGATTTGTGGTAGTTCCCACGATTTACAAAGTTCAGATTTCAACTTTTTCAAAAAAATGAATCATAGATTTTTTTATGAATTCATGTTACTACTAACAATTACATAACGAAGTGCCTGATATTTTGTACACAAATTGGCTTTTATTACAAAGATTTCGGACACTTTATTTTATAGTTCTGAGTAAAATTCAAAAGTTGATTTTATATCATATTTTTTGAATGTTTATGAGAAAAGTAACTTTCTGTCTTTCTAATTGCAAAAAACTGAATGTTTGTAAAGTGATTTTTATTGCTGTCTTATTTTTTGACGGATCTGCCTAAAAGTTTGCTGGCATTCTGCTTTGCTTCTTCGTAGGCTTTTGAATGTGTTTCGCATTTTTCTTTCGCTTTTGGAGAGGTACTTTTAATTCTTCCTGCTTTTTTACCTAATAAATTAAACCATTCTCCATTTATATCAAGGCTCGACTTGGACTTTTCAAAAGGTAAAAAACAGGATCCTTTTACTCCGGGTAAACCTATCTCCAGTAAAGCGTAATCTAATAAAACAAAAATGTTATCGGGTATGGCAATTTCTTTAAGATTTCTTAGGCGTGCTAAAGCTTCTAAAGCCGGAGTTTTTGCAAGTGATCTTACAAATCCGAGATCAAAATATTCTAATTTCTTCAGTTCAGAAATAAAACCAAAACTTTCTATTGGTTGTCTCCAATCTAAAGTACCATAAATACTAAGATAACAAAGTTTTTTAGCATGACCAAGTCCGGCAAAGTTAGTTACTCTTCGAACGTTTTCAATGTGTAGAGACCTGAGATTTTTTAGTTTCCCGATCGGTTCCACACTTTCAAAACCGGAAACGTATTCTAAAACTAACTCTTCTACGTTTTGAAGTCTGCTTAGAAAGTCAATGGTCTTGGGACGAGCATGAGTAATTCTTAATCTTTTTTAGTCTCCATAGAGTGGATACAAAATCTAGCTGTTCTTTATTTGGTTGATGGAGTGTTAGTTCTTCTAATTTAGGTAAGGATCCGATTTTCTGCCAGTTTAGGTCGTTGCCGTAAATGGTGACAATTGAAACCGAACTTTGAACCTGAGACCAATCATCTTGATGGTATTGATGCCTCTTTACGTTAGGCACAATTGTCCAATGTCCGTACGTTCTATCTAAGAGATCTCCAAAATGGTGTTTCATTTTTATGTTATTCTGGACTTTGTATAGTGCAATGTTGTTTCAATCATAGTCAATACTAAGTTAGTCCAAAATGTGGGAACTCACACGTTTGCTAAAAGTGGGCTTAAAATTGAAACATATTCAAAATTAAACTCTATGTTTGATTCAAAAAATTCTCTAAAATGATTCCGTGTCAAAAGTTCTAAGAACCGTTTTCTAATATGGATATTCTTTTATTGGATGACGGTCAAAAAATTCAATCTGCTTTGGTAGAAAGTTTTATCGGAACTGATTCTCTTTTGGTTCCAGATGTTTATTGGAATCGTTTGAATCTTCAAGAAAGAAAAGCTCTTACGAAAAAACTCCCTTTTTTACTGAGAAAATATTCGAAACAGATCGCTTCTATGAAACGGCTTCATGATCGAGCGGGTAAAATCAAATACAATCGAAACGTTGGTAAAATGAAAAAATTTAGTATTCGAGTTAATACCGGAGTTTGGGTGACTTTAGGTGTGTTGGCGGCGGCTCATGGGGTTTCGCGGTGCTATCTTTTTAATTATATGCTTTGGTTAGAAGACCTTGGGGTAGGGGATTCTACTGTGGAAACTTTAAACCAAGGAGTTCCTCGTTTGCATTGGACTTACAATATGATCTGGACCTTAAATCGAAGACAAAATCTAATATCAAGAGAATTAAAGTTCGAACCAAACCCAATGACCGACAAATATCCAATATGATTTACAGGAACTAGGTTCTTAGTTTTCCAGATTTTATATAGAAGAATTTTTAGTATTTCTATAACAAAAGAAGAGATGTAGGAACTATTACTTTCCAAAAGAAATTTAGAATACATTCAAAAAAAATCGAAACGATCAACTAAAGTAGTAGGCTTTTACGAATTTTTTGCAGGGCGATTTCTTCTAAAGCTTCAAAGTTTAAAGAATAGGAAAAAGGAAAATCCTCAATGGTCTTCAGGCCGAAATTGCCAAATTCGTTTTTGATCCATTTTTTTAGTTGAAGAGCGGTCTCCTGCGAACGATCGACGGTAGGTTTTGCAGAACGAATAAAATCTAAAAGATCTTGAATTCCCTGTTTTGTTTTGACAGAAGTTTTAAAAACGGGAGGGAGTCGATTACCGGGCATAACTTCTTTTAAAAATTCTAATGTAGAGATCAACATGTGATAACTCGAGTTAGCGAGAGTTTCTTCGTCACATTTGTTGAGAATAAAAGAATCCGGAACTTCCATGATCCCACTTTTCATAAATTGAATCTGATCTCCACCTAATGGTTGTAAAACGAGAAAAGAAAGATCAGTAAGTTTAGAAACTTCGATTTCGTTTTGACCGATCCCAACGGTTTCGATAAAAACGAAATGAAAAAAACAACGAAGAAGACGGATCACGTGATACGTATAAGGATTGACTCCACCTAGTTCCAACTGGCTGGGTTGCGAACGGAAATAGATCCGTTTCTCGCGTGCGGGAAGGGAAAGCCGAGTACGATCGCCTAACAAAGAACCGCCGGAAATATGACTGGAAGGATCGATAGCTACGATCGCCATCGTATCACCGTTATCCGATTTCAAAAATTGAGTCGCTAATTCTCCGAGCAAAGAAGATTTACCCGCACCCGGAGTTCCGGTAAAACCAATGGTCAAGGAATGAATTCCATTTAACCCGAGAGAATCAAGAGCCTCAAAAAGGTTTTTTCTAAACTCGAAAGAATCCGGTCTTTCTAAACCGGAGATGAGTTTTGCGAGAGGAAATTTTTCTCCCACCCGCGCTCCTTCGATGAGTTCTGCGAGATCTTCTTTATGATGTTTCACGACTATATTCGAAACAAAAACGAGTTATGCGGCCTTTATAGTTTTGGAAATAATGTCAATGATTCTTTCCATCACGTCCATAAGATCGTAATCCTTAGGAGTGAAGATTGCTTTAACCCCTAGTTTTGTCAGAGTTTCAAAATCACTCGGAGGAATGATTCCTCCGAAAACTACAGGAATGTCCGCTTTGTAGTGCTTCAGTTCGTTGAAAATTTGTTCTGCCAATTCCAAATGAGAACCGGAAAGGATAGAAACACCGATCACGTCCGCATTTTCTTCCACAGCGGTTTGAACGATTTCTTCCGGGGTTAAACGAATACCGGAATAAATCACGTCAAAGCCGGCGTGTTTAGCAGAGACTGCAATCATCTCTGCTCCGTTGGAGTGACCGTCTAACCCTGGTTTGCCGACTACGATTTTCGGTCTGGAACCGTTAGTTTTTAAAAATGTATCTACCTTTCCCCTAACACGTGTTACCTTTTCAGATTCGAGATTGAGTTTTTGACCTTCTACACCGGTAGCGGGTCTATATTCACCGAACACTGATCTAAGAACATCCGCCCATTCTCCAGTGGAGATGCCGACTTTGGCGCATTCGATGGAAGCGTGCATTAAATTCTTGCCAGCTTTTGCGTCCGCTTCTAATTGTGCGAGAGCGGCTTTGACTTGATTTGTGTCTCGATTAGATTTTACTTTCGCAAGAACTTCTAAAGTTTCTTCCGCAGATTTAGAATCTACTTTAAAAACTCCTCCGTCTTGGTCTGTCATCAATGGAGAAGCAATACCTTCGGTCCATTTGTTCTTACCTACTATAACCATTTCGTTATTGTTGATTTTTGCAAGACGTTCAGCTTGAGATTTTACAAGTTGAGACTTCATGTAACCGTTTTCAATCGCTTGAATCGCTCCGCCCATATCTAGAATCTTTTGGATTTCCTTATAGGCTTCTTCTTTGAGTTCTTTCACCTTGCTCTCTACAACTTTAGAACCTTCGAATAAATCTGGGTATTCTAGAAGATCTGTTTCATAAGCGAGAACCTGTTGTAGTCTCAAAGACCATTGTTGATCCCAAGGTCTCGGAAGAGAAAGAGCTTCGTTCCAAGCGGGGAGTTGAAGAGCTCTACAACGAGCGTCCCGGCTCATAGTGACGCCTAACGCTTCAATGAGAATTCTCCAGGCGTTATTTTCCGGTTGCTCTTCCGTAAGACCGAGAGAGTTGACTTGAACTCCGTAACGAAAGCGACGGTATTTATCTTGTTTTACTCCGTAACGGTCTTTTGTAATTTCGTCCCACATCTCCGTAAAGGCGCGCATCTTGCACATCTCTTCCACAAAGCGAATTCCTGCGTTTACAAAGAAAGAAATTCTACCCACACATTGTTCAAACTCGTCAGGAGTAAAACAGTTTCTTTCCTTAATTGCATCTAAGATCGCCATTGCAGTCGCAAGAGCGAACGCCAGTTCTTGAACTGGAGTAGCACCAGCTTCTTGTAAGTGATACGAACAGATGTTAGACGGATTCCATTTAGGAATGTTCTTGAGACAGTATTCGTACATATCTACTATGATTCGGATGGATTGAGCAGGAGGAAATATATACGTTCCTCTGGCAAGATATTCTTTGATGATGTCGTTTTGAGTGGTACCTTGAAGAAGCGAAACGTCTACACCTCTTTCTTGGGCGAGTGCCACGTAAAGGGACAAAAGATACATGGAAGTGCCGTTGATAGTCATCGAAGTATTCATCTCTTCGATAGGGATCTGGTTGAATAGGATTCTAAAATCTTCCAAGGTATTGATCGGAACTCCTACTTTACCGATTTCAGGTTTAGCGATTGGATGATCGGAACTATAACCGCACTGAGTTGCAAGGTCGAAAGCGATCGAAAGACCGGTTTGACCTTTAGAAAGGTTTTTTCTAAAAAGTTCGTTGGATTCTCTTGCGTTCGTATGTCCCGCGTAAGTTCTGAAAATCCAAGCCGGTTCTTTGGATGGTTTGCCGGATTTGTCATATAGGATATGATTTTTATTTTCCATAAATTCTGTCCCGATTCGAGGTTCTCATTGTTACTTCAAAATGTGTTGGTAGAATTTCACCCAAATTTTTATCCTTGCTCTGATTTCCGCAAAAACTACGGGTCCTATGGATTTAGAAAGAAGTAACAAAGCCAACCCAATCTTCATTTTCCTATCTGCAATTGGTCTTGCAGTGATTCTTTCCGTACTTTACAACTGGTTTGGAGAACCTTTAAATCCGGAAGCGATGGAGGTGCTCGCCAATTTACGTTCTTTAACGGAAGAGGGGAAATTTTTTTCCGATCAACCTCCGCTTCCTTTTTTAGTTTTAAATCTTTGGAAATCAATCACAGGGTTGAACTATACCACGTCTTTCTTTTCACTTTCCGCATTTATTTTTTCACTCGGAATCCATTGTATAGGTTTTACACTTCAAAGGGAAAAATGGAAACCGAATCATTATCTTTTCTGTTATTTATCTGCGATTACACCTCTGACGTATTCTATAGCTTTGGTGTTTTATCTGGAACTTTTTAGTCTGTTTTTTTTATTGATACTTTTTCTAGCGTTTAGAATGGAAACGCTGGGGGACATATTTTTACTGATCGTTTGTATACTCGGAAGTTTTTTTTCCCACTTCACGGTTTTTTTTGTAGGGATTACGATTTTCATAGTCAAGGCTGGAACGGTAGGAATTCGAGAGAGAAAAAAACACCAATCCGTTTTTTTTAAAAGAAGAAACATTCCTCAACTTGTGTTGCTCGTTTATTTAGGAATTTTTTTAACTCTTTTGACCGTTCTGATTTTAACCGGATTTTATGGAGAAAGTTCTTTCGAGAACTTCTACAAACTTCTTTGGAAATATCTTTTAAACTTTGGACCTTTGTTTTTGATTTTGTATCTAGGAAATTTCCTTTTAAAGTCCGAAAAAGAACTGAACACAATCGCGGCGAGTACCGTTTTGATTGTAGTTCTTCTTGTATCTGCATATTTTTCTGTTAAACCTATCACCGGAATTAACTCGGTAAAACTAGATACATTGATAAAAGATCTGGTAAATTTAAAGAATAGAGAAGTAGTTCGAAATGACGAAAAAATTTACGCAGATTTAGCGGTTTCGTCTTACGTATATTTTCATTCTAAACAAAAACTTATGTTTGTCAGGCCGAAGGAATGGAGGAATCGAGACTATTTGTTTTTAGAAGAAATCTGGCTCGCGGATAAAAGAGAAATGCTTAAACGTTATACCATGAAAAATTCTCTTTTTATCTTTTTATCTGGAGAACAAATCCTAATTAAGGCATTTCTAATGAAGGTTATTTCGGAGCAAAAGGAAAATACTCAGATAAAAATCAGGGTGGAAAAAGCAAAATCTGGGCTTTTGTCAAAGACGGGTGAACAGAGTCTGAATCGTTTTTTAATTGAGATGTTTTCCTCTACTTTAAGTCCGGAACAGGTTCTTTGAAAACAATTTAGATTTGGAGTAGCAAATTAAAAATTACAACAAGATGTTTTTATTATATTCTGTTTTTAGAATTCTTTTTTAAAGAAAGGTTGGACTCATGAATGAAACTCGGGTATATGAAAATAGTTTAAAAAATTAATGGATCTATTTTACAGATATGTGGAACTTTCTACAGTTTGTGTCGAATACAAAGTTGTTGGCTTTTTTGAAGTAGATCCCACATTCTACCGATATCTACAAAATTTGAGTACCGTAATTTTTATTGCAAAGCACTGTTTCAGTACGAAAGAATAGGTACTTATCATATAGATCTGAGTAGTTTTTAGAGAAATCTAATCGTACTATTTTCATGTCCGAGTAGTAGTAATGAACGATGTTTCTAAAACGACGATTTTATGATAAATTTAAAGAATAGGATTTTGAAAAAACCAAATCTACAAACGATTTTCTTCATTTGTTTTAATGAAGAAAATTAATTTTTTAACAACTCTAATGGTTTATATTTTTATAATCGTTTTTCTAAAAGAGAGTATAGAAAGTGAAAACTCATATTTTAACTTTTATGATTTTTGTAGAATGGAGTAAGATTTGTAATTATTTCAAAACTAGAAATAGTTTTTATGTTTGAGAAAGTAATTTTTCCAAGTCAAAGTTTTGATGAATAATTTTAGTTGTCGAGCAAGTTGTAAATAAAATTGAAATTCGGAAAACCAAACAAAAAACAAGAACTTTCTGATGATTTGACCTTAGGAGCCAATGGTCTTCCGTTTGAAATGGCGTATTGGAGAGATATATACGGTTCCGGAACAGATGTAGATGCAACGTTTAATGCAAAGGAACATGCACGTTATGCGAAATCAATTTTGAGTTTAATGGAAATCAACGTAAATTCAATCGCCGATTTCGGATTTGGGAAAGCGATTTTATTGAAAGAAATGGTAAAAATTTTCAAACCGGGAAGAATCATGGCGATTGATCCATCCGAACAGATGCTTGATGAGTTACTTGCTCAAAAATGGATTAGGGCCTGGAATATCTCTGTCTTAAATACAACGGTTCAGGAATTAGATCTTTCTTATTTTGTTCATCTTCCTTTTGATTTAGGAATTTGTAATTCAGTCGTTCAATACATTCAAGGAGATCTTCGTCCGGTTTTTGAGAAACTTCATAAAATCGTAAAATACTTTTATATTTCTCTGTTCCCACGAAAAACGATTATATTCGAATGAAAAAAGATATTTATTTTGAAGACCCTTACGCCTACGTAAGGACTAAAAAACAATATCTTAAAATGTTAAAACCTTATTTTAGAAGGGTAGGTTTTAATCTTTTGGAAAGTAGACTAATTTCTGATTCTAGATTTACGGATGAACTGTTTAAGGATGAATGAGTTAATTTAATTCTTCCCGCCAGGAGTAGAGGAGCTGAAATTTTTAAGATTCTCCCCTGACTCCCCAAAAAATCGAGCCCTGGATTGCGTTCGTAGAAAGCAATTTGCTGAGTTATTTGTATTAGAGTTTTTAAAAAATGAATTCTAGAACGCATCATAAAGATAATACTTATACTGGACTCGTTTCAGGACTTAAACTTGTGGGATGTACTTCAAAAAGTTAACAAGTCAGTCATAAATATAATTTTCTGAAAAATTCTATATCTTTTATAAAATCGGTCGTCAACTTTTAGTGCTATTTTTATACGTCCGAGTAGTAATAACCAAATGAATTTTGTGAAAACAGGGTAGTGCACCTATTCTAAAATGATTTTCTATCCTCATTCTAATTTTTGAAATATAGATATAGAGAATAGAATAGGTGCTTATTTTTATAGGGATGGTAATTTCTGTAAATCGGTGAAAAGATTTCTACTCTGGTTCAAAGGAAACGAAAGATTATAAACAACACATGAAAAAAATCTAATTTAGAGAATCGATTCTCATTTGAAGATCTTGTTTCTCTTCCGGATCAAGCGTAAGTTCCAGAACTTTTTTGTAATCAGCTTTTGCTTCTTCTTTTAGATTCAGTTCTTCGTATGCGTTTGCACGAAAGAAAAGAACCGAAACGAGATCTCCGTTTGGATATTTAGAAAGGTATGAGTTAAAGGTTGAGACTGCCAATTTGAAGTTTCCGATTTCTAAATAAGAAATTCCTAAATTAAATAAAGCATCGTGTTTTTTTTCAGCATTTTTGGAATCATTTGAATCGATTGCTTTTTGAAAAAACTGAATCGCTTTAGAATATTCTTTGGCTTCAAAATAATAAACTCCAGCCTGAAAGTTAGTTTGGATGCCTTGCGGATCTTTGGTTAAATTTTCCAAATATTCATTTTCAAGATTTCTGCGGACGTAAGCATTTTTTAAAGATTTGAGAATCATCTTAGAATCAGGCATACCGGTAATCTTATCGATCAGACTACCGTTTCGGTCCAGAAAGAGAATTGAAGGATAACCTTTGATTCCGTATTTGCGTTTTAAATTCGGAAACTTGTCTCCGTCCAAAGAAAGAGCAACAAATTTAGAAAGCTCGAGCTGAACTTCTTTTTTAGGATAAATTTCTTTCTTGAGAGTTTTACAATAACCGCACCAGTCCGCGTAGACGTCTATAAAGATCGGTTTACCGCTGCTCTTTGCTTTTTCGAATGCAGTCTGAACTGATTTTTCCCATTGAATTTCCGCTGAAATTGAAAAAGAAAAGAAAATACAGAATAGAACAAAACTCCAAAAAGATAAAATTTTTATCCAACGATAACTTATAATCAGAAATGAGTTTCTGAATTCAAAGAGTCGTGAAGCTAAATTCCCGCGACGATCCATAAAATCATACTTTTGCAAGTAAAAAGTTTTTTGATCTTTTTGTGGGAACTCCTGCGCAAAAGCACTTTTACAGTAAAATCTTAAACTTTGACTTTTATCATGAATCCACCTGCCTTTAAAATGTGGGAACTCCCATAAAAATTGCTCGGAAAGATTTAAAGTGCAGAGTAGTTTTTTCATTCTCTATCAACAGACATTTGAATCAACGTTTTAGCCAGCGTTTTCTTTAAGAAGAACTCTAAAAATACGGTTGTCGGAGAATTGAAGGCTGGAAAACTAGAAGTAGATTTTAAAAAGGAAAACGGTTCATGGAATTTTTGTTACAGTTGGAAAACATACTCAAAAAAAGAAAACAGGACCTTCCTGATAAATCTTATACCGCAGACTTGTTCCGAGGAGGAATAGACCGGATTCTCAAAAAAGTAGGGGAAGAAGCTGGAGAGGTAATCATTGCCGCAAAAAATTCAGACAAAAAAGAACTTACGCACGAGGTAGCCGATTTACTTTTTCATCTGCAGGTTTTATTGGTAGAACAAGGACTTTCACTGCAAGAAATTGTAGAAGAACTTCACAAACGCCATTCTTAAAAAATGGATTTATCGGAAAGCTACTTTCCCAAAAGAATTTCCGACAAAATTATCTTCTTACTGTTATTATTTTTTCTATATTCAATATTATTCTATCATAGCTCATGGTTGAGCGACGATTCATTCATAACGTTTCGGGTTGTGGATAATTTTCTAAACGGATACGGGCTACGTTGGAATCCTTTAGAAAGGGTTCAAGTTTACACACATCCTCTTTGGCTTTTTTTATTGATACCTATACAATGGGTCGTTCGGGAAATTTCGATTTCTGCGTATTTACTTTCTTACTTATGTGGAATTCTTTTTATATCCGTTTATTGTTTTACTTTTTCAAAGTTTCGAAACGGGTTCGGGTTGATTACTATTTCTTTGGGAGTGTTTTTTTCATCTAGAACATTCATAGATTATAATACTTCCGGATTGGAAAATCCGCTTTCATTTTTGCTCTTATTACTTTTTGAAATAAAATTCTATTTTTTGTATTTAAATTCAAAACCGGAAAACGTAAAGATCGATTCTTATAAAATCGGATTTTTGACGGCTCTGTTGCTTTTAACACGTTTAGATTTAGTGTTATTTCTTTTTTTGCCCGGATGTGTTCTCTTTTGGAAGATTTTCAAAGAACAAAGAATTCAATTTTTAAAATATTCGATTTTAGGAATGTTTCCTTGGTTTATCTATCTGACGTTTTCTATCGTATATTTTGGATCTTTGTTGCCAAATACTTTTTACGCAAAGACGAATGTGTTATTTTCTTTTTCCGAGAGAATTTCTGCCGGATGGAACTATATTAAAATTAGTTTAAAATGGGATCCAATCGTTATATGTGTATTTGGATTGCATATATTTTGGACGTTTTCCGGACCAATTCTAAAACGATTTACAAAAGTGGAATGGACCTTATCCGAAAAGGAAAAAGGGATTTTATGGATAAGTCTTGCTTCTATCTTTTTTGTGTTGTTTTACCTTCTCTGGGTGGGCGGAGATTTTATGGCGGGAAGATTTTTAGGAACCTGTCTGATCATTTCCGTTTTTTTCCAATGTGTTTTTTTTGAGCTACGTTTTAAGAATTCAAATTTGAATATTCAAAGATTATTATATAAATCCTCTAAATTAGGGTTTAATAAATCAAAAATATTAAGTTGGAAAGGTTTATCTTGGTCTTGGGATAAAATTTTATTTGCATTTGTTTCAATCATTTTGATTTATTTTTTTACACATCCTTTTTCTCCGTTTCATTATATATTTCAAAAAACTAAGGTTCGAGTGGAAAATGGAATCGTAGACGAAAGAGCTTCCTATCATGATAATTCTTCTTTAAAACATTGGATTGCAGGGGTTACACCAGCAACTCATCCTTGGGCTATGTATGCGATTCGGATTTCGTCTAAAAATCGTTTAAAGTCTACAAATTCAAACTTAAACTTATTCGACGGAAAACAAGTTTTATGGAAAGGATCAGAAGAGATTCAACAGGTTAGGATCACTACAAATGTAGGATTAGCTGGATTTTATGGAGGTCCCGGAATTCACTGGATCGATCTTTTGGGAATTACCGACCCCTTTTTAGCGAGATTGCCTGGAAAGGGTTTTCCCGGACATTACGTTCGTCTTTTGCCGCAAGGTTATAAAGAATATATAGAAGAAATTTACGTATCTCTTCCGAATAAAGAATTGGATCGTTTTTATTACGAGGTTCGATTGTTAAGCGAAGAGGAAATTTGGACAAAACAACGTTGGAAGGTTATCTTGGATTTTACCTTTTTAGGAAATGGAAATTTTAAAAATAGATATCCGTTTGTATTAAAAGAATATCGCAATACTTTATATGGATTTCCTTTTATGAATTGGAAAGATGAAGACTTGGCTCAAAAATTGATTCGAGAATATTTTTAATCTTACACATCCATGTAAAATGATCCAAAACAGAAAGCCACAACTTGATTTCTATCTTCATCACCGAATTCATATAAAAAAGAAAATCACAGAAGTTGTATTTTATCTTTACGATCTTACAAGAGACTTTAAAAAACGATTTCTATCAGATACTTGTAATAAAAGATTTTAATCAAATACAACTAGAACGTTCGTTCTGTCCCGTATAAGTTAAAAGTTGGAAAACTCCCTTGACCCGAAATTCGAACAAAATACTTTAGCTGCAGAGAACCCGAATAGGAAAGAATTATGATCGATTTAAAAGGAAAAAACGCCGTAGTCACCGGAGCCGCTCGCGGGATCGGAAAATCGACGGCTTTAACTCTTGCAAAAGCAGGAGCAAATTTAGTAATTGCGGACTTAAATGAAGAATCCAGCAAAGCGACCGCGGATGAGATTTCAAAACAGACAGGCGTAAAGGCGATCGGAGTCGGAACGAACGTCTCGGATGCAGATTCTGCTGCAAAGGCGATTCAAGCCTGTGTAGATGAGTTTGGATCTGTAGACATTCTTGTAAATAACGCAGGTATTACAAAAGACACTCTTCTCATGAGAATGAAAAAAGAACAGTGGGATGCCGTAATTGCTGTAAATCTCACCGGAACTTTCAATTGTACACAAGCTGCTATTAAGTTTATGATGAAAAATCCAAATGGAGGATCTATCATCAATCTATCATCTATTGCCGGGGTAAACGGAAACATAGGACAAACAAATTATTCCGCATCTAAAGCGGGGGTGATTGGTTTTACAAAAGCGGTAGCGTTGGAAATGGCTTCTCGCAAGGTTCGTTGTAATGCAATTGCACCCGGCTTTATCGCCACTGAAATGACGGACGCGATTCCTGAAAAAATTAAAACTGCCATGGTTGCGGCGATTCCCTTAAAAAGGGCAGGGCAACCAGAAGATATTGCGAACACGATCGCATTTTTGGCTTCCGATATTTCTTCTTTTATCACTGGTCAAGTGATTGAAGTGAATGGTGGAGGTTTCTTACCAGGGGCAACCGCCTAAGAATTTAAAGTTTTAGAAGATTCTTTCATTCTAAAAGGATGAAAGAATCTCAACTTTTGTATTTCCTTTAATTTGTTCGAAAAAAATCTAATTCTAGTTTGATCTGATTCTATTTTCTTTAAAGAAAAACCTTTTTAGGTTTTTTCTTTTTTGGAATGGGATGTAGGATAAAGAATCATTTTGGAAAAATACAATTTGATATAAGAATTTTAAAAATTTAAACTTTCATTTGCGAAATGTTTTTTCTTAAGGTCTGAATTGTACGGAAACATTTTATGAATCTTTTTCTACGTTACATTCAATTCGATCAAAATCGATTTGAAAAACAAAAACGAATCATTAATTTAAAGGAGTTTTTTTCTAAAAAAAAGTATATTGGCTTGCCAAATATTTTCGGAATTAAATCTATAAAATTCGGTGGATTTTATATCCGCCTGTCTAAATCTAACAAAAAATCATCATACCACCTAAATGTGGTACGGAGGAAACAATGGCAGACTTTGAAAAGGTTAAATCTATTATCGTAGAACAACTTGGCGTGGATGAATCTGAAGTTACACCTGAGGCGCATTTCATCGATGACCTCGGTGCGGACTCTTTGGACACGGTTGAATTAGTGATGGCTCTCGAAGAAGAATTCGGAATCGAAATCTCCGACGAAGATGCTGAAAAAATTCAAACTGTCGGGGATGTAACTAAATTCATCGACAACCTCAAGTCCTAATCGTTTGAGATTTTCCGGGTTCTTCACGGAACTCGGAATTCTTTTCCCTTCCTTTGAGCTTTAAAAAAGCACAATTTCATTTTTTTCTTAAAAACCCGGAAAGGGTTCGTAGTCTTCAAAAACTTTCTAAAAAGATCGGAATCAAGTTTTCAAAAGTAGAATATTATAATACCGCGTTTATTCATAGTTCTTATAAAAACGAGAACCAGGAGATTTTAGAAGATAACGAACGTCTTGAATTTTTAGGTGATTCGGTTTTGGGTCTTGTCGCTGCTCGTTCTCTTTTTCAAAAGTATCCAAAAGCGAATGAAGGGGAATTGTCTCGGATCAAATCTAGAATCGTTTCTACTCCGATCTTAAATTCGATCTCTGAAAAATTGGAACTTTCTGAATATCTTCTTTTAGGAAAGGGGGAAAAAAATTCTCTAGGGAAAGGTAGACGTAAACTTTCCGCCAATCTTTTTGAATCTCTTGTAGGCGCGATTTATTTGGATCAAGGTTTCGAGATCGCCGAGAAATTTATCCTTAAACATTTATCTGAATTTGTTGAAAATCCTGAAAAAGAGGAATCCGTTAGAGATTATAAAACTCAACTTCAAGAATATTCCCAAAAACACTTTAAGATTCTTCCCTTATATAGAACTAAATCGGAATCAGGTCCGGATCATGCCAAAACGTTTCAGGTAGTAGTTCGAATTCGGGATCAATGGGAAGCGACTGGTTCCGGTGTAAGTAAAAAATCTGCCGAACAAAACGCCGCCAAGGAACTTTATAATAGAATCCGAAAAAAAAATAGTTTGTGATAGTTCCTACATTTTTCGGAGTTTGTCTGTAAAATTGCGATTTTGTATGAGTTCCTACATTTTTAGAATCTATTCGTAAAATCTTGATTTGTGGTAGTTCCTACATTTTTTTTATAGAAAAGTTAAATTTAAAACCTGTTTCAAATTTAGTATGGGAACTACCGCGAAACTTTGGAATTACGATTTTACTTAGAATTTTATAGTAAAAGGGATCTTTATAAATCCAAAAAAATGTCGTCTAATCAAATGTTTGTATAAAATTCCCGTTTTGCGATTATCACAAAAATGGAAAAAACTATTAGAGTTGTTGAAAAATTAATTCTTGATCTGTTTGTATTGGATTGAATGGACAATTGAAGCAATTTTACGAATCTTCACTATGGAATTTTTCAACAACTCTATTGTATACGCAGGTTTCTTTTTATAATAAATTTATAATATAATATCTAAAATTTGCGATTGATACGAACGATAGAACGCATAAGGTCTATCAAAGTAGGTTTTTAAAAAATGGAGATTTTGAGCCTAAAGTCATCTCAAAAATATCTTAGAATAATCGGCATTTTAAGCAAAGATAAAGTATTTTTGAGATAAATTTTAGTAATTCAATTTGAGAATTTTAATTTCTTTTTCTTCAAACCGAATAATATCTTTGAGATTTTGAAATTTCTCTGCGGAAAAAGGATTTTGATGATTTCGGATTTCAGTTTTTAACTTTAAAATTTCTTCATATAGATTCAAGATTTCTAAGATATTTCCGTCTGCTTCCTTGTGATAAAGTTCGCGTATCATGGCGATGAGTCGGGTGGGCACGTCCGTGTAAACGATTTCTATCCAACTTAAGTCTTCTATTTCTCGGAAAACCCAACATTGAAGATAAATGGCAATAAGCCTTTCCATCCTTAGGATTTCTTCTTTTGTGTTTCTGGGAGAAATACTTTTGTAAAAACGGTATCTTTTCTTTAAATGTTTTACTCCAGCAGCTGAATCTATTGTCTGAGTTTTAAGTTTTGTCCATTCTCGAGTAAGAAGAGGAAAGGAAGTTTTTCCAAAAAAGGGTTCTCCCAATTCGCATAAATGGGCTGCGGAAGGTTCGAAAACACGAAGTCTCGCCAAAAAAGAATCTATATCCGCGGTAACTAGTTGGACTGGAGCAATTTCTTCTAAAGGACTTAAGATCGCGTTGATTTCTCTTAAAAACGTACTCTTCAATTGATCACTTGGATCTGCTAAAAGAAAAAAGTTAAAGTCAGACGAATCCTTAAAATCGCCTCTTTGTCTAGACCCGTAAAAAAGAATTTCGAACGGTTTTAGGGAAAATACGGTTTGCAGATTTCGTTTGATCGACTCCATCTTTCCCTCTTTATTCAAAAAATAATTTCATTCTCGAAAGATTTTCTAGAATCGCTTCGTAAGCTTTATCTCTTTCTGTAGGACTACGAAACGGCAGGGATTTGATATGGTTTAGATCGTTGTAAATGATCTCTATAGAATTGGAAGATTGGTTTTTCTTGATCGTGGATATATAATCCAGGTTGATAATTTCTGAATCTCCCAGTTTCAACCACATACTAGATCCTTGCAAAGGATAGAATACGGATCTGTACGGAATTGGTCAAGAAGACTAAAAAATTCTGAGCCCTTTACGGATATTTTCATGAAATTCTTTTCCAAGCAAGACAGGATTTTTTCCCGAATCGTTTTTAAAGTCCGTTTCAAACACAAAAATAAAGGATTCTTTTTGCCATTCCCATCGAATATAACAACTTTCATTATGAATTCCAGTTAAAACGCTAGCCCTTGAGTCGTTTGGCATGGAGAAATATTGATATTGTTTATTTTGAAGTGAATTCAATTCTTCTACGGTTAAGATATGTTTGAAATCGATCTGATTGTCTTCCGTATAAGAGGATGCTTTAATTCTTCCAAATTGGTTTTCAGAAGAACGGATCGTAAAATCGTAAAATAAACCTCTTGCAAATAGTTTCCCAGTTTCGTGTAAGATGACTCCCTCGGAAGTATCATAGACCACGTCATAGTTAAGTCTTAGATATCTGGGAGTTTCAATAGAGGAAGAGACTCCTTTACTTTCCGGTGTTTTACAAACAAATAAAAATCCGAACAACAAAAACGACAAGACGAGTTGTCTTAAGAAAATAAGACAGAATTTTAAGTTTTGATCTTTTAGAAAAAGTAAAAAGGAATTTAATACTTTTGTATTTTGAAACACGTCGTAAAATTGATTTCGCTTAATAACTAATTTCATAAAGTTCATCCTGATAATTTCGAAATATATAAGAATGATCGGTTTTTTTCGCCAAATAAGAAGTGGGAAGAGGGACCTTACCTCCGCCACCAGTTAGATCCACTACGTATAATGGAACTGACAGTCCGGAAATTCTTCCACGTATCTGTTTCATAAGCTCCACACCTTTTTCGATCTCCACGCGAAAACTTCCGCTTCCCCATACCTCGTCACACTGATGTAGATAATAAGGTTTGATTCCGATCGCGGTAAGTCCGTAAAACAGTTCCTTTAACGTTTCGGCGGAATCGTTAATTCCCTTTAAAAGAACTCCTTGATTTAAAACCATCGTGTTACCTTCTCGAATAAGAAGAGAGATCCTTTCTCGAACAAGAGGAGTAATTTCTTTGGGATGATTGAAATGAGTGACTATATAAATTGGAAAGTGTTTCTTGAAAACGGCGCATAACGTAGAATCGATTCTCATCGGAAGAGTTACCGGATATCTGGTATGAATTCTAACCTGATTGATATGCGAAATAGATTTTAATTCTCTTAAAAGATAATCCAACTTATCGTCAGAAAGATTCAAGGGATCTCCACCCGAAAGAATTACTTCTTTGATTTCTTTATGAGATCGAAAATAATCTAGAGCCCGGTTCCAGTCTTCTTGACCGGGAGTATGAGAAGATTTGCTTACTTTTCTTTTGCGAGTACAGAATCTACAATAAACCGCACATACGTGGGAAAGATACCAAAGTGCTCGATCCGGGTATCTATGTGTAACTCCTTTGACCGGCATAAATGTTTCTTCGGAAAGTGGATCTTGTTTTTCAAAACCACTGCGAATCAATTCTTCTTGGTGTGGAACAATTTGAAGTCGAATCGGACAGTTTGGATCTTTTGTGTCTGCGAGACTGAGATAATATGGTGTGACGGAGAATTCAAAAAATTGAGAGCAGGTTTCGAAAGAAAGAATTTCTTTTTCCGAAAGTTCGAGAAATTCGGACAAGTGGGTTCGTGTTTTGATTCTATTTTGAATCTGCCATTTCCAATTCAACCATTTTGAAGTAGTTTCTAAATTGGATGAAGACGTAGACATGAAGAATTGACTCCGAATTTGATTCTACTAAAACCATCCTAGTATCGTTCGGAGAGTCAACTACGAACTGGATTTTACTTTTTGACTTCTACTTCTACGGTTGGAAGTGTTCCTCTTAAATATCCGCTTTTAAGAATTGTCTTTTGTCCTTCTTCGCCCGTAACATACGTAATGAAATCGTCTATTTTTTGACCATGGTCGGAAAGATAAAATAAATAAAGTCCTCTGGAAAGTTCATACTTTCGATTATATACGTTTTCTATACTGGGAACCACGAAAGGATCTTTACCCGAAAGAGAATATTCCAAGGCTCGCACTCTTCCTTTGTTTTCAAAAAGAGCACTTCCCATTCCCATAAAACCGATCGAGTTCGGGTTGGAATCAATTTCCGCCGCCATTGAATCGTTATCTGCGACGATCTTAGCCATTTTCGAATATACTATATTCTTCCTTGTCTCATAATTTTTACTTCCTAAATCTTTTTGTTTGAGAACGTGAGTTTCAAAATAAGAGGCAGTTCCGGATTTATCGTTTCTAATGATCACGTCTATCTTTCCAGGTTTACCTCCAGCCTTGGACCAATCTGAAATTTCTCCCGAAAAAATTTTAGAAGCGATTTCCAAACTGATTTTACGGATCGGATTGGATGGATGAACGATGATGGCAATTCCATCATAGGCGATTGTGAGAGATTCAAACTTACCTTTGGAATCAAATTCTTTGAGTTCTGTTTCGGTAAGTGGTCTACTGGCTGCGGCAATATCGGTTTTACCTTGAAATAGTTTTTCGATACCTTCGATTGAACCACCACCTTGAACTACTACTTGGATTCCGGATTTCTTTCGAGTGTATTCCAAACCGATCATTTGAAGCATTACGTGCATCGTTTCCGAACCCGTAACGGTGATTGTTTCTTTAGGTTTACAATTTCCTATAAGAATGATTGTGACTAGGATTATAAACTTTAGTTTCATACTTTACGTTCCTGTGGGAAGTTGTCGGGGATACTGTTCTCGGTAGGAAAAAAGTCCATTACAATTCGAGTGTGAATTATTACAAATTCATACATTAGAATCTATGAGTTCGGTTTTGGATCCATTCTGGCAACATTTTGCAGAAGTAAGTTTTAATGGAATGGTGCTTTCCGTTTTTATCAATCAATCGACGAATTCAATCATCGATAACTATATAAAAAAGTACCCATCCAATATAGTTTACACTTCAATAATGTGAATTCAAAAATAGATAGGTTATGTATTCTTGAACATAAGACGGCTCGGAATATAATACTTTGGGCTTGATAAATCCAGAAGACTTAAAGGGTTTTGTCATCCATGGAGGATCGTTCGAAGAACTAAAGCGTTTCATTTCTATGGTCACTCGACGGCTTCTTTTTCTTGACAATGGGTTCGTTTCTAAAGAAATAGAAGGAGGTAAATTATTCTTAGGAAACTCCATGACTCTTGGTATCACAGAAGTAAAAAAAGGTATGGTTCTCAAAGTAGAAGGGGATCTCTATTCGGTAGTTAAAACCGAGTTCGTAAATCCTGGAAAAGGATCTGCTTTTATCAGAACAAAACTCAAGAACCTCACCAGAAATAGTTCTATCGAACGCACTTTTAAAGCTGCAGAAAAATTAGAAAGCGTCGAGTTGGAAAAAAGAAATATGACGATCTGCTACACCGAAGGGAATGATATTATCTTCATGGACTCTAACGACTTCGAACAAATGCCGGTGTCTAAAGAATACGTAGAAGATATTCTTCCTTTCTTAAAGGAAGAAACACCTATGGAAGTTACATTCTACGAAGGAAAGCCGATCGGAGTGATTCCACCAAACTTCTCCATTTTAGAAGTAACTTATGCAGAAGAAGGTCTGAAAGGAGATACTTCCGGTACGGCTCAAAAAAGGGTTACCGTAGAAACCGGTGGAGAAATCAATGTTCCTATTTTCGTAAAACAAGGGGACGTTATCAAAATTGACCTGCGGGATCTCACCTACGTAGAAAGAGTCAGCAAATAAACGTTCGCGGAGAATTATCTATTATGGCAACGATAGTAAGACAAAATGGTCTGGCGCCGATTCAGGAAACAAACGAAGTAAAATCCTTTCTCAAAGAAAGAGGGATCGACTACGATCATTGGAAAGTTCCGGCTAACGCGTCAAGTCTGACAGATAAGGAAGTTTTAGTAGATACGGAAAAGGAAGAATTATTAAAAAAACTGGATGATCGATTTGAAACTCTAAAAGAGAAAGAAGGTTATCAATCCAGAGACTTGATCGTATTACATCCGAACGTTTCCGGGTTGAATGAAATGCTTGCAAAGTTCGATAGAGTCCACTATCACACTGACGAAGAAGTTAGATACATCGTGGATGGATCGGGAGTTTTTGGTTTTGCATTTAGGGGTGAGAAGTTTTTAGTTCACGTATACAAGGACGATTTTATTTCCGTTCCAAGAAATACAAATCATTGGTTTTATCTAGACGATAAAAAGAGAATCAAGGCGGTTCGTTACTTTCAAGATATGAGTGGCTGGGTGCCAAACTACGTGGAAGAAACCAATTCTTTGGACTGATATGTCCGTCAAAAAACAATTAGAAAGGCTCTCTGTATTGGGAGTTTACTACCATAAAAACGGATGGATGCCTGGGACCGCTGGAAATTTATCCATTCGAGTTCCGGAAGAATCCGGGTTCTGGGTCAGCGGAAGCGGACTGGATAAAAATCTTCTCAACAAACGTAATTTTCTTTATGTAGATTTAGAATCGGGCAAACCGGTAGATTCCAAAAATTCTAAGGCAACCAAAGGATTAAAACCCAGTGCGGAAACCTCGATTCATAGGGCCATATATCGAGCGTTAGACGGGATCGGTTGTGGTTTACACGTTCATACTCTTGAATCAAATCTAATCTGTGCAAATACTTCGAAAAACGAACCGATTGTTTTATTCGAACTCCCGGCGATCGAAATTCTAAAAGCATACGGAATTTGGGAGGAAAATCCAAAGGTTTATGTTCCTATAATATATAATTTTCCGAATGTACAAGATATTTCCGATTGTTTGGAAAAATATCTGAAGGAATACAAACCACACGTCCCGTTTTGTATCATCGAAAAACACGGGATTACCGTTTGGGGCAAAGATACCGTTCAGGCGAATCGAAATCTAGAAGCGACAGACTTTATTCTCAAATATATGATTTCTTGGAAAAGTTTTTCGTATTCGGTAGAGCCGAAAAAACTTTCTGTTAGCAATGATGTAATAGAACAAGATCGTCAAGAAATATCTTCCGTCGAATTCCCGGTGTATCC
Source organism: Leptospira kirschneri serovar Cynopteri str. 3522 CT (assembly GCF_000243695.2). Lineage (NCBI taxonomy): Bacteria > Pseudomonadati > Spirochaetota > Leptospiria > Leptospirales > Leptospiraceae > Leptospira > Leptospira kirschneri. The sequence goes on along the minus strand of NZ_AHMN02000007.1, from coordinate 194,751 downwards.
AGCTACTTTTTATTAGGTGGAGGATTTTTTTGTCTTCTGAACAAGAAAATGAACTCATTCTCGTAGCTGGTGCAGGTTCGGGAATTGGAAGATCTGTATTAGAAAATCTAAATTTACTAAATCAGGCAGCGATTGGAGTTTCTAGAACCGGAGTGGCTTGGAAAACGAATGAAAGGTTTCAATCCGGAAAGAATTTTCAATGTAATCTTTCCAGACAATCTGAGGTTCTTGAATTTGTAGAAACTTTAAAAAAGCGAGTATCTTACTTAGGAGGAGTTTATTTTACTTTTGGGAATGGGCTTTTTAAAACCGTGGAACAAATCACATTAGAAGAGTGGAATGCACATTTTGTTCTCAACTTAAATTCGCTATTTTTACTTACAAAAGAAATTCTTCCACTTTTAAGATCGGGCTCTTTTTTATGTTATCTTTCTTCTACTGCGGGTTACCAGGGTTTTCCAAACTCGACCGCGTACTGTGCCAGCCGTCACGCAATTGCAGGTTTTGCAAAGGCCCTTCGAGAAGAATTAAAATCCAAGGGGATTCGAGTCATTACGGTTTATCCCGGAGCGGTTTATACGGATATATGGAAGGGTAGGGAAGGATTTGACCAGGACGATATGATTCCAGTGGACGACTTTGGAAAGTGGCTTGCAACTCTATCTATTTTGCCAGATGTGGTATATCCGGACGAAATTAGGCTGCTGCCTCGTAAGGGAATTTTATAATATTTATATATTGTTATGTTTTAATGGAATTCCTACTTTAAATACGGTTCTGCCAGGAATGGAATCGAATGAGATGGTGCCATTGTGTTTCTCCACTACTTTGAGGCAAATATCCAAACCGAGGCCGCTTCCTTCACCTGGGGGTTTTGTGGTAAAAAAAGGATTAAAAATTTTGTCCCGGATCGGTTCAGGGATGCCCGGGCCTGAATCTTCTACTAATATAACGGCAAAGTTGTCTTCTTTATATCCTCGGATTTTTAGTTTACCGGAATAGGTCATTGCCTGTACAGCGTTCATGATTAAATTTGTCCAAAGATGTAAAAGATCGTCTCGATAAATAGGGACTGGAGGTAAGTCTTCAAATTCTACGGAAAGTTCAACACCGTGACGGAATAAATTTTGATAGAGTGTTAAAACGGTTTCTATATTTTCGCGTAAATTAGAATCTTCTAATACGCTGTCATTGTCAAAATGTGCAAAACTTTTTAAGGCGTATAAAATTTTAGAAGATCTTTCTACTGCGGTTTGAATCGTTTGGGAGTTTCTTTCCGGTCCTAAAAGATTAGTGATCAGTTCTAAAATAGGAACGGCTTCTTTATGTTTTAGAAGATCTATATATTCTTTTTCTTTTCCATAGAGACCACATTCAAACGCGGCTTCGCAGAGTTCATTGGGGGTGGAAACGAATCCAAGATTTTCCAGATTTGTTCTAATTTCCTTGATTCGTTTTCTTCTTTCAATACCTAAAATCAAATCGGAATGTTGACCCGCGATTTCTATAATATCTATGATTTGGCTTCTAATTTTTTCAGAAAGTCTTCTTAAAAGTTGAAAATAGTCTTTGGATTTCTCTCGAAAAGATTTGGTATAATACTGAATGTTTTGATTTGAGGCTTGGATTGCACCTAACGGATTATTGATTTCGTGCGCGATTCCAGACACGAGTTGACCTAGATCGGCGAGTTTTGCGGTTTGAACGAGTTGTGCTTGGGTTTTTTTAAGAGTTTCGATAATTTTTTCCAATTCTTTTTTTTGATCTTCAATCATCTGATTCTTTTTAGTGATTTCTTCGTTTGCGGATTTTAGATTTGCAATTTCATTTTCCGCGTTATAGACGTCGGTTAGATCTGCACCTGCGGATATGATATAGTTCGTATTAAAATGATCGTCTTTAATCTCCCTGTTTTCCCATAAAATCACTTTACGTTCTTTGAATTTACCAATCCATTGCTCTTGGGCTTTAGGAATAAAATTGCCTCGAATCATTTTGAGATATTTTTTCTTAACGAACTCTCTCTTTCTAGGTTCAACAAAAATTTCCCAAAAAGTATGTCCGTGAACTTCTTTAAAATGATAGCCGAATGCGTTTTCACACGCTTTATTGAACCTGAGAATTCTTCCTTCTTTATCGAGCGCCAAAAAAAGGACTCGAGTGGAATCTAAAATCATATTCAAGAAGTTTTTTTCTTCGATCGCTCTTACCTCACCTAACTTACGTTCTGTGATATTTCTTAGAGTGAGTATCCAAAAATCGCTCGGTTTAGGCCGATTGGAGAAATTTTTAAGAATCACCTCGTAATATCTAAGTTCTCCGTTCATAAAAAGCCTAAGATCTGGAATGAAATTTATTTCCTTTAGTTTATATTTTTCGATCAGTTGATCCAACTCAGGATAAATTTCTTTTAGAGTGACACCTGTAAAATTAAGTCGGTTTAAAAATAACGCGACGGACGCTTCGTTGTAATCTAAAATCAAATTATTTTTATCTAATATTAAAATTCCGTCTTGGATAAGGTTAAAAACTTTATCCCTTGCGACAGGAATCAAATCCATCATCTTAAAATAAAAAATTCCGTATGCCCAAACGAGAGAGGTTATACAACCGGTAATTGGGAATACGTCCAAATTAGGATTGATAAACGGAAAAAGACCCGTGACGGTCATTAGTCCTCCTAAAAATGGAAATAAGATTCCGATTAAAAGCATAAACATTTGTGCTCTTTTAAAACCGTTAAAAGTTAAAAATTTCCAAATTAGAATTGTTATGATGATCGTTTGAATTAAAAGATAATAAGAAACTGAAAATTTCATCCAAGGACCGAAATCGTATGTAAGAACTTTCCAGGAAGTATTTGCAAGAAACTGAATGTTTGTACGTATTAGTTCTGATTTATATCCGGACCATATGACTAGTTCGTTCGAAATCGGAAATAGTAGAATAAAGAAAACCATATAAAGCCGGTAGACAAAAGTAAGTCTAAGAATTAAAAAAGAGATACCGATTATGGTGACGTCTCTTCCGATAAATTGAAAATCGTCCCAAAAAAGAATCCATTTTTCATTTCTCGAAATGATTTCAAAAAAGCTTCCAAATGAATACAAGGCAAGTCCGGTAACGACGAGTAGAAATTCCTTACTTCCTTGAATCCTTCGATTTTTATACGCTATTAGTGAGTTGATTCCAAAAACTATAAAAGAGAAACCGGAATAAAAAGCGAGAGTGGACCAGACGAGTCCCATGTTTTCATGCAGAGGTGGTAGATTCATTATCGCTGTCGTTTGAGGTTCGATTTTTTAAATAAGTTTGTAGAGTAAGCGAAAATGATCGAAGTGAAAAGTAGAAAAATGAAGTCGTTTTAAAAATTAAAGTTTTTTATTTTGTTTTTAGACTCATTCGGATGGTTTTAAATAGAAGTTACGGCTGTAAAAAATATAATATGTCGATTTTATGAAATTACAAGCGAGTAAAGTAATTTGTAAGAGAAGAAATCGAGATTAAACCTCGATTTCTTCCTCTGTTTCTTCGTTCATTAATTCTTTAAGTTCATTATACGCTTTTTCTTTTTCTTGAACTCCGGTTTTTTTGATGGCTTTTCGAAGTACGTTTTCCCATTGTTTTGCAGGAAGATTTGCTTGAATATCTTCTAAAAGTTCTAAAACTGCGATATCGTCCCCCGTATTGAAGATTTCCATAGCGTCATAACGAAAAAGTGCCGAAAGTTCGTCGATATAAACTCCAACACTATTTCCTTTGCCGGAGGCTAACCTCTTTTCTTGAAGCTGAACCTTTTTTTCTGCTTTGCGGAGATCTCTTTCTCTTCTTTCCAGTTCGGTGCGTTTCATAGAAAAACCCTCAAGTATAGCTAATAAGCCAGTTTTTTCCGAGGACTTTTGATGTATAGGAGATTCCCCAAAAGCTCCCGGCATAAAATGTAAAAATACGATCACTCTCTTACTTATAGACGGGGCAAACGATCGTTTTAATAACAAGATACTTTCTTAACGTTTAAATTATAAGTTACTAGAGTCGTTATGGTGGAAATATTTTTAGTTCTATTTCCTTAGGGAAAGATTTTTCTAAATCCATTTGGAAGAGCGGCTAACTTTCGAGTTGTATAATCCATAAATACAATTCCGGTCTTAGCTTCACAGATCACTTTGCCGTTGGCAGGGCCGTCCGCGTGAGTCATTCTATAGAAAATGTCACAACCTTTTGGATTGAAGTCTCCAGCGGTAATTTCTATTCGAACTTTATCTCGAAAGAATGCTTCGGCTTTATAAACGACTGCAATGTCTGTCATGATAATCCCTAGTCCTTCTACATTGAGTTCGTTGTAATTATGTTCTAGAAAAAATCTAGCCCTTGCTTCGTGAAGTAAAGAAATCACTCTATCATGGGCAAGATGATCGGCAAAGTTGACGTCGTAAATTCTTACGTCTAGATCTACGGACCAGATGAATTGATTTGGAAGTTCTAATTGAATTCTCGCCATGACTGTCATTCCTTTGCATTTTTTGCTTTTTCCGTTGCTTTTCGAATGATTTCTTCCACTGCGGGTTCTATTTGAAATTCTTCTTCTTTTATAATCGGTTTATGTAGATTGATACTTTCTCTAACCTTGTGATCTTTTATGTATAAATCCATTTTAGAATATTGAAGATACAATAGAACAAGCACAAACCCCGAAAGGATTGCCGCGGTTCTTTTGACCGGCGCTTGTAGATAACAAGTAAGCGCCAAATAAAATAAAAAAGGAATATATGCGGTAAAAACAATTCCAATTCCAAGCCCAAGATAAAAGTGAACATATCCCCCGAAACTTTGAAAAAATAATGCAGCCCAGAATGTGCTAAAGATTGCGGTGCTGGCCTTAAAGTTTTTTTTCCAGTCGGTATTTCCTCCGCAGACCCAAGAAAAAAACATATAAATAAAACCTAAAGTAGGAAAAACGATAATACTAGAGATTAAATATGCCGCGGGCATTTCTAAAAATAACAAAGTTAAAGGAGGATTTAGAAATTCTTTCGGAGCAAATAATGTCATTCCCAAGACGGCAACTATGTACAAAAATCCCATATATACTAAACAACGAAGATATAAGGAAATTAGAGATTCTTCGGGAGTTTTAGAAAGATTTTTAAAATAGAAAGCAGGTTTTATCAAAACGTCTATGGCTTCTTCGATTGTATTTGTAAAAGAAAAGGAAAACTTGGACATGGATCTGTACGTTTCACACAGGTTTTTTTCTATAAATTAATGTGGCAAGAGGAAAAGAAATTCAAACTCCTAAATTGAGTTTAGATTTGTATCTTAAGTTTTAAATAATCATGAGGTCTTTTTTAAAACATTTTTGAAATGAGTTCTTCGAACGATCTAAAACGCTTTCGTAAAAAGCGTTTTGCTGAGTTCAGGGAGTGAGACGCTGAGTTTCCAGAGTGACCCAGAAAACTAAAGCGAATGCCCTCTAAGGATCGGCATTCAGGGAGCGATGCATTGAGTTTGAGGAAAGCGTTGTGTTTTAGTTTGTAATCAAGAAATTAAATGCCACGACTCCCTATGGGTCGTCGCGGCAGGTGGGAAAATTTGAAAGATTTTTCTCTATCAGAAAAACATACTTTTTGCAAATAAAAAGCCTCATTCTTGTCGGAACACTTGAAAAATGTGCGTTTTGGATCGCGTTCTAAATTGAATCTAAAAACAATTGGTGTATTATGTTTCCTGTATGCAATTTATTGCTATGGAATTTTTCAATAAGTATGTCTCGATTGATAATTTAATTTTTAAAATGCGTAAACTCATTCAGTTTTAGGATGTTCTTGTTTGGAGGTGCCTTGCATGTATTCTTCCAAATAAGTATGATCCGTATAGTCCAACATTTTCGTAAAATGAACGTAATCTCTTTCATAACCTAAAATCGTTTCTAAGGTTTTAAAAATATTGAGTCCCGCACTAATTTCAATATCACTCCCTCTAAATTGAAGTGGATGTTCGTATCCTGCTGCGTGTGTGACTGAAAGTACCTCTTTTCTGAGTCCTTTGATATAATTCGCATTTCGCTCCGCTTTGAGTTCAATATCTAGACCGGCTTGTAACCAACGATTCTGAGTCGCCACTCCTGCCGGACAATGATCCGTATGACAACGTTGTGCTTGAATACAACCGATGGACATCATCGCTTCCCTTGCGACGTTGATCAAATCACAACCCATTGCAAAGGCTACGATCGCTCTATCAGGAAATCCTAATTTACCGCTTCCGATCCATGCCATTCTTTCCGAAAGTTTTTCCTTTTGAAAGATCTGATAGACTCTTGCAAAACCCACCTTAAAAGGAAGGGAAACGTGATCCGCAAAAGCGAGAGGAGCCGCTCCGGTTCCACCTTCCCCCCCGTCTATAGTGATAAAGTCGGGACCTTTGTTAGTTTGTTTCATCCTTTCGGCGAGTTCGTTCCAGAAATGAATTTCACCGATGGCGCTTTTGATCCCGATCGGAAGGCCGCTTGCAAGATGAAGTCTTTCTATAAAGTCGATCAGTTCGTTTACGTTTCCGAACTCAGAATGTGCGTTAGGCGAAACACAGTCTTTTCCTATGGGAACTCCTCGAATACTCGCGATTTGTTTTGTGACTTTTTTGCCAGGAAGAATTCCGCCTTTACCCGGTTTGGCGCCTTGGGAAAGTTTGATTTCTATCATCCTTATTTGAGGATTTTCTTGAATTTTCTGACCGAATATTTCTAAAGAAAAATTTCCTTTTTCGTCTCTCGCTCCAAAATATCCGGTTCCGATTTGCCAAACGATGTCTCCGCCTAACTTGTGATAGGGGCTGATTCCACCTTCTCCCGTGTTTTGATAACAATGAGCCATCATTGCCCCTTTGTTAAGAGCAGAGACAGCGTTTTTTCCGAGAGATCCATAAGACATAGCGGAAATGTTTACGACGGAAGGAGGGCGAAATGGTTTTTTACGGTTATGAAATTCACCAATCACTTTAAGACAAGGAATCATCGAAGTATCGTTTTTAAGATGTTTTACTTTCGATTCTGGAAAAGGAAACGCGCTGTGTTTGATAATAGGGTAACCCGCTTCGTATAAAAGTTCCGTCGTTCCGAAACCGAAGTTATTATTCTGTTTTTTTGCGGTCGCATAAACCCAGGAACGTTCCGCTCGGTTGAAAGGCATTTCTTCCTTATCGTTTGCAACCCAATATTGTCTGAGCTCGGGGCCGATCGTTTCGAATATATATCTGATTCTACCCACAAGAGGAAAGTTATGTTTGATTGTATGTCTTCTTTGAAAGATGTCGTGTAGAAGCGCAAAAAAAAGATAAGTTCCAATTGTATAAAACAAGGAATACCAAGGATGTTCGGAAACAAATTGCAAGATCATAGAATTTTGCATCCGGTAATTCTGCACCTTTAGAAAGTGTTTCGCAAGAAATATTTTTACTGAGGAGAAGATTCTGATTCGTGTTTGTAGACGAACTCTTTAGAAAATTCTCCCCGTTTATTCATTTTGGCTCCTATAAAACGTGAACCGTCCTGTATGATAAAACTATTACTTTTTACCCAGTCGCCCGTATTGATGATTCTTAAATGAGGGATACAAAGGAAGTCATGAGTATGTCCGGAAATTAAAACACGATTTCCTTGATGTGTGATTTTTGAAAGTCGTTTGTAGTATCCTAGAATTTCTTCCGTTGTGCTCGGATCCTGTCTATTCAGATGTTTTTGATAGAAAGCTTCCGAAAAACGGAAAATGTTTGGGACGAGTAATGCAATTGTATGCAGAAAACGTAATAGAAAAATAGAACCGATCCATGTGAAACGGTTGTACTGTCCCTGGTGTCCGTGAACGGCTATCAGTAGATCATTTTCTGTTTTTTCACATATGTTCCAGTTTCTTTCTTTAAGATATTTTTCGATTTTAGAAGGCAGATTCATTAAATACGAAGTGGAATCATGATTTCCTACTACGTAAATTTTATTCCCGCCAAACGTGGATAAGGTGTCCAACCTGTCGAAAAGTTTATTGAATTTTTTTTTGCTTCTTTTGAGTTTACGAGAAGCGCTAAAGAACCAATTTTCTATAATGTCTCCCACGAGATAGATGTTCTTAAAACGGACGTTCCTTTGATTCAAATGGTCTAAAAATTGAAAAAGTTCTTTGTGTTTGTGGGATTTTATTTTTTTGTTGAGAAGGTAGTGAACGTCCGAAAGAAAAATTCCGTCATAAATTTTGTTCTTTTCGAATTTCATCGGTAGATCGCTTTTAAAACAATCTGTATTGGAAAAGGACTTTAGTCAAACGATTCCGTATCTTACTTTAATCTTTTTGAAAGTCGAATAGAGTAAAATTTTTCGAAACTACAAAAATCATTGTAAAAGAAAATGTGGACTTCTATAAAATCCAAAGTAGTTCATTTTATAAAAGAACCCGGTCCGGTTGTCTGTATGGCAAACCGGATTCGCCCCGGTTTTCTTACGACCTGCTCCGTTATATTAGGTTTTTTTAAAATTAATCTTCTAGATTGAAAGAGATCGGAACTCGGTGAGACATTTTTGTAGGCCTTCCTTGTAAGTATCCTGGACTCCAACGAGCAAGTTTTACGATTTTAAGCGCCGCTTCATCAAAACCGAACCCGGCCTTACCCGACGCGATTTTAGCTCCTTGTAAATTTCCGTGTTCATCGATTTGAACTACTACTACAACTTGTTTGGAAACGATTCCTGCGGATTTTGCTTGAGCCGGAAAAAAATCTCTCAGATCAAAGTCGATAATTGGAGTAGGAGTTTTATCTCCGTTATAGGAAAATAAATATCCGTCTTTATCCGTACCGTTTCCGGAAAGAGCGTTTGGATTGAGATCTTCATCGATCGGATCTTCTGCGTTTTGATTCGAACCTTCCACCCATTCCTGTTTTTCAACGGGGGCCGGAGAAGACGTTCCGCCTATCAATTCGGGAGGAATTTCTTCTAGGTCAACTTCTACGTTTGTATCTAAATCTTCAGAAGAAATTTCCTCTTCCGGAAGATAGGTAGCAATGAAATAAGTTCCAATCGTCAAAGAATGTAAAATAAAAGAAACAATCAGACAAAAACGAAAGAGTCCGAATTTTAAAATTCTCTGTTTGATTTCGGGAACGTTTGCAACCATTTGTAATCTCATCTGTTTCGCTTAACGTTTTACTGAAAGGGCGATTTTAGTGACCCCAGCTTTGCGGATCACTCCCATCGTTTCTGCAATTTGTCCATAGGGAAGAGAAGAATCGGCGGAAAGCGTTAGACGCATATTGGGTTTGATTTTAGAATCCCTTTCGAGATGTGCCTTCAGCCTTTCTATGGATATGTCCGATCCTTCTAAAAGAATTTTTCCGTCCTTGGTCAAAGCTACTTGAACCGATTGAGCTACGTTAGGGTCTGCAGCTGCAACCTTAGGAAGGTTGATATTGATGGATTCTTTTTTTAAGAAGTTCGCTGTCACCATAAAGATTACCAGAAGAACTAAAATCACGTCCACCATCGGAGTTATGTTGATATTGCCTATTTCTTCTCCGTCGCCGGAGGGAGCAGAACCTGCCATATTTGTGTTCTCCTTATCAGTTTTTATCTCTCATAGGGCTAAGTTTGAACTTTGTAATAAAATTAAATTTTTATAATACTTCTTAGTTTACTTTTTACGAGAAAGACTAGCAAGAAACTCTTTGGAAAGAATTTCTAAATTTGCCTGAATTACTTTGAGTTTACGAGTGAAATAATTATTTGCCATTACAACCGGGATGGCCACGCCTAAACCGGCAGCAGTTGCTAAAAGGGCGGTTGAAATGCTTCTCATTACGAATTCAGCCCCAGTACTTCCTAAGGTTCCTAAACCATAAAACGCTTTAATCACACCTAAAACCGTACCTAAAAGACCAATAAAAGGGGCGTTGTTTCCTAACGTATTTAAAATCGGAAGATGATTTTCTAGTTCTACTCTTTCTCCGATGATTTTTCCTTCTTGTAGTTCTGAAAGAGCTTCGTGACCAATCTCGTAATGTTCCGCTGAAAATTGGGAGAATTTTGCATATATATTTCCGCGATTTTCGGAAGCAATTGACTTTATCGCAGAAAAATCACCTTTTCTAATTTCAGAAGTTAAAACTGGAAGAATTGCTTCCGTATTTTTCAGATTTCTGCGAAAAATTAAAATTCTTTCAGTTCCTACCGCGAGAGCAACGATACTTGCAACGAGCATAATTACAAAAATGAAAGTCTCGCCGTATTCAACCAAAAACATTGTCATAAACTAAAATCCTCTAATATTCTTTATTTTCTAAAAGTGACATCAAAGTCACTCAGTTTTCCGATCATTTTATTTCATTTAAGGTCCCGAAACGCTTGTACATGTTTTTGTACACCCAAACGTTCCCGTTGATAATCCCATAATTTGAGAACCTCCATCTTCTCCACAGGTTCCCGCAGAATTTTTATTTGTCCAATAAGAACGATTACAATCCATTACACAGGCTTGCGCTCTACTCGTATATTTTGCAAACGTGGGGGAATGAATTAAACTATCACAATAACTTTGATACGTTTCTAACGAAGTATCTTCTCCGCTGAATAAACTTACGATCATTTCTTCGGAAAGTGGAGTGGGTAGATCAGTGGCTTGATTCAAACAAATCTGTGCGGACTGTAAGGCGTCTATGCAGGATCGAACTGGATCAGTAGGAGGTAAAAGTAAATATTGAAGTATCACTCTCTTTTCGTTGTTCCGGTTGAAACCATCGTCTTCGTTGGGAAGGTTACAATTTAAAATGAGGTGTAAAGAAATCAAAACAAATGCAAAATTTTGAATTCGCCTTTTTACGGTTTCGAATGGATTTTTTTTCATTAAAATTTCACCTCGATTCCCATATTAAAGAAAGGAATAATCGCTCCTCCCGGTAAGGTAAGAGTCCCAAATGTAGGATTCGGTTTTGGGTTGGTCGCAGAATAAGGACGTGTAACGTCAAAATTTTCACCGGAAACGTTTTCTCTCATATATACGTTGATGATTTCCAGAAACGTATTTACATAACCCCATTCGTAATTTAAAAATTTGTCGATCCGAATATCAAATCTGTGGTAATCTTTCAAACGTTTTGAATTGGTGTATTCTGAAAGATAAGGATTGTTGCCCGAAACCGGTATCCAAATCGTTTGATTGTTTGCAGGGTTGCTGAATTTTCCACCGTCGTCTCCTACAATCGGAGTAATTGGTGTGGAAGTCATATAAGACCATCTCGCTCCAAATTGCCAATCCTGACTGAATCTCCAACCGAAAATCAAATTGATGATATGAGTACGATCGTAATCATATAAAGTTTCTTTGGAATTAGGAAAGGTTTGAGCGACTAATCTTTGTTCGGGACCAGTAGCGACTTGCGTCATGATAGCGTCAGGTTTATAAATATTAGGATTTCTGAATGTTTGAGACCAAGTATAAGAGATCCAACCGAACCAATCCCTTTTTCCGGGAGCGGCAGTTTTGCGAATTACCAGTTCGTAACCTCTAGAATGTCCGGTTCCATTATTGGAATAGCTGAGAGGTTTGTTTAGAATATAAGGTTGAGTGATCCTGCCGTACTGATCCGGATTGGTGCCAATCGTCTCCGTGATATAAGGATCGGTAACGATCAAGTTGGAAAATTCCTGTTTAAAAACTTCACCTTTAATTTGCCATTCGGAAGTGACTTGGTGATCGATCCCACCCCCGTATTTAAATGCCTTTTGAAATTTTAAGTGGGGGTTTCCGCTTTGTTCTGAAAATCGAGTGTCTAACGGAAAGTTAAAATGATTTCCAGCACCTCCGAAAACAGTAGTTCCTTTGAGTACACCTTGTTCGAACTTATAAGATATTTGTGCTTTTGGACCGATGGCGCCGTTTTTGATATAAGGAATATAATCATATCTGGCTCCTGGTTCGATTAGCAGTCCACCGAATTTGATTTTCATCGTAGTATAAGCGTTGTAGTATTTACTTTGTACTCGGTTGGTATCTGGAACGGTTTTAAAATCAGGACTCGTAGTATCGTAAGGATTTGGATCTGGATTATTTGGATCAGTTTGTTGAATCGTACTCCCGGTAGTTTTGTAATTTAAAAAACGAAGTTCGGAGCCGAATTCTAACGTAAAATGTTTGTTAGGTTCCCAAAATGCGTCTTGTCGGACTCCATTATACGCTCCGCTACCTCTTTGTTTCGCCTTGATAGAACCAAAAGAAACATTAAAATCTACAAACGGATCATAACTAATCAGTGTAATGCGATTATTGAATTTTTCGGAAGGCCTCCAAGTATAACGAAAAGCTTGGGTACGATACCCTTGACCTGCGGACAAATTTCCTCCAGCAAATCCCGCCAATTCATCTTTTGTTGGATCGTTCTGTCGTTTTGCGGGAGGATCCAAAGCAAAATCGTCTTTTGCAGTTAAAGAGTGAAAAGAAATCTGGTGTTCATCGTTAAAGTTATAAACCATCTTTACTTGAGAGTCTGTATAACGCGGAAGGCGTATTCCTTCCGGAAGAAGACTACCTCCCGCAAGAGTTCCTAACGTTTCAAACGTCTTGTCGATATAACCGACTTTTACCGCACCTAGAATGTAACCCTTTCCGTTGGCAAAGGTGGTTTGATAATTTGCGGACGCGGCCCAAAGTGAAGTCAAAAAATTTCCACTGGAACGTTCCACCTTATCAGGGGATTCAATTTCGATAACACCTCCGAGTGCATTGTTAAAATTCGCTGGAAGAACTCCGGTATAAACATCCATCGACTTGATTAGGTTTCCATTGATCGTAGCAGTTAATCCGTCAAAGTGGAACGGATATAATATTGGCAGATCGTCGTAGAGATAAAGATTTGTATTTGGATCGGCTCCACGGAAAGAATAATTATTTGCACCACCACCGAACGCGGCAACCGGAACGACTCCCGGAATGGTTTCGATCGAACGAAGTGGTTCACCAAACGTGCCGGGCATACGTTTAATTTCTTCAAAACGTAATTTTGTACGAGACATGAGTTGTTTTTCTTTTTCTCCGGTTACGTTAATTGTACCTTTGGCTATACTTTCGCTGGATTTTACGGATTCATCCGTATAAAGAATTATAAGTCCTTCGCTTTCTCCTATCTCTTGACGAATTTCCTGAAATCCAACATCTCTTAAAATACGAAATGTGTATGTACCGGAAGAGGGAACCACACCTTGGAAATAACCTTCCGAATCGGTCTGATAAAATTTTTTAGTTTCGGAAATTCGTACCGAAACGTTTGCATCACCTAAACTTTTACTACGGGAAAAAACGCGCGCACGAAAAGAAACTTCGGCGAAAATCGGAGTTGTAAGAAAAATAAAAAATAAAAAAGAAATTCGTTTCAACAACGTTAAAGATTGTTTGTTTCGGCCAGAAGGAGACAATTGAAGAAAGTTGAACGTTTTACTTTTTATAAACTTTTTTGTCGGCTGGATGAAAAAAATAATCAATATATTTCTAATGTTTTTCATCGTTTGCCTTATTGTATTTTAGTTTTTACGAATACTTCTTGGAAATCTAAATACCATGGTATTTCGCCAATAGGTTCTTTTACATAAATCAGTACACAAGCAAAAGGATACGAAATAAAAGGACATTCTGATCTAGTGATCGCGATTGTACATAAATCCAAGTTTCTCTGTTCTACGTCTTCTACAACAAGTGGCATTGGAGCAGGAATCGGGTTTCCACATTTATTGCTCAAATAATTGGCCGCGGCATAAATCTGGCTTTGGGAATCACTTGCAGAAACCACTTCTGGTCTTACACAATTTTGAGAACAAACGGATAAGATCAGTATAAAAACGAATTCCCAAAGAAAACATTTCCTTTTACATGAGAAACTCCTTATTATAAAGATAGGATTACGGTATCCTAATTTTTTTTCGAAATCGAATATAAATTTTAAAGAATATTCTAACATACTAATCTTTCTTTTTTCCGCCTACGGAAATTCCGCCTGAATCAGAAGGGCGTTGTTTTCCACCGCCTACCGAAATCCCACCTTCAGGCGGAGGAGTGGAATTTTGTTTTTCTTCCTGTATTTGAGAGGTGGTTTCTTTTTTAAGTTGTTCTTCTAATTTGAGTTTTTCGGATTCTTCTTTATTTCCGATCACGTTTCCTTTGACTTTCAAAACCGAAACGGTTCCTAAAGGAAACATAACGTGAGTCTCGTGCCAAACCTTTATGTTCACTATACTTCTTCCGCCTGGAACTTTTTGAACCGCTTGACTCAGTGCATAATCGATGCTAATCGGGTTTGTGATCGGGATGATTCCTAAAATGAAAAATGTGGAAGACTCTCCTTCTGATTCTTCTAAAATATCGTATCCAGAAGTTCGAATAATCGTAGCAGAGTCGTAAAGAGCAGGTGCACGGACCCTTCCGCCTGGCTCAAATAAGGTGGCTCCCATACAATTGCCGAAAACAGAAAAAGATAAAATCACTAAAACCCAAAACAAAATAGAATAGTAATGTAAGGAGTGATGCTTAATCACGATTAAGGATTTAATCATTGTCTTACCCATAAATTCAAAGGATCTAAAAGAAGACATTTCTGTGGCAGTTTCCATAAAAACATTACTTGCAAGAAACATAATTTTATAATAAACAAAATTTACCGGGCCTTCTGTCTAAAGTCAAGACGAAAGCAGATTTTACAAATAATTGTAGTGTTTTTAACAATCTGATTTCTCGATATAAATAACTTGCAGATTTTATAATAAAAGGTTCCACTTTTTGAGAGAGGAGCAATGTCACTTTATTATTTTCTTTTTTTACTGCTCTGATCATTGGGCTGATCTTCGAATTTGATTGCTTCCGCATTGATATGTAGTCTATTGACTGTAATGAATAAAAGTATGTATTTGTCTGTCCAATAACGGATATTAATCAAGGCGTCCGCTTCTTTTTCGGTTAACATAGAAGTGACTAATTTATCGATTGGTGGTTCGGAAAGTGGAAGTCCCACAATAGCTATGTCAAACGTGTTCCAAGTTTTATGTCCTTCCACGGGACCAATCACTTTGTATTTACGATCCGCTATGGGAATATTACTCGTTGCAATTCCGGCAGAGGATGTCGTACAATGGAATGATATTAAAGAAACAAAAAATATAAATAGAATTTGAAAAATTTTCACGATAACTATTTTCAGAAAGGAATGACAATCTCATAGAAAAAAAGTTCCAAATCGAGAAAAATAAAATATAAAAAAACAGGAAACTGATTTAGATTTGGCGTATTTATACGGAACTTTTGCAATCTCTATTTGATCAAATAAAGACTCTATTTTACTCAAACTTAAAATGGATTGGAACTCGGTGATGGGTCTTAACGGGTTTTCCGTTTAAGATCCCCGGCTTCCAACGCGCCTTTTCGACTATTTTTAAAGCTGCCTCGTCGAATCCGAAACCGATTCTTTCGGAGGCGATTTTTGCACTTCGCAAATTTCCTTCCTCGTCGATTTGAACTTTCACTATCACGATTTGATTCAGTATGCCTGCTTTTTTGGCTTCAAAAGGAAAGTATTCCCAAAGATTGAATTCGATAATCGGGATAGGGGACTTATCCGCGTTGTACGAATACAAATAACCTTCCGAATCCGAATCGGGAGCATTGAGATCGATCGGAATCTCCGCAACTGTGTTACAATTTCCTAAAAACAGTATAAAAAGTTGTAGAAGAAAAACTCCGATTCTGGTAAAGAATTTCATAATAGTCTAAAATTCATTTTTCAATCATTCGATACGAAAAGCCGTCACCGAATTCTCTTTCTATATTCTTGGATCAGTTTTTCGGCGGCTTGAAAAGAACTGATTTTGTGTTTACTTACTTTGGATTCCATGTCTAAATAAAGATCTTTCATTTTAGTATAAAAATCTACCATAAGATGTTCGGAAACGGTTCCTTCTAACCAATATTTAGACTGATTGGTCCTTCTGGTTTCGAAATGGCCATTTAATTTTAAAACTTTATTGTATTCTAATATTTGATTCCAGATTTCTCCGATTCCTTCTCCCGAAAGAGAAGAACAAGCGACTACTTTAGGAATCCAGCCGCTTTCCTGTTTTGGGAAAAAATGAATCGCGGATTGGGTTTCAATTTTAGTTCGTTCTGCTCTTACCTTATTGTCCCCGTCCGCTTTTGTAATAGCAAATAGATCCGCCATTTCCATGATTCCTCGTTTGATTCCTTGTAGTTCATCTCCTGCACCCGCAATGAGAAGTAACAAGAATAAATCCACCATAGAATGTACAGCAGTTTCCGATTGACCCACACCGACGGTTTCTACTAAGATCATATCAAATCCAGCTGCTTCACAGAGATAAATAGTTTCTCTTGTTTTTCTAGCAACTCCACCTAACGAATCACCGGCGGGGGAAGGACGAATAAATGCGGATTCGTTTTTGGAAAGTTCGGACATTCTGGTTTTATCGCCTAAAATACTTCCTCCCGAAATCTGACTGGAAGGATCTATCGTCAACACGGCGAGTTTTTTGCCTTGAGAGATCAAATACGTTCCGAAGGATTCAATGAATGTACTTTTACCCACTCCCGGAATTCCGGTGATTCCGATTCGGATCGATTTACCGGAATGAGGAAGGCAAGCATCTATAATCTTTTCTGCAAGTTCTTTGTGGTCGGGCCGGGAACTTTCTATGAGTGTAATTGCACGGCTGAGCATTACTCTATCCCCGGAAAGAATTCCTTTTATAAATTCTTCTGGGGTAGGTAGAGATTTTCTTTGAATTCCAGTAGATCGGATTCCTCCGCCCGATTGTTCTTCAGAATTCAAAGACGATTCCTTCCTTTAAGAGTTTACTTTCAAGTTTTCTAAATCTCGAATGAGAAGTTCTATAATATCCGCGGCCGCCTTAGAAATTTTAGTTCCAGGTCCAAAAATTCCAGTGACTCCCGCCTTATAAAGAATATCATAATCTTGTTGTGGAATCACTCCACCGGCAATGACCATGATGTCTTCTCTTCCTAATTTTTTTAGTTCCGCAATTACTTGAGGCACGAGCGTTTTGTGTCCCGCGGCTAAACTAGAAACTCCTAAAATATGTACGTCGTTTTCTACGGCTTGTTTTGCCGCTTCACCCGGAGTCTGAAAGAGAGGACCTATATCTACATCAAATCCCATGTCCGCAAAACTTGTGGAAATTACCTTAGCACCTCGGTCGTGTCCATCTTGTCCCATTTTGGCGATCATAATTCTAGGACGACGTCCTTCGAGAGTCGCAAACTTGTCCGAAAGTTCTTTGGTTCTTTTGAAATCGGGATCGTCTTCTATTTCGGAGGAATACACTCCCGAAATAGAACGGATTGTGGCTTGGTATCTTCCAAATACTTTTTCCATTGCGTATGAGATTTCACCTAACGTGGCTCGTTTGCGTGCGGCGTCCACCGCAAGAGCGAGTAGATTTCCTTCTCCTCCTTCGGCGCATTTTGTGATCGCGTCGAGTGCGGAGGTTACGTCTGAATTGTTCCGATTTTTCTTTAACTCCTGAAGTCTACGAATCTGGGATTCGCGAACCGCAGTATTATCAATATCTAATATATCCAAAGGTTTTTCTTCGACCGCTTTGTACCGATTGACTCCTACGATCACGTCTTTTCCAGAATCGATCTTGGCTTGTTTGCGCGCGGCGGCTTCTTCGATTCTCATTTTAGGAATTCCGGTTTCGATTGCTTTTGCGATTCCGCCTAACTTTTCTACCTCTTCGATTAGTTCCCAAGCACGATGAGCCAGTGAATGAGTCAAAGACTCTACGTAATACGAACCTCCCCAAGGATCTACAACACGATGTATATTCGTTTCTTCCTGTAAAAAGATCTGAGTATTTCTTGCAATTCTTGCGGAGAAATCAGTAGGAAGTGCGATCGCTTCGTCGAGGGCGTTTGTATGTAAGGATTGAGTGTGTCCTAAAGCGGCGGCCAGCGCCTCGATACAAGTTCTAGCAACGTTGTTGAAAGGGTCTTGTTCGGTTAAACTCCAACCTGAAGTTTGGCAATGTGTTCTGAGCGCAAGAGACTTCAAGTTTTTCGGATTGAACTGTTTTACTAGTTTGGCCCAAAGAAGACGTCCAGCGCGCATCTTTGCAATTTCCATAAAGTGATTCATACCGATCGCCCAGAAAAAAGATAAACGAGGCGCAAACGTATCTACGTCCATTCCCGCCTTAATTCCGGTTCGTAGATATTCGAGACCGTCTGCGAGAGTGTAGGCGAGTTCTATGTCAGCGGTCGCTCCTGCTTCCTGCATGTGATAGCCTGAGATAGAGATGGAGTTGAACTTAGGCATAAAGTCCGAAGTATATTTGAAAATATCCGCGATGATCTTCATCGAAGGAGCGGGCGGATATATGTAGGTATTCCGCACCATAAATTCTTTCAGAATATCGTTTTGGATCGTGCCAGAAAGTTTGTCGGCGCTGACTCCTTGTTCTTCCGCGGCTACAATATAAAATGCTAATATAGGAATCACGGCTCCGTTCATCGTCATCGAGACGGACATCTGATCCAAAGGGATCTGATCGAAAAGAATTTTCATGTCTAGAATGGAATCGATTGCAACTCCTGCTTTGCCCACGTCGCCTAACACGCGTTCGTGGTCGGAGTCGTACCCTCTGTGAGTTGCTAAATCGAACGCGACAGAAAGACCTTTTTGTCCCGCGGCTAAGTTTCTACGATAGAATGCGTTCGATTCTTCTGCGGTGGAAAAACCGGCGTATTGACGGATGGTCCAAGGTTGTTGGACATACATCGTGGAATACGGTCCGCGCAAATAGGGAGGAATTCCCGCCGCAAAGTCTAGGTGTTCCATTTTTGCGATGTCTTCCGCGGTATAAACCGGTTTAACTGGAATTTTTTCAGGAGTGAGCCAAAAAGTTTGTTCGATGGAGCCGAAGCCCAAATCACCGAGCGCCGATTTCTCCCAATCGGATTTGGAAATTTTCTGTGACGTATAACGTTTAAGATTAAAACTAGGACGTTTCATTGGATACCCAGCCTTTTCTGAATAGACTTCAGAGTTTCTAAATGTTGGGATTTGACATGGATAAAGAATTCGATTCCCTTGGATTTAAGGTCATCGATCTGCTCCGTAGGATTTCCCGCTACGATCCCGAGCAAATTCGGATTTTGTTTTTTTAATATTCCAAAAGTAGAATCTACAAAACCGGAAACTTCCTCGTCGCTCGTGCAAAAAACTACGACATCCGCGGTCGTTTCTTTTAGGCCTTGTAGTACTTCTTGAGGTGTCGCATAACTTCCCGGATCTACTACTTTATAACCGGCGCAGGCCAGAAAATTTTGAGAGAAAATGGCTCTCGCTTTTTTCATTTTGAGATCTCCCATCGGAAGAAGAAGAACGGTCGGAATTTTGTCGGACTTCTTCGCAAAGGTTTCGGTTTTTAAACGGATCTCTTCGATGTCGGTTCCGGCTCTGAAGTCGGAAATTCTTTCACAAGTGATTTCTCCTGAGACGCTATCGATTTCACCTAACGTTTTATTTTGATTGAGTTCGGAAATTCGATCTTCTGCGTTCGGATACCGATTGGTTCCGAGAAGAATCTCCTTGGCGTTCGCTAGATTTTCTTCTTTCTTCTTTCTAGATTCTATAATCCTTTTTTGAATGATTCCTTTTTGAACGGCTTCTAAAAATCCTCCAACAGATTCTATCTCGCAGAAAATCTCCCAAGCTTTTTTAGTAATCGAATCGGTGATAGATTCTAAATAATACGAACCCGCAGCAGGATCAACCACCTTATCTATATAAGATTCGTGTTTCATCAGAAGTTGAATGTTCCTAGCAATTCTTAAAGAAAAAGAATCGGAAGTTTTTAGGATAGAGTCATAAGGAGAAACGTTGATTACCTCACAACCTCCGATTGCAGCCGACATTGCCTCTGTGGTGGCGCGAAGCATATTTACATTTGGATCATAGGCGCTGTAATTGTATCTACAAGTTTGAGCGCTTAAAAAAGCGTGTAGAGAAGATTCTTTTTGGGGAGAAAATTCTTTCAAAATTTCTGCCCAGAGAATTCTTGCAGATCGAAACTTCGCGATTTCTAAAAAATAATCCGGGCCGATGGAAAATTCAAACATTAGTTGAGACGCAATCGTATCTACGTCCATTCCCGCCGTTTTAAGTTGTTGTACATATTCCGTAGCTGCGGATAACGTAAACGCAAGTTCTTCGGAGATCGTGGAGCCTGCATCTCGGAACGTGGAAGAATAAACCGACAAACCTCTGTAATGCGACCAAGAAGATGCGAATATCTCTAAAATTTCTTTCAAAGCTGGAATCGAATGTTTTCCGGATCTACCGTGTCTGAGTAGGATTCGAAATGGATCATATCCAAGTCCGCCTACAAGCACCTTATCTTTGGGAAGCCAAGAAAAAATTTCCGGGGAACGTTCTTCTGCTATAAAGTGTAATGTCACCTGATCGAAAGGAAGCCCTTGGATCAATGTTTCTAAGTCCTTGGAAGAATGTACTGGAATCCCTTTCTGTGAAGAGGTTTTATTTTCGATGATAAATCCGATCGCAGTGACTCCGTTAGACGCCGCTTCTTTTGCCAATTGATTGGCTTTGGAAATTGAAGTAGAATCCAAGTCTTGACGAATACTCCAGTCGGAAACGAGTTTGCGAGTAGAGCGCGCAAAGGGAAAGGTGCCTGGAAGATTAGAGGTCAGCCACTGTTTGTCGCCAATGTCTTCTTTAGTATATACGGGTTGGATTTTAAATCCTTCTGCAGTTTCCCAGACTAACTTTTTCTCAAAGTCTGCACCTTTGAGATCTTTTTGGATGAGTGCAATCCAGGCTTCCCGATCGACGGGAGGGAAGTCGGTAAATAGCTTTTGATCGGCCATGTTTATTGTTCTCTAATTTTTGAGAGGATTTGGTTGAGGTTCCCTTCTAGGGAACTTTGTAATACTTTGGTGTAAAGTCAAAAACCCGTTTTTAATTCTCCTTTTTAATTTTGAGGTAATGAGGAATCGAAGCAAGAATCGAAAGCGTAAGAGTTCCCAAGATGACTCCTAAAGAAATCAAAATTGGAATGTGGATTTCGTATCCAAAAATATAGGGAGAAACAAGTGGAAGAAGCAATTTGATTCCTACAAAGGCAAGAAGAATCGAAACTCCCTTTTTAAGAAAAATAAACAGTTCCATCACACCCGAAAGCATGAAGAATAAAGAACGAAGTCCTAAAATTGCAAATATATTTGATGTATAAACGATAAACGCGTCCGTAGTGATTGAAAAAATTGCGGGAATAGAATCAAGCGCAAATAGAATATCACTAAACTCCACGACTAACAGAGTTACAAAAGTGGAAGTAAAAAGATATTTTCCGTGTTCTAAAACTACAAATTTTTCGGGATGATACACCTGACTGAGAGGAAGGATTTTTTTCGCGAACTTAATTACGAAAGAAGACTCAGGATTGAAATCTTCCTCTTCTTGGTGTGCGAACATTTTTACGGCCGTATATAAAAGAAGAATTCCGAACAAATATAAAATCCAGTGGAACTGAGAGATTAGCTCCGCGCCTATAAAAATCATAATCGCTCTAAAGATCAAAGCGCCTATGATTCCCCATTTCAAAATCAAAGGCTGGTATTGAGTTGTTACTCTAAACTTCTGAAAGATTATGATAAAAACAAAAAGGTTATCCACGGAAAGAGAATATTCTAAAAGATAACCGGCGATAAACTCAAGCGCCTTAGTTTTACCCCGAATTGGGTCTTCTGTAGTTTGATCCATAAAATAGATCAGAACACTGAATGAAATTGCAAGACTGAACCAAAACAAAGACCAGTAGACTGAATTTCTGAGAGGAATTTTATGGGCTCTTTTATTGAGAACAAATAGATCTAAATAGATGAGAAAACCTAAAGCTAACGTAAATATGACGATTAAGATCCATTCTCCAAAACCCATAATCCCTCGATTGTTTTCCCGATTCTTGATGACAAAAGTTCCCGTTCTTTACAAAATTACAATCGCAATTCCCATAAGAAGGTTCCCATGATTTTAATCTTATTTTGTATTGTGTCCGTTGTTCATTTGCTCGTTTTGTATTTCATACCGGATAACGTTACTCTGAAAATAGGAAGTAAAATCGCACCGATTTTAGTTTTGATTTTTTTCTCTTTTTTAGAAGGGAATTGGAAAGGAAGAGGTGGAAAATTTATTTTTGCAGGCCTGATCTTTTCTTTATTTGGAGACTCGTTTTTAGGTGTTCCTGGAAATTATTTCGTTTTTGGACTTGGCTCTTTTTTAGTCGCTCAGATATTATATTCGGTAGGTTTTTCGGTCGGAAATCCGGTTCATATAGTTCGAGCTATTCCTTATTTCGTATTCGGGATTTCATTTTACATTTGGATTCTTCCTGGAATTGGAACTTCTTTGTATGTTCCTGTTGGAGTGTATATGATTGCAATTTGTGTGATGGGTTGGAGATCGGTTTCCAGAGAATGTTCTAAATCTGAACTTTGGAAATCCTGGGCGGGTTCTTTACTTTTTATTTTATCGGATAGTCTTATCGCTACTAGAAAGTTTACTACGGTTCCGATTCCTTGGATTGGAGTTTGGATCATGTCGACTTACTACGCCGCTCAATTTCTCATTTATGAATCTGTGGAAGAAAATTAAATAATTATTGATTCGGTCTGTAACCTAACTAAGATTGCAATGAAATTGGGAGGAATCTTATCATGAATATTAAACCTTTGAAAGAAACGACTTTTTTAGAAGCGGTTGCCGCAGCGATCCAACACGAAAAGGATTATTTCGAATTTTATATGAGTACGTATGAAAAACTTCCTCCTGGAGATACGAAGGAACTTTTCGAAAGACTTGCGGAAGAAGTGGACGATCATATTAAATTCATTACGGAATTGTATGAACAAGCAGAAGGATCGGAACTTCCAAATCTAAAACAACTCGCTGCGATTCATAAATTTCACGATTCTACTCTTCAAAAGCTGATGAACAAAGTGGAGAGAACCATTTCCGGTCCGGGAACTAAGGACGCGCACGAAGCGCTTGAATTGGCGATTCGAGAAGCGGAGAACGCGGTTTCTTTTTACGAAAAACTTGCAAACAAGTTTGAAGATGTGAATATTAAATCTCTTTTTACAAAATTAAAAGATTATAATCAAAATTATCAGTCTCTTCTGGAAACTGAGTTAAACGGTCTGGATCAATCTCAATCCGGTTCTGGACAAGGAACTTTTTTCTGGGATGAACAAGCGGAAGAAGTAGTCAAGGCAGAATCTAAGCCTGTAAAAACAACTTCTCCGTCTAAAAAACCGAGTATTGCTACTACAACTTCTACATCTGCTAAAACTCCACCGAAAAAAACTGCAACTGCAAAGAAAGCAGTTCCTAAAAAAACAGAGAGTAAACCGGTAGCGAAGAAAGCTATTCCTAAGAAAAAGGCAACTGTCAAAAAAGCGGCGGCAAAATCTAAAAAGCCCGTAAAGAAGAAGGTAGTAAAAAAAACCGCTCCTAAAAAGAAAACGTCTGCAAAGTCTAAGAAAAAAAGGTAAACGGTAAGGAATGCAATCGATCATCGATTGGAAAGAAATTCAAGATCTCTATCCTGTAAACCAAGAGATGATCTGGTTAAACAATTGTGGGACCACTCCTTGTAATGTACATACGATCCAAGCGGTCGGAGAATATCTGGAAGGTTATTCTAAAAGAGGAGGTCTTACAGAGGTTCGTAAATACGCTTCCGTAAAACATTCCATTCGAAAGATCATAGCGGGGCTCATCAATTGTGACGTGGAAGAACTTTGTATTATCCACAACACGAATGAGGGAATGAATTTTCTTTCCCTCGGATTTCAATTGAAAAGTGGGGACGAAATCCTACTCTTAGAAAACGAATATCCGAGTAATATCTATCCTTGGGAACACTGGAAAGAAAAAGGAGTTGTGATCGGATTTATCCCGATGGCATCTACCCCGGATCAATTTATAGAAAATTTAAAATCTTCTATAAGTTCCAAAACCAAAATCGTGGCTTTATCGGCAGTTCATTGGTGTACCGGAATGCCATTCCCTTTAGAAGAAATAGGTGTTTTCTTAGATTCTAAAGGAATTGAATTTGTTTTAGATGGGGCTCAGGGGATTGGTTTAATTCCGGTGGATGTAAGAAAGATGAAGTTAAAATACATAGCGTTTCCCGCTTGGAAATGGCTTTTAGGTCCTCTCGGTTTGGGAATGTTATATATCCAACAAGACTGTATCGATACGCTTTCATTTCCGTTTAAGGGAACCGGGTCCGTAATTAACGATGAAGTTTACTTACCTTATCGCGCCGAATTAAAATCCGGGGCGGATCGTTATGAAATCTCCACAGGAAATTTTATAGACTGGGTATATTTTCAATCCACGCTTGAAATGCTTCAGAAAATAGGATTTCATTCCGTGATGGAAAGAATTTATGAACTTGCGGATTATCTATCCGAAGGAATGAAGGGAATCGGGTTTCAAATTGAACTAGATCATTTTCCTGATAATAGAACCGGAATTGTAGTGGGATATAAAGAAGGAATTCCTATGGATGAACTTGTTTCTTATCTTAAAAAGAATGGAGTGATGTGCGCGCTTCGATTAGGAAAAGTAAGATTTTCTCCACATATCTATAATCAAAAAGATCAATTGGATCGAGTCGTAAAGTTACTGGGTTCTTTTTCGTCTTGAGTTGGAAATTTTTTATTCAACCTAAATTTGATATAACCCAATGCGAAAACGATTATGTTGCGTTTCAAGAAGTAACATTGAGTTTTTTGATTTGCTAAGATTTTTTTATATCGAATTTACGTTTACGTGAAGTTTGGCGTTAGAAATGAGAAAGAATTTTCTAAAGGTGGTAGTTCCTACAACTTAGTGTTTACGGTAATTTCAAGGTTTTGTAATAGTTTCCACATGCATTTTTTCGCGGTAAAACAAAATTTTAGGGAACAGATTCCTTATACCGAACTCACGTTATTTTAAGAATCTGTTTTAAGATTTTTAATTTGTGGGAACTATTACAAATTACAGATAGATACTGAAATTGTAGGAGTTTATACTATTTTTAACTTTAGAAAACCTCTATAAAATTGTACTATGGTAGATTTTTATTTCAAAGCTTAGAATGTAGGATCTCCTTCAAAAGCCAACAATTTTGGATGGACGTAATTTTGTGAGAGTTCCCGTACTTTTGTAAAATCGACTGTTCATTTTGGGAATTATTTTCAACGTTTGAATCGTAGATTTTTACAAAACATAAAATCGAAATACCATATTGGATTGAAGATCTAAAATGATTCATTCTAGAGTTTTAGGATAGACTATGAAAATTTTTAGATTAGAGTTGTTGAAAAATTCCATAGTGAAGATTCGTAAAATTGCTTCAATTGTCCATTCAATCCAATACAAACAGATTAAGAATTAATTTTTCAACAACTCTATTGTGAATATTTTTTTTTCCTATTAAATTTCAAATTTTTGTTTGAGGAACTTTCATCAAAATGACCTAGACTCCGAAATTAGAACCAGTTGGAATGTTTGAAATCCTCTTTGATGTATAGAAATTCGGGGGCATCTCAAAAACTTATCCAAAAAATCTAAATGTGGGAACTCATAAAAGCTGATAAAAATTTACACTGAACTCACGTTAGATTTAGTATTTTAAAAAAAGGTAATATTTAAATTTTAGTGGAAACCAAACTACAAAAAATCGGAGAAGTCGGCACACTTTTATTTCCGGCTTGGGTGTCGATCGGATCTATTCTTTCTTTTTTCTTTCCGGAATGGTTTACTTGGTTTACCGGGCCGGCAATTACATACGGCCTCGGTTTTACGATGTTAGGTATGGGAATCACACTTTTACCGAAGGACTTTCGAAATATATTTAAAACCCCAATTCCCGTTTTTATAGGAGTAGTATTACAATATACGGTGATGCCTGTTTCAGGTTGGGGGATCGGAGTCCTACTTGATCTTCCGATGCCTCTTGCAACTGGACTTGTAGTGGTTTCTTGTTGCCCCGGAGGTGTTGCGTCTAACGTGATTACATATCTTGCAAAGGGAGATTTGGCACTTTCGGTTTCTATGACCGCATCTTCTACGATTCTTTCCGTGTTTATGACTCCGTTACTTACTCTTTTTTTAATAGGCCAAGGAATCGATGTATCACCAAGTGGATTATTTCTGGATACGTTTCAGATAGTGATTCTTCCTGTAGTTTTGGGAATATTGTTGAACGTTTATTTTCCAGAAGTTTCTAAAAAGATTCAAACCGTTTCACCATTGGTAGCGGTATTCTTAATTACTATGATCGTTTCTTCTATTTTAGGAGCTGGAAAAGAAAAGATTCTGCAGTCGGCTGGAATATTAATTTTTGCAGTTTTAAGTTTGCATATATCCGGTTTCTTTTCCGGTTATATTATATCTTGGTTGTTTATCCGAAAACAGAAAATTTCTAGAACAATTTCGATCGAAGTAGGTATGCAAAATTCTGGTTTAGGGGTTGTTCTTTCTAAAAATAATTTTTCTGACCCTCTGGTGGCAATCCCTGCGGCAATTTCTAGTCTTGTACATTCGCTGATCGGGAGTTTACTTGCGGCTTTTTGGAGAAAATTGGAAAAAGAAACCTTATAAAATGAATTTCGGGTTTTATAGGGTTTCTTCTTTGTTTAATTTGATTATGCTGATGAATAACATAAGAATAATCAAATATTTTAATTATCTAAATTGATTATTGAGCGTGAATTTGGCCTAAGAAAGTCCGACGAATCCGGCTTGCCACAGGCGGCCGGACCAGGCTCTTTAGCTTCGGTCAAGTTATTGTGAAACTACAAAATCAGATTCAATTTTCATAAAATACCAATGACTTGACCTACAACGCGCCCCATGGGAAAGCGTTGTGCTGAGTTTCACGCGCCTCATAGGAAGTCATAACCTTACCCACAAGTTGAATAGGATTTTAGAATCATAAGGCTCAAAAACGCACATTTTTCAAGTGTTCCGACAAGAATGAGTCTTTTTACTTGCAAAAAGCATGTTTTTCTGATAGAGAAAAGTCTTCCGAATTTCTCCACCTCCGCCCCCACCCAAAAATAAGGGTGGGAACTCAGTTTTACAGAGGATTTGTCGTAATTCCCACAGATTTAATATTGAAATCTAAATACTTGTGGGTAAGGTTATGATGGGGAGTGAGACGCTGAGTTCATTCATCGATCTTTCGTGTTATATCGAACTCACGTTAATTAGTTTCAATTGATTATAGAACACGATCTGTCGAACGACTCAGAAAACTCCCTAAATGTCTCTCTAAGGATCGACATTCAGGGAGTGAGATGCTGACCTACTTCGAGCACCTCTATAAGCGAGACGCTGAAGTTCCCCGAATCGATTATACCGAACTCACGTTATTTAGAATAATGGAACTAATAAACTGGGTTTCGAAAACGGAGCACCATGGACCGCTTCTGGATCGGAAATTGTCACCATCACTCCTATTATACCTGGGTCTAGATAATTTGCCAGATTTTGAGTTTCTTGTTTAGTGAAAAATACGTCCTTATCCAACCAAACAACTTTTAAATTTTCTCCGCTCCAAATTCCCCTCGTAATAGGTATACGCGGAACTGCGTTTTGTGTTTGCCCGCTAGGATCTAAACCTACGATGTTTGCGGCTGCATGATAAGGCTCTAATACATTCATAACTTCAACTTGAGCGGGTGTAGGAGCTCCGGTTACAGGTATTCCATTTACAGAATATTTACTATTGATAAAAAAATCATCCGGACTTTGTACAAATAAACCAGTCACAAGAGGGAAGTAGGATAAGATTCTTTCCACTTTAAAATTCCATACGAGGGCTTTTGCCGACTGGTTATAATTTGGATCATCCATTGTTACGTCGCTTCCAGACCAAGGAAGAGGATATGGAATATCGCTCGCGATCAATATGGTGCTAGTAATATTATAACTTTTGAACAAACTAGAATTTTGACTTTTTAATTTATTCTGTAGAAGTTGTACCACTAGTCCACCTATACTATGCCCTACGATCGTGGTCGGTAGATCCGGCCAAATCATTGTGGACGGCATGGTATCCAACAAGGCACGAGTTGCTTCTTCGTAATTTTGGACCGATAGCTCGCTTACATTTGAAGGATATGCAGCCGTGCCCTTTGTCATTGTGCTACCACCATGTCCTGGAAGATCCAAAATATAAACGTTATTCGCTTTTCCTTTTAGAATGAGCTGTTTTGCAAGCGGTTCAAAGATTGTACTCGTATCTCCAAAACCATGAACACACAATACGTTCTTAGCACCTAAAGTTTGTATGAAGGATGTGTTACGATATTGAACTACATTTAATTTGTAGTTCGTTGTCATGTTGCTGGCGTTTCGACCGACAACATTATACGTCAAAATCTTTTTCTCATAACTTATAGCGAAGGTCGATTGTGTTACTACAAGAGCAAACAATACGGGAAGTATTCCCCAAAGGCTTCGAATTTTAAAACTCGATTCATTCTTCATTGATAATTCTCCTGGATGTTGTTTTGTAGAATGAACTCTAAACTATTGTTACTTTTGGCAATATCTAGACAATATAGGTAATATTGGCGATACTTTTTCCATAAAAATGAATTTTAATTTTCAAAAGTCCATATTAAGTTCTATTTTATAACGTTTTAAACATCAAATAACGCGTGTTTGTCGTCTCTTAAATTCACTTTTTTAAAAAAATTAGATAATTTACATAAACTACTTTTGCAACTAGGTGAGTAACGCGCACTTCGTGAATTGTAATCTGTAAGAAGGAAATTTGAATTCGACGTAAAAATTAGAAAAAGTATGAATTTCTTATATTCTGAAATTTTAACTTTTGAACGGATTTTAAACCTGGTAAGAGTTTTTACTGGATTCGAAAGTTACTTCCGAGACTTAATATTCATTTAAAATGAGAATTACATGAAAAAATTCTTATGAAGTTATTGAATATACGTTCGTGGAAAAATTTTTCTAAAAATTACAGTTAATGTTTCTTTTTAGCGTTTTTCTTTTTGTTAACAATTGTAGAGGATTTTTTCTTTGGTATATTTTTTGTTTTAGAAACAGAGGATTTTGTTTTTGAATTTCTTTTTGAAAATGAATTTATGTTTTCCTGTTTGTCGGAAGGATTTGTTTTGGAAGCATTTTTACTTTTTTGTTTTTTCAAAGATGTCTTTTTCACATTCGGGGTTTTGGTTGATTGGGGTTGTAGTTTCGGAATTGGAGTCGATTTCTTTTCCAATTCTTTAAAAGTAGCGCTTGGATAATGAAAGGAAATAAATTCCAAAATGGTTCGAATGTTCTCCGCTTTTCGAACTTGATTGTAATTGCCAGGAATATCAAACCAAAGGTCTCTTCCTTCGCCGTAAACAGAAGAAGAAGCGGGAAGAAAAATAAATTCTTTCAAAGGAGAAAGTGGATGAAAACGATCCATAAACAGAAATGTTTTAAATAGTTCTTTTAGATATTTAGAACCAAAATACAAACCGTTGATTGCTAAAAAATAACTTCCTCGAAACGGAGTCCCTAATGTAATCAGTCCTCTGATTTTTTGACGACTTCGATCCGGCAGCAATAGTGTGATCAGTCCTCCCGTATTATGGGCGAGTAAAACGGACTTAGCAGGAATCTGGTCCATCTGTTTTGAAAGAATTTCTACGGCACTCGTAGTGTTGAATAGAAAAGAGGGTGTATTTAAAATTCTAGGTTTATAACCTTTGGATTCCAACGCCTTATGCAGTTTAGAATAAAAGAAGGGTCCGGAGAGATAACCGGTTACTATAAAAATATCTCCTTCGGAAAGATCTGAATCCTTATTAGGTGACAGAGAAGAAATCAATGAAATCGTAAATTCAAAAATTTCAGAAAGAAAATAAAAAAACGTTCTAAAGATAGATAAGATTTTTTTCATGAGAATGGCTTGAAGTTATGGGGTGAAAAGACAAGACTGTCAGAGTCTTTCATGAAAACAAAGAAGCTGGTTCTTTCCTTATGGATTTTTTTAAGCCTACCCTCCGTTGTCCATTCAAATATCCCGACCCATTCCGGTATGGAGAGAAATTTCAAAGAAACCTGGAGAAAATCTTTTCCGGTTCCTTATGCTAAAATTTTAAAAAGGGATCTAACGGGTAAGGGAGTTCTGGTCTATAAAAAAACTCCGTTAAAAATCGTTTATATTTATACGTATCTTATTTTTCTTCCCTTGTATAAAGAGAACGAAGAGATTCCTCAAGAAATTCCAGGTAAAGGAAAAGAAGTAAAAGTGAAACTCTTTTACGAACCTTCGAACCCAGTCGAAAAATTCTGGATTGAATTCACCGAGTTCGATGAACAATACAACAGCAAATCGGTGGTAAAATGGATTCGCTAAAATCGAAATCGGATGAACTCATCCGAAATAAAATGACTTCCGAAGGTTTATCTTCTGCTTTTATCCAGGACTTTTTGAAAAAAACCGATCTGGTTCGAAACGGAGAAACTGGAATGGTTCGTTGGGAAGAAGTAGGTGATTTAGATCCTAAAACGGACGAGATCACTTTGGAACAAATTGAAAGTGAGAATGTTCCAGATCCTTCGATTCTTAAAAACTTAGTGGTTATCAAACTCAACGGCGGACTTGGAACTTCGATGGGACTTTCCGGTCCTAAATCTTTAATCGAACTCAAAAATGGAATGTCCTTTTTAGAGATCGTCGCAAAACAATCCGAGGTCATTGAAAGAAAGTATAACGTATCCGTTCCTTTGATTCTAATGGATAGTTTTAGCACACAAAAGGAAAGTCAAGAGGAGTTGAATCGGATCGGATTCCGTCAAAAATTTCCCACTTCCTTTTTACAACATAAAGTGCCTCGTCTTTTGAAAAAGGACCTAACACCTATTAGTTGCAAAAATCCGGATGAAGAGTGGTGCCCTCCCGGTCACGGGGATATATGGATTTCTCTTTTGGAAACTGGGCTTTTAGACACTCTCATTCAAAACGGATACAAAATTGCTTTTGTATCCAACGGAGACAATTTAGGAGCTACGGTACATCCAGGAATTCTTTCTTATATATTGAAAGAAAAATTGGAATTTTGTATGGAGATGACTCCTAAAACTCTTGCAGATAAAAAAGGTGGAGCGATTTACAAAAGAATGGTTGCTGGAAGAGCGGAGAATTATCAACTCCTCGAAACGGCTCAGGTTCCACCGGAATACATGCACGAATTTGAAGGTTTAGGTAAGTTCAGAACTTTTTCAACAAACAATCTTTGGATCGATTTGCTTGCCCTTCGAGAAAGAATTCTTCGTGGAAGTTTTGAACTTTCTCTGATCGTAAATCCAAAAACGATTGAAGGACAAGAAGTTCTACAACTCGAAACTGCGATGGGTTCTGCGATCCGAAATTTTGAAAAGGTTAAAGGGATTGTCATTCCTAGAGATAGATTTGCCCCTGTAAAAAAATGCGAGGATTACCTTGCTCGTAGATCGGATGCGTATCACCTTTTAGAAAACTATTCTATTACCATGTCCGACAAAAGGAAAAAATCCGGGTTAGGTGAAATACTGATTCATCTGGATGAAAGATATTATAAAAAGATTGGAGACTTTAATCGACTTTTTCCAGAAATTCCTTCTTTAGAACTTTGTTCTTCTCTTATCATTCAAGGAGAAATTTTATTCGATCAAAAAATTTCCATAGTGGGAGAGGTTGTAATTCAAAATAACGAAACAGTACCTCGAAGAATATCAGATTTAAAAACTAAAATTTTAGAATCTGGGAAATATTCCTTTTAGGCTTTACAAAGAAAATCCTTTATCGGATCTTTTATTTGAACTTGTTTAAACGTTCTGGTTCAAATGAAAATCCGAAAAGATTTTTTGAATCACAAAGGCTAAAATGACAACTTATAAAAGTCCTAAGATCCGATCCTTTGACGAAGGTGAAATTGAACAATTCAAGAATGTATTTATCAACGAAAATCGAGGGAAGCCGATCGTTCTTCTTCGATTTCAAGATATAAAATCCCTATCTTTTCTCGATTTCCTACAACTTGTTCCGATTAAAATTTCCGAATTATATCCAGGCGCGGAAAGCCATTATTCTTATTATTGTTATGGAGATAAAAAGAGTCTATTGATCGGAGTCGCTCCGCTTCAAGTGAATGGTTCGAGTTCGAATGGTTTTTTAAATTTTGATTCTCTTCTTGGAAAATTAAGAGAAATTTCGATCAAAAGTGGTTCTATGAATTTCGATTTTGGAATTGCAAGAACACAATGTAATTATATTTCTTATGTGGATGAAATCTTTCACGAGTTGGAAGTTTCTTCTCTTAAAAACTTACAGGATAATCTAATCCGTTGGAGTTGGACTTATCTTAATCGAGTTAACGATTACTTTGCCGGAGAAAAAGCAGACGCTGTTATCCAGCCGATCATTCATTATAATCATAAAACGCAGTCATATTCTATGAAAGGCGGAGAAGTGTTCGTAGGTGGAGAAGCTTACGCTGGTTATGCGGACTTAATTC
Organism: Leptospira kirschneri serovar Cynopteri str. 3522 CT; assembly: GCF_000243695.2. Classification (NCBI taxonomy): domain Bacteria; kingdom Pseudomonadati; phylum Spirochaetota; class Leptospiria; order Leptospirales; family Leptospiraceae; genus Leptospira; species Leptospira kirschneri. The sequence goes on along the minus strand of NZ_AHMN02000007.1, from coordinate 162,100 downwards.
GAGATATTCCTCACGATCAAGATCTAAATCGAATCGAACTGTTAATATTAGAAAAATTGACTATGTGTTGTAACGGAGCGCCCGGTCTTTTAAAGTTTAATATTTCCCCTCAAACTCTCATTGATACTTTTGATACGGACGAAAAAGTAACACGTTTTCATAATCTTTTACTAGACCAAAATTTAAATCCATTTCTAATAAGAATGGAATTGATTGAAAAACCGTACGAAGAAAAAGACGTCACTCTTAAAAGTGTTTGTAAAAGATTTTGGAATTTTGGAATTAGTTTTGCAGCCGACGACTTCGGAGTCAAAAGTCAAAGTCATCAGATTGTTTTGGATTTAGGGGAGATGATCAAAGAGTTCAAACTAGATCCGATCAGTTTTAAATTCAAAGCAGATCAGGACCTTACCAAATTTTTAGATAACTTGGCGTTTATTGATTATTGTAGAAGGCTTTCGGATAATCGGGAAGCGATCATTACGGCGGAGGCCTTGGAAGACATTGATTCCTTGAACTTCTTGCTTACACATCAAGTTTATTATTTCCAAGCCAATCTTTTTTGTAAAAAAATTTCCATTAGAGAATATAAGGAAATCTTTAAGGATATGCAGGATCTTCCAGAGACGGCGGTAAATCAGATTTTGACTTCTCAGGAACTACTTTTGCAATTGAAAGAAAAAGGAAATATATTCGAACTTGCAAGACAATTGGAGCTTGTTCCATAAAATGTGGTAGTTCTCAAATTTCGAAGTTTTGTAATAGTTCCCACATTTAATTTTCACGGTAAAACAAAATTTTAAGAAACAGGCTTTGTGTAAAATATTAATTTAGAAAATCAATATATTCTAACTTTTTGATAAATTAAAGAGAACCTTATGAAGCGCAAGGCGACAATCGTTCAAATAAATTTTTGCGTAAAATCACTGTTTTGTGGCAACTACAAAATGAAAAAAACGATTTTATAGAGATCTTTAAAACTAAGAACTTGTCCCAAACCGAATCGATCTTTAAAACGATAGAATTCCGATCTTTTAAAAGTTTGGGACAATGATTTCAATTATTCTTTAAGAAAAGACAAGTTGGATTTTTGATTTACGATAGACGGATCTTTCATCGTAACAGAAAGAGCATCACCCGTTTTTTCGATTTCTATCTTGAATTTTCCGTCCTTGTCTATGATCGGAGATTCTTCTACATACTTACCTTCAAAAACCTTTTTCTTATTAAATTTTACCGTATAATTGACGTTATCCTGGCTTTCGATTTCTAAAAGTACTTGGCTGACTCCATTGTTACCGTCCCAGGCCATTGCGGTCCAAGGCCCTTTGAATTTTTCTAGAGTAGAATCTCCTCCAAAGGTTCTTTTTTTAGGAGCTACAACTGCAGTGGAAATTACAGCGGAGACTGGAAGTGAGTTTCCACTTTCTCCTCCTAAATCGGTTTTAGAAGTTACGGAATAAAGAAATAAGGTCTCTTTTTCCGGAACGTCTGCCACGTAATTATTTTTGTTCCCTGCCGAACCTAAAAAAGTCCATTTTGATTCTCCTCTCTTCTTACGAAAAACATAATATTCTGATGCTTCTTTAACTGGGTTCCAAGTTATGCTGATTTTGGCTTCTTTGACGTCTAAAACACCTTTGACGTTTTCAGGGGAAGATAGTTTAACACCTCTTTGTTTATTTGGATCCGTATAACCGTAAGCAAAACTAGAAAAAGGTCCGTTTTTACCTTCTGTATTGACCGCAGTCACAGAATAATACGCATAACGTGCGGGAAGATTTTCATCGATAAACTCTTCATTTCCCGTCTCGGAAATTTTTTCCCAAGCACCACCTCCAATCCAACCGGATTTGATATATCGAAATATTAGATATTTAGAAGCTCCAGAAACCTTTTGCCATTTTAGTTCTACTTTATTTTGATAAGCACCTCGACTGGCTACTAAACCCAACGGTTTTGCAGGAGGAGTTTTAGGCTGAGAAGTAAAACCGCTCGCTGCATCTGAAGGTTCTCCTGTTTTTCCTCCTAGTTTTGCGGAAACCACATAAATTTCTACAACCCCTTTTTTTGCCGCGGATGTATCTACGTAACTATTGATTTTAGAAGTTCCAATCGGACTGTATCTTTTCTGAGATTTATTCCATTTAAAAATTTGATATTCGGAAGAAGCGTCTCCAGGTTCCCAGACGAGTTCGATTTTATTATCATATTGTCCTTGAGTTGCTTTGACTCCTAAAACTTTAGGAGGAGGTTTTAATTCTTCCGTTTTTGCAAATCCGATCACTTCTCCTTGGGACAAATCAGAAGCGGAAGAATCCGTTAAAGTTAGAATCTTATATTTATAAGCAAGGTTAGGTTGAACCCCATCGTCGTTAAAACTATTGGTAGCAGACAATCCTACTTTTCCAAAGTTGGAATCTCCTGGGCCTTTTCTATGAATTTCGTAACCGACTGCATTCGGAACGATTTCCCAGTTGATCAAAACCTTATCTATAAAACTTCCTTGAGAAGCAGTAATAGAAGAGGGCGCTGTAGGATTAGAATCGTTTACAACTTCTGGAGTACTGCTAGAATCCGGCTGATCTATGACGGTTTCTACTTGATCGATCATTACAAAAGCGCCTTGGCAGATTTTAGTAAACCAACGATAGTCTATATATCCGTAGCCTTGGTCTCCCCAATCCGTTCCCCAAGAATTGATAAATTTGACGGCGTTTTTAGAATCGTCATAACCTACTAAGGCGATCGCGTGTCCTCCGTAGGTTTTGCCTAAACCTTCTTTGTAGATTTGATCCCCTTTGAGATTAAAGAAATTCTCATAAACCAAAACCCCTGCGACGACTGGTTTGCCTTCCGAAAGTTGAGCTTTGACTTCGTTCATATCGGTGGTTTTTACTCTTAAGAATTCTTTCGCTTTGTATTTAGAAGCAGCTTCGATTGCAGCTTGAGAAGGACGGGTTCTATAATCCGCGGGATTGTAAGGCATGGTTTCCCAGGTAGCCGCTCCCATTTCCACCATCACTTTCATTGCGTCCGAAATCAACGATCCATTGTCTCTTCCGCCGTTGATCTGATTGTATATAAATGCGGGAGAAAAAATTTTACTATAGTTCGGAGTTCCTTGGGCAGTTCTGAGAGACCAATCTTTAGAACTTTTTCTTTCTATATATTCTTGAAAACTTTTAGTCGCGTAGGCAGTGGACCAAGCAACACAACTGCCTTGTTCGCCCTGGTTTCCTACGGGAGGCATAGAAGGAGAAAGATCCACTTTGGAAGCAAGTCCTCTATGAGAGATCCCATAAGGATTTGTTTCTTTTAAAGAAGATAGAAGTTCGGAGGATTCCTGTTTCATTCCTAAAGAACGAAAAGAGGGTTGTGCAAAGATAGAAGTTTGGAAGTTTAGTAGTAAAATAATAATTAAAATAGAATATTTTAAAATTCTCATATACTTTTCCTCTTAATTCCCTTTTTGAGATCGGACGATTTCTACGATTTCATTTTCCATCACTCTGGAATATTCTTTAAACGCAAAAGGATGCGGCTCGTAGAGAACGATCAACGAAGATTCGTTACCTTTGCTATCCTTGACTTTTTTTTGGTTTAAAAATAAAATATAATCTCCTTCGGGAGGAGAGGCCTTGAGCCATTTACCTAGAAGTTCGGGAAAAATCATAAAACCGATTTCAAACTTAGAAGGAAGTTTTTCGGCGCCTTTCCAGGGTTTTAAAATTTCTACTGTGGCCGTGACTGAAATTGAGGTTTCTGAAATTTTTGTTTCTCGAACGTTTGTAATTCTGGTCAACGCAATGTAGTCTGAATTTTTAATTTGGGTTTCCAATGTAGGGGGAGTTGGAACCGACAAAATTGGTAGGGTCAATAACAGAAAACCGATCCAGGAAAACGTTTTTAAATTCATCTTTATCTCCGTTGGGCCGAAGCCAAAAATGAAGTATGAATTTTCAAACTCTCTCCGCAAGAAATTTTTTAAACCGAATGTGTCTTTTACTGGAGTTGAACAATTTTGTGTATCTAACCGATCACTATTTCGCAATCAATCTAGGGATCTCTGTAAAATGAATTTTGATAGATGAAGGTCGTAAAACGGAGATTTCATGTAGAAATTTGATTTTAAAGAAGCCTATTAAAGTAGAGTTTAGACACGATCAATTGTAGTCAAAAGGTTGTGTTTAAGAAATAATTCTTCATGAAAATATTGTTTTGAAATTTTATAGAAATCTTTCTAATTTTCAAAGGATCCGAAAACGAGAGAGCGCCTGCTTTTCTAAACTTTCTCTATGATTTAGATGTGCAATTGAAATCAGTTCTTTGTCTCAAATTTTTTCCGTATAAATTTGCGATTCCATATTCGGTCACGATGAAATGAACATGAGCTTTGGTCGTTACTACGTCCGCTCCCGGTTTTAATAAAGAAACGATTCTGGATTCTCCTTTGGACGTGGTAGAAGGAAGTGCGATGATTGGTCTTCAGAAAGAGAAGCTCCTCGGATAAAGTCCATCTGACCTCCACATCGGAATACTGTTTTGTACCGATCGTATCTGCACAGACTTGACCGGTTAAATCCACTTCAATCGCGGTTACTTTTGGATTTTTTCGGATCACATGAGGATCGTTGATATAACTAATATCTAACATGGAAACTTCTGGATTATCGTCTATAAAATCATAAAGTTTTCTAGTTCCCATAACAAAGCCGGAAACAATTTTGCCAGGATGTTTTTTCTTATGAATTCCCAAATCCTTATGAGAGGTCAGACAAGTCAGTACTGCGTTTGGAATGACTCCGATTCCCATTTGTAACGTGGCCCCGTTTTCGATTAAAGAAGCTACGTTTTTGCCGATGGCAAGTTCTATGTCCGAAGGTTTTTCTGAAAAATGTTCGTGTAAGGAAAGATTCCCTTCTACAAAAGAATGAATTTTATCTATAGGAATGATTCCGTCTCCATGAAGTACGAGGCATGTTCACGTTTACTTGCGCGATGACCGTTTTTGCAGCCGCTTTACTAATATCAACCGAAACGCCTAAAGAGCAAAATCCATGTTTGTCGGGAGGGGAAACTTGTATCAACGCAACGTCTAACGGAAGGATTCCTTTCCGAAATAAGGAAGGGCATTCACTTAAGAAAATTGGAATATAATCTCCTCTACCTTCTTCGACTGCTTTCCGGGTGTTGGCTGCTACAAATAAGGAATTCGTAAAAAATTTTCCTTCCATACCGGGTTCTGCATGGAGCCTTACCTTCTGTGTGAAGATGGATCATTTCAACATTGGCCAGTTCGTTTGCGCGTGAGGTTAAGGTTTGGATTAAAAGAGTAGGTCGGCGGCAACGCTGTGGATAAAAACCCTTTGTCCTGATTTTACGGAAGAGACCGCCAAGTCTGCTGAAGTGAATGGATAGTTGGTTCTAAATTTCAATTTTTTTCCTTACTAGAAAAATGTGGTGTATTAGAAATTCAATACTCAACCAATCAGCAATCATTCGATTCGGGTATTGTATTATTCTTACTGATCTCTAAAAATTGAGTACCGTTAATTCTATCACAAAACGCTGATTCTATGTAAAATATTAGGTACTTTATTATATAGTTATGAGTAATAACATTAAGTTTTATCTGAGTTTTTCTTTTTATAAAATCGAAATAGAGTTCAAAGTTTTTCAATTTATTCTGTATTTTAGCATCTGAATATTACAATAAACGTTTATTTTTATAACCCAGAATTTACAGAATCATGAAACTTTTTAAAAAATTTTCTATAAAGAAATTGTAGCGTTCAATCCAATTTTGTTGTTTTTCTATCTACAGAAAATCCATAGTTTACAAGTTTATCCAATATGTCTTCTCATCCTATTCGTAACATTCACGTAAAATCAGAGCCGATGTTAATTTTCGTATTAGCATCGATTCAATTTACTCACATTCTGGATTTTGTAATTATGATGCCTCTGGGGAGTTACTTTCAAGAATCGTTTCATATCAATCCTCAAGAATTCTCATTATTGATTTCCGCATATACATACAGTGCATTTTGTGCAGGAATTGTAGGGGCTCTGTTGATTGATCGATTCAATCGAAAGTCTGCAGCGATTTTTTTATATTCTGGTTTTATGATTGGAACTGCTTTTTGTGCAATAGCCGATTCTTATATTTTTCTTTTGATTGCTAGGATCGTTTCAGGTTCGTTTGGGGGAATTTTAAGCTCTGTCATTTTTGCGATCGTAGGAGATGTAATCGCTATGGATCGAAGGGGAAGAGCAATGGGCGCAATTATGGGTGCTTTTTCCGTTTCTTCGGTGATCGGAATTCCTTTGGGTTTAAAGGTAGCTGAGTTTTATGGCTGGAACATGTCTTTTGCAGGAATCGTTTTTTTGAGTCTTCCGATTTTAGTTTTGATGTATTATCATTTGCCTAGTATTCCTCCCTTTCAATCTACAGGAGAAGATCCAGTTAAGGATTTTTTAAGAATTTTCACTTATAAAAGATATATGGCTTCTTATATGTTGATTATGTTCGTAATTCTTGGTGGTTTTACTGTAATTCCTTTTATTGCTCCTTATATGGAAAGAAATGTAGGAATTCCTAAAGAAAATATTTCTTGGATCTATTTTTTTGGAGGGCTTGTTACGTTTTTTTCTTCCAGAGGAGTTGGGATCGCCTCGGATAAAATTGGAAAGCATAAAGTATTCTATATTCTAGTTCCTTTATCTTGTATTCCGATTTTTATCATGACCAATTTAGGTCAAACGACTCTGGTCAATGTATTGATTCTAACTACAACTTTTATGGTGATTGTATCCGGAAGATGGATTCCTGCTTTGGCATTGATCACTTCCACGACCGAGCCAAGAGATCGGGGTCGTTTTATGACCGTAATCTCCGCGTTACAAAACCTGGCTTCCGGTTTAGGGGCTACAATCGGAGGAAGTATTTTAGTGGCGGCGAGTCCTACTGCTCCTTATCAAAATTACGACATAGCCGGTTATTTGGCGATGGGATTTAATCTAATTGCACTGATATTAATTTCCAAAGTAAAAGCGGTTTCTTGAATATGTTTGGGTAAAATTAGATTCAATGATCTATATGTTAATAGAGTTGTTGAAAAATGAATTCTCCATCTTGTTTCTGTTTCATGAAATGGTTGAGTGAAGCAGTTCTGTGAACCACCACTATGAAATTTTTCAACAACTTTAATTTTGTTTTCGTAGTGTTTGTATTGAACAGCGTATCATTCTAAAATGTGGGAACTCATACATTTTGATTTGAGTTTTGGTTTTGAAAATTGACTCAAAAAAATTACTCTGTTCTTGACATTTCAATGAGACAGAATATTTTGCTGTTACACGAAAGGAGGTGGTCTAGTGAATGATAGTTGTTGTAAACAATTGACCTGTGAGGTGGCTGAGCAATAGCCAGGGTACCACTTGCAATTCAGCCGTAGTTTGGCTATTGCAATCCAATCAGACCGCTGAACTTTCTGAGTTTCTAGAACTGGTCATTCTAAGAGCTTCCGATTTTCGACAGATGAATGTCGATAAAACGATGCAGTCGCTCAGAAGGTTTCTCCTAAAAAATCTTTCTAACATATATATAAAACGAAAATCCTTCTCTTTTTTACGAGCCTTTGAGATTCAGGTAGAATGAAACGAGCCCTTATTTTATCCGGAGGTGGAGCCAGAGGCGCTTATCAGGCGGGTGTACTCCGGTATTTGGAAGAAATTCAATTCAAGCCGGATATTATTTGCGGAACTTCTGTAGGTGCGATCACAGCGACAGCGATGGGATGCGGAATGAATTCCGCAGAAATCACAAAGTTATGGAAATCTATCGAAGCTAAAAAAGTGATGCGCTATTCTATCTGGAACGATCTAGTAGATATTTTTGTTAAAAGCTATTCTCCTTTGACCGATACAACTCCTCTTAAAAATTTACTCTATTCTCATTTGGACTTCCGTAATTTAAGAAAAAATCCTACGGAAGTGATCATTACTGCCGTTAACATTCTCACAGCGGAACTTGTATTTTTTAGAAATAAGGAAATTGATATAGAACACGTAATGGCTTCTTCTGCGATTCCAATGTTTTTCCCTTGGCAGTATGTAGATGGAAAACCTCACTGGGACGGAGGTGTTATGGCAAATACACCGATTTTACCTGCTGTGGAACGAGGAGCGACCGATATTGTTGTGGTACTTCTTTCTCCTGTTGGAGGAATCGATATGGGATTGCCTAAAACAAGAAGAGAAGGTATAGAAAGAGTTTTTGAACTTTCACTCATCGGATCCTATCAAACTGTGATGTCCAATTTAAACTTTGAGAAAAAAAAGAGGAAAGGGAAAAAATCTAAACTTTCTTCTCTTTTAACGATTCCAAGCGCGGATCGCCCCGAACTCAAGATCAGAACGATTGGTCCCAGAACTTCTTTGGGATTTGGAAGTATTCTTAACTTTTCTCAAGTGCAAGCGGACTATTTGATTAGTCGTGGATATGAGGACGCAAGAATTCAATTTAGAGAATAAAGTGATTCAAAGAATAGCGGAGCGATTGCTCTTTGCAGAACATTCAGGAAATAGAACGATCTGAATTGTGATCCTTAGAACAAGTTTACATTGGCTCTTTAAATTCAATTTTCTTTATGGATCAAAACATCATAAAAGCAAATAAATAAAGGAATTCAATTCGGAGAATATATGGAAGAATTATTCGTTAAAAACGGACATTTCGCCTCCAAAGACGGAGCGATTTATCAATTACGCGGAGTTAATCTTTCCGGTTCCGCAAAACTTCCTTTAAGACCGGACGGCACCACACATTTCGATCAAACAAATACATTCAATAATCATAAAAATGTGTCTTTTGTAGGAAGACCTTTGAAAGAAGACCAGGCGGAAGAACATTTCGATAGATTGAGGAAATGGGGATTTAATTTTTTGCGGTTTCTCATAACGTGGGAAGCGATTGAGCATAAAGGTCCCGGAAAATACGACAACGAATATATAGACTATGTGGAAAGAATGGTTTCTCTCGCGGCAAAAAAAGGATTTTATCTTTTTATAGATCCACATCAAGACGTATGGTCTCGATTTACGGGAGGTGACGGTGCTCCTGGTTGGACTTTGGAAGAATTAGGGATGAATATTTCCAAAATTCGAAATTCTGAAACAGCGATCGTTCATCATTATCATGGAAAAAATTATAGAAGAATGTCCTGGCCTCTGAACTATCAAAAATACTCTTGTGCAACGATGTTCTCTTTATTTTTCGGAGGAAAAGAATTTGCACCGGATACAAAGATAGACGGAAAAAACGTTCAGGATTTTTTACAGGATCATTATATAGATTCTGTGCTTAAGATTGTTCGCAGGCTCAAAAAATATAAAAACGTAATCGGCTTTGATACGTTAAACGAACCTTCTCCCGGATGGATCGGTAAAAAAAATCTGGGAGAATTTGACGGATTCGGATTTGGAAAAGTAATAAAATCTTCTCCTTTTCAAGAAATGTATCTTTCCGAAGGACGTGCGGTTTCCGCAGAGCAAGCGTATATGTTGGGTTTTTGGAGTTTGCCATTTGGTAAAGTACGATTGAATCCAGAAGGGGTTCCACTTTGGGAAAGGGGACATCAATGTATCTGGAGAAATCACGGAGTTTGGGATTACGATCCAAATGGTGCTCCTATGATGTTGAAGCCGGAATATTTTTATAGGAAGAACGGAAGAAAATACGAATTCTATTCCGATTTTATGTATCCTTTTATTAAAAAATTTAAAGAAAGGGTACAAAAATTAGAAAACAGATTTCATATTTTTATCGAAAGTGATCCTTCTAAACTCGAACTGGAGTGGAAAGAAATTCCCAAAAAAAATCAAGGATCCGTAATCAATGCGACACATTGGTACGATATATCTGTTCTTATGCTGAAACGTTATCTCCCTTGGTTTGGGGTACACGTATTTAAGCAAAAACCAATATTCGGAAAAGAGAATATAGACAATGCCTACGAGGAAACGATTCGTATGATCCGGGAAATGTCCGAGAAAAAAATGGGCAATTGTCCTACCGTAATCGGAGAAACCGGAATCCCTATGGACCTCAATCACAGAGTAGCGTATCTCAAAAATGATTACGGCGTATTGGAGAAGGCTCTTGATCGAATCATGAAAGCAGTGGAAAAAAATTTCGTAAATCTGGCGTTATGGAATTATACTCCCGATCATACTCATAGTTTGGGAGATAGATGGAATGAAGAAGATTTGTCTATTTATTCCCAGGATACACCTTCTTCTTACGATGAAGATGGGGGAAGGGCGGTTCGGGCTTTTAGTCGTCCTTATCCGATACGAACCAAAGGATTTCCTGTTGCCTTAACTTTTGATATGGAAAGATCCTTATTTAAATATGCGTTTCGACAGGAAGGGAATTTGTTTCCGGAAACAGAAATTTTTATCCCGGAAATTCATTATAAAAAAGGGTTTGAGGTTTTAGTCAACGCTGGAACGTATCAATATGATCCTCGTACCAAGATATTAAAATTTAAAGGGGAAAAAGGAATCCTTGATTATGGAATAACCGTTTACCCGTCCAAAAAATCACTTTCCAGGGAACAAGATAGAACTAAAGTGGTTTCCAAGACTCAAAAGAGGAAGATTCAATGAAAAAAGTTCTTATGATTTCCCTAAGTGTAGCCGCGGTTCTTTCATTGACCGTAATGTGTGGAGGTGCTAAACATTCAGCTGAAGAATGTGCTCCTATTGTAGATGAAATGTTGACCAATCTGACTGCTGGACAAAAACCTGAAGACGCAGCAAACATCGCAACTATGAAAGCTACTTTAGTTCCAGTATTACAAAAAGAATGTATGTCTGGAAAATTTGATCTTACTTGTCTTAAATCTGCAAAAAGTATTCCAGCTATTCAGGCTTGTAAAAAATAAAAATTTTTTCCTTCCGCACCTCGGTAAAATAACACGGGGTGCAAACTTCCTTTCAAAACGACGATTGTTTTTAAATGTGGGAACTCCTGCAAATTTCAATTTTACAGTAAAATCCTTTTTTTCTATTAAAATTGTGGAAGTTCATACGAACGAACTTCAATCACTTAAAATGAATGTTTAAAAGTTCGTAATGTGACTGAATCTGTAAAAAAACCGGGGCGTCCGGATCGTACTTTTAGCTTCAGTCTATAAATTGTATGAGAGAAACGTAATACAATAATCATCTTTAGTTACAATTTAGAACGCGATCTGTCGAAACGACCTAAAACGCTTTCGTAAAAAGCGTTTTGCTGAGTTCAGGGGTGGACGCTGAGTTTGAGAGCGTTACTGAGGCCTCAATTACTTTTGCATCGGAACTCACGTTATTTTAGAAACGCAAGAACCATTTAAAAGAGACGTAATTTGTGGGAATTCTTACTTTTAAAAAATTATAGAAGTCGGTAATACTTCGTTTATATATAATAAGTGATTAAAATTTTATTTCTAAGAGTTTGTCCCAAAACCGTCCAATGTGGGAACTACTACGAAAATTTAACGACATTAGAACTACTCGAAAGTTCACAAATTGCCAAATGCGACTTAATTTGTAGGAACTACTTCATTTTATTAAAAATTTCTAAAGAATTATTGTGTAAAATTTTTTGAGGTTTTTGGACAAGCTCTAAATAACGTGAGTTCGGCGTTAGAAAGTGAAAAGAATTTTCTAAAAGTGGTAGTTCCCACATTTTAGTATTTGTGGCAATTTTAAGGTTTTGTAAGAGTTCCCACATCCATTTTTCAAGATAAAACGAAATTTTAGAAAACAGATTCCTTATACCGAACTCGCGCGTTAAATAGAAATTATTTTCAAAATTCATGTTATTCTAATATACGGAGATCGATAGAAATTCTGAAAGGATCATTTGCAAATACATTCGTTTTCCGAAAGAAATTTGATTCTAGAACTTTTTTGCGCTGGATAAGGATTTTTATCTGCAACCGCACAAATTTCTTTTGATAAAGATCGAAAAAGATTTTTAAAGTTCGTTTTGTACAATGCGGCTTCAGATGTTTTAGACCTACCTGCCGCTGAAATGAGTTTTCCAAGAAAGTCATCTAATTTTTTTTCTTTTTGCTCTGAGGTATTTACGGAATTTAAGAAATCTTGAATTCTTAAAAAGATCATTTCTTTTTTATTTTCGTTCGTTTCTTTAAAATAATGGTTGGATAAAAAATCAAAAATAGAAAAAATCTTATTCGTTTCTGCAGAAGTATCAAATACAATATTTTTGTATTTATCAAAAAATACAAGAGCGGTCAAATCCGAATCCAAAAACGCTTTAGGATCTTGTAAAGCGTATAAAATAGAAAGCACAATCTCTTCCTTACGTATGGCGACAGGTCTTCCTATTTTCTTTTGAATTCCCAACTCCATAATTTCGTCTGCTCTTTTTAGAATGAGTTGTTTATTTGTTTCGGATTGGATATTCAATAAATATGTAATATGTCTTGTCAGGCCGCCGGCAGAGACTCTCTGAATTACGTCTTTCCCGGATGACCATTCTTCTTCGTCTATATGTTTATCCAATTGAAAATACCGTAGACTGTCTAAAACTCTATAATTTTCGTTCGGATTTTGAAATTTTTTCAAAGAATCCATTAAAAAAATATTATATTCTTTTGAATCGATTTTATGACGAATAAAACTGGACAGTATCAGACCGTGAATTTTTCCGCATTCTTCTTGAAAAGATACCTTCTTCGCTTTTTGAACGAGTTCTTGAATCTTAGATTCCGTTGATAAATCTTTTAAAAGAGTTTCTATCTCTGAATTACCAGTACATTTTTTTTCTGATGTCGTTTGAGAAGAGTTTTGATTAGCTACTGAGTCTTGGCTTTCTCGAGTGATCGTAGTATTAAAGGCATAAATGATTTCACCTGTTACAACATGAATAAAACGTCCTGATATTTTAATTTCCTCCTGAGTTTGTTTTTTTTGAATCGAATAAGATCCAGTAAGGATGAGGTCAATCGGAATTATTTTTCCTAATTTTCTGGCTTGGTCGGAATCAAGAAGACCAGAATATTCTAATGAATGTTCCGCTAATAATTCGGCGAGTTTTGTTCTTTCGACTAGAACATTGGAAGAATCTTTTGATAATTCTACTATGAACAAATCTGAAATCATGGAATCGTATTGGTTCGTCTGTTTTTCGGAATGGATAAAGTCTATCACTCCGATTTTATAACTTTTTTTGTTTTTATTAAAATTTAGAATCACGGATTCGATAGATGAACTTCCGGTTGTGGCGCATTGAATAATAACACATACAATCAGAAAAATATAAACAAGTTTGAATTTAAAAAAGCGTAATGCAAACATTTATGTCGTTGACCTCTTCACTTAGAAACTGTTCTACTCAAGACTATATAATAAAGCACCCAATCATTTACACTTCAATAACGTAAATTAAATGTAAGAAAGTTAATCCGGTTTCGCCAGCCGTGCTTTTTAGCTCCAGTTAATAAATTGTATGAAATAAACGTAATACGCCATTCTATCTTGAATTACAATTTAGAACGCGATCGCAGAGTTTTTCTACGCCTCAATTGCTTTCGCATCGGATTGTACAAACTTACGTTGATCTACGTTTTATCATAATATTTATTTATGGGCACTCAATTTTATAGGAATCATTAAAACTTCAAAAAAATGATTTTGAAATAACTTCTTGCATAAATACTTTATAATAGAGAAATTTTAATTCAAAACAATGGGATATTTCAGACTTCTATCTATATTCAATTTGAAAATGATTTAACGATCTTCGATTGAAATAACGGATTAAATCACCGTTTGGTGATTATATTTCTGAATTTACCTTCATTTTGAAACGTTCCCTGAAAACATCAGAATTGTTTTCAAATTGGCGGCAACTATTTTCTTAAAGAATATCTAATAAAGGATAACGATCTTTCGAAAAAATGGGAACATTTTGAAAAAGCTGATTATTTTTATTCTTCCATTAAAAAAAATCCTTCTTCTTCCGAATAACATCCATGTTCTCTGTATGGACCCGAAGAATAAAAATGAATTTTTTGTGCATATCTTCTGCCGATTTTCAAACAACTCAAACAAATGTCCCAACGGATTGCCCAATCGCATTCCTCTCTTCGATAAGAGGGAAAAACTCTCAACAAAGGTTTTATTTCTGCGGCGTCTTGGGGATTTGTTTGAGGAAATAAAGATTTTAAAAAAAGACCGTCTAACAGGGTTACTACGATAAAGAATAAAATAAATGTTTTTTTGATTTGAAACGTGTTTTTAATGGAATATTGAAATTGTATAAGTTTGTTTAGAGAAGAATTTGAATCTTTGGAAAACATCCTTATTTTTATATCGAAAAAAAGATTGGGATTCGAAAGGTAAAATTTCTAAAAACTTTATTTCAAAATGTAGGATCTACTTCAAAGAAGTCAACAATTCCAGATTGAATTCAATTTTTGAAAACTTCTGTATCTTTGGTCAAATCGGTCATTCATTTTCTTTATGAAATTGCGGTTTTGTGATCGTTATTCAATAGAGAATTTCTTTTAGATCGAACTTGTTTGTGACACAAGAATAGATTGCATTCCTGAGAAAAATATAAGAAAGAGATAATCAAGGAAATCAATTGCTCGCAATATCGGTTATTTTTTATCTGTTTACTACGATACTGATCGGAGCGCTTGCTTCTCGATTTGTAAGCGATTCAAAGGATTATGTGCTCGCAGGCAGAAGACTACCTTTATTTCTTGCGTCTTCCGCTTTGTTTGCGACTTGGTTCGGTTCAGAGACTTTACTTGGAGCTTCTTCTCGTTTTGTGGAAGATGGAATTTTAGGAGTTATAGAAGATCCGTTTGGCGCCGCCCTTTGTCTATTTCTTGTGGGCTTATTTTTTGCAAGGCCCCTTTATAGAATGAACATACTTACTTTCGGAGACTTTTATAAGAATCGATTCGGGAGAAGGGCCGAAATTTTATCGAGCGTATTTATGATTCCTTCTTATTTCGGTTGGATTGCCGCGCAGTTTGTTGCTTTGGGAATCATCTTTCATTCGTTAGCCGATATTCCTGTATCTACCGGTATCATTGTGGGAGCCGGAGTCGTTTTGATTTATACCGTAATCGGAGGAATGTGGGCGATTTCTCTTACCGATTTTTTACAAACCGTTTTGATTGTATTAGGACTTTCTTATCTAGTTTGGGATCTAAGTTCTAAAGCGGGTGGGATCGAGGTGGTGTTTGCGTCTACAAAACCTGGTTTTTTTAGGTTTTTTCCTGAGATGAATGTTAAAAGCATTTTTGTATATATAGCCGCTTGGATGACGATCGGACTAGGATCGATTCCACAACAAGATATTTTTCAAAGGGTAATGGCTTCTAAGTCGGAAAAAGTAGCCGTTTATTCTTCTTTATTGGGATCGTTTTTTTATTTGAGCGTGGCTTTTCTACCTTTGATTGCTGTGCTTTGTGCGAGAAAGATATATCCTGAAATTGCAAAAGAAGACACACAGATGATTCTTCCCAAAACCGTACTAACACACACCGGACTTTTCACTCAGATCTTGTTTTTTGGGGCTCTGTTGTCTGCGGTGATGAGTACAGCCAGTGGAGCGATTCTTGCATCTGCCTCGGTTTTGGGGGAAAACGTAATCCGTCCTTTTTTTAAAAAAACGAATGAAAGAACTCTTCTTCGATTGTTTAGACTTTCTGTGGTAGCAATTACGTTAGTCTCTCTTTCAATGGCGAATACAAAAAGTAATATTTACGAACTAGTATCTCAAGCGTCTGCTTTGAGTCTTGTTTCTTTGTTTGTCCCTCTTGTCGCCGGACTTTTTCGGAAAAGTTCTACTTCTACCGGGGCTATATTTTCTATGATTGTAGGATTTTGTACATGGCTTTTTTGTAATATAATTTCATTAGAAATACCGGCTTCGATTCCCGGATTGATTTCTAGTTGGATTGCTTTGTTGTTGGGCGATTGGATAGAACAGAAAGGTTATATTCAGAAAAAAACCAATAACGATTAAACGTTTTAATATTTCATATAAAATAAATTTGTTTGATTGTTTTTATAAAACTGTAATTTAATTTTAAGATGAAATAGATTTCTATTTTTGACTGAGTTCATATTAGAATAACTTGAATTTCAGTATTTTTTTACTGGCCACTAGAAAATTACTTATAATAGAATACCTAATATTTTGCATAGAATCACTGTTTTGTGATAGATTGAACGGTACTTATTTTTAGAAAGGTCAGTAAGTATCATAAATTTTAATCGTAAAATCCTGTTTTCTATAGGTATGACATTGCCGCGATCCAACACAAATATTCGCTTGTTTAAAAAATTTAGGATTTTTTTTCGAAAAGCCGATCATTTCGAGTTGGCACAATTTTAGTAAACTTTTCCATCTTTGCAAAATGGATCTCTGATTTTTAAAACTATTTTATGAGCTTGAGCGGCAAGTTACCAATAGAAATATAATAAAAGTAGGATTTACTAGGATAAATCGTTAAAAATTTTTAAATTGTTTTTAATTGAATATGAGTTTTGTAAGAAAGAAATTTTATTCATTCGTGTTTTGAAATCGAGTTCAATTTTAAATATATTCGATTTATTTAAATTTATATAAATAGAGTTGTTGAAAAATTAATTCTCCATCTATTTTCTATTTCATAGAAACGGTCGATTGAAGCAGTTTTGTTAATTGAACTATGAAATTTTTCAACAACTCTAATCAAATGAATCTAAATTCAAATTTGTAGAATTCTTTTACTGATTACTAGAGAATTAAATACTCGTAAATGTTCTGACTAAGTTTCGTTTAACGTAAGTTAGGTATAGTCGAAATGCGAAAGCGATTGAGGCGGGATCAACAAATTGAATTTAGGAAAAATTTTTATTTTCAATCGAACCCTCAATTTGTTGATCGTAGCTGAAAGCGCGGTCCGGCGAAGCCGGATTCGCCCGAACTTTTTTACGCTTAGTTTACGTTATTGAAATGTAAACGATTGAGTATTTTATTATATAGTTCCGAGTGGTAAAACAAAATAATTTCTTTCCATAAAAGTAAATAGGATTTGAAAATGGTAAAAATACGAATTCGGAGAGATGAATGCCCCCCATTTTAGACGATTCCATCGCATTTGAAAAAAAACAAGAACCTCAAAAACGATTGGGAGAAGTATTTCAAGGTCTTTGGTTGAAAGACGAAATTTGTTTTGCGATCGCCGGAGGCGGATGTAAGGCTTTTTACGGATTGGGTTTTGGGCATGAGATTAAATCTTGGGGTTTAAAGTTTAGGGAAGTATCCGGAGTTTCTGCCGGTGCGGCGATGGTGCTCTGTTTGATTTGTGGAGACGAAGAGGAATGTGTCGCCTTTTTTGAAAATATAGTTCGAAAAAATCCAGCCAACTTTTATTGGAGTCGACTCTTTAAAGGAGAAAGAGCTTTTCCGCATGAAGAGATGTATCGAAAAACGATTCGATTTGGCATGGATTTTCAAAAGGTAATTCAAT
Organism: Leptospira kirschneri serovar Cynopteri str. 3522 CT; assembly: GCF_000243695.2. Lineage (NCBI taxonomy): Bacteria > Pseudomonadati > Spirochaetota > Leptospiria > Leptospirales > Leptospiraceae > Leptospira > Leptospira kirschneri. The sequence continues at coordinate 144,545 of NZ_AHMN02000007.1, read as the reverse complement.
CTGGGATTAAGGTGTATATTCATACTTTGAGAGCGATTCCAAAGGAAGATTCTCTAAAAAATAAATTTAGATTAGCAAGATTGATTGCAGAGACCGCAAAAGCTTTTTTAGAGGATGAAAGAGATAGAAAACGCGGTTTGAATACGGAAAGAATGCAAAGAGTACTCAGAAATTGGAATATGAAAGAAGTCTTATTTACGGAAAAAGATTTCGACAATGAACAAACCGTAGAGCAGATCATTCTCAACTCTTCTTCTGTTCCTCCGGTCGTTTCGGTTCAAACTCTTGAAAGAGAATATTATTTCGATGGTGGACTTACCAACAATTTACTTTTGGAAGCGTTTCCTCCTGATAAGAAGACGATCGGAATTTATTATGAACCTACTACGATCGTGGGAAAAGATCCAAAACTTTTAGAAAGATGTTATCTACAAACTCCTTCGGAACCTTTACCGATCACTTCTTTCGATTATACGGATCCGGTTGGTGTCAGAAAGGCTTATGAACTCGGAAAAAGAGACGCTCGGTTCAATAAGCATAAAATTTTTGAATATCTAAAAAAAGATTGGGTAAAAACCTTTTCTTCTTTAAAGTTGAAATAGTTATTTAAACTCTGTTTTTCATTCGATTGGTTTTAAAATCAAATTTCTACACTAAATCGTTGTTCTGCGGTTCCCGTCAGATTAAAAATTCATTTTATTGAAGTTTTCAAAAATAAAAACCATTGCTTCATATTATAAACTTCTTAGATAAAAAAGAAGATTGAAAGTTACATTTTGTTTTTTTGTAGTAAAAAAAATCGATCTATAAGAGTTATAAAATAAATAGTAAGTTGTTGGTTCAAAAAATAAAATTAGGACAATAGAATATGAATCCGATCCTTCAAAACGTCATTGCTTTGCTTGCGGGAGCCGTTTTTGGTAGTATTGTAAATATGGGAATTATCATGGTTAGCGGACATATCATACCTCCTCCTACCGGGGCAGATGTGACTACAATGGAAGGACTGAAATCTTCCCTACATTTATTCGAACCTAAACATTTTATTCTACCGTTTTTAGCTCATGCGCTTGGTACTTTTGCTGGAGCGTTATTGACCGCAAAGGTAAGTTTTAATCATAAAGTTAAACTTGCTATGGGAATTGGATTCATTTTTTTAGTCGGTGGAATTGCAAATACGATGATGCTTCCTTCACCTTTATGGTTTACCGTCTTAGATCTAGTGGGCGCGTATCTACCTATGGGTTATCTTGCAGGAACCTTGTTGCGAAAATAAACCTCATATAGAAGATCGTTTAAAATTCGGAGTACAAAATTTATGAAAAAAGTATCTATGTTATTTGTTTTAGTGGGTCTGACCGTTTTAAGTTTTTATTGTAAAGGAAGTAAATCAGATCCAGCCAAAGGAAGGATTGCGTTTCTAAAAGGAGAAATTTCCGTTCAAAGAGGAGAACAAAAGTTTAAAGCGATTGTTTCTCAAGAAATTTTAAACGGAGATATAATTTTGACCGGACCTAAGTCGGTCGCCACTCTTGTTTTTGGAGAGAATTCGACTGTAATAGAAATTCAATCAGATTCTAAATTTCAAGTAAAAGAAACATTGGATGAAAAGAACTTTTTTCAGGATAAAGGAAGTTCTTGGATTTTAACGAATAAATTGTTAAAAGGAGAAAAGATGAATCTTCATACTCCTACTACAACTGCCGGAGTGAGAGGAACTAAATTTTATACTTCGGTCTACGGAGATATGACGTTTACTTGTCATTGTGAAGGCCAGATAGAAATAGAAAATCATCAAAATCATTCTAAAAAAATTAATGATGCAGATTATTTATCCGTAGCCAAAGGAGACAAAACGATTTATATCATTCCGAGTGATTTACAAAAATTGAATGTTCCTTATTTGCACAATCATAGTGAAATTGAAGATTCTCTTGTAGGAGCGCAAAATAAAATGACTCCCGAGCAGTTCCAGGTTATTTATGAATTGGCAAAAAAGAAACTGGAATCTATTGAATAGAAAAATATAGACTCATCTCGAACGTTTATAAATGAGTTTTACTATAAGATTTCGGTTCCAAGAACGTGTATGTTTCAAAGAATATAATTTGTAGGAAACTATTCTAGATTATTGAAAATTTACCGAGTTGTTTGTATTTGTGGGCCGACTTAAATGAATGCGAATTTGGTGTAAGAAAGTTTGGGTGAGTCCGGCGTTGCCGGACCGCGCTTTTTAGCTCCAGTTAATAAATTGCATAAGAGAAACGTAATGCGATATTTCGTCTTTAGTTACAATTTGTTATAGAACCCAATTTTATAGGGATGAGTAGGTTCGATCCTTATAAATTCAGATCTTAACTTTTTTTAACGTGAGTTCGATGTAAGAAAATTGGGGCGAATAATAAACTCAGGTGCTGCTCTCTACGGATCGCAGCATAATAATTGCTTTCGCATTTGTTATGCCGAACTCACGTTTTTTTAAAAAAAGTGAATCATGGATTTTTCTGCGAACTCACTTTAAATTAGGCCTATAAAGATTTACTGAATAAGATTTTATTTTGCCGAAAACGATAAAATGTAGGAACTACCACGAATACGAAAACTTTTCACCTAAACTAAAAATCTTTTTTAAAATCTTAGAATCGTCTCTGAATCCTCAACAAAAAGTAGTAGTTCCTACAAATTACGTCTCTTAGAGTGATTTATAAACGTTTAAACAGGATTACTCAAAAATTATAGAATAGATAATTCAATATTTTGTATTAAAGCAGAGAGTAGTGAATAAAATTTACTGCACTCAATTTTATAAAAATTCATAAAAATAAAGTTTCTACATTTTATTTTTACAAAAAAATAAGTTTTATAAAACAAATCTATTGTGTAGAAAATTATAATATTCTTTAAATATAATCAATAGATTTTTTGGAAAATGAATTCTCATCTGTTTTTGTTGCATTAAAATGGATAATTAAAGCAGTTTTGCAAATTTCCAGTATGGAATTTTTCAACAATTCTAATGAATCACGAGCCATTTGTAGATCATCTGTTCTATGTCTTTTTTGTAATAAGGTTTCCCTAGAAAATCGGACATCCCCGCTTGTCTACATTTGATTTTATCTTCTTGAAGAACGTCCGCAGTTACCGCGATAATTACAGGTTTAGGGGAAATCATAGGATCCGTCAAAATAAAGTTAGAAGCGCTGATCCCGTCCAAATGTGGCATGTTTATATCCATAAAAATCAAATCAAACCTCGAAACTTTGACCTTTGTGATTGCTTCTAAACCGTCTTTGGCCAATTCAAATCTGATTTTGAGTTTTTTAAGAATACCGGATAAAAGAAAAATATTCGTGGAATCGTCTTCGGCGATTAGAATATAAGTATTCGGAGATAGAGAAGAAAGGTCCGTGGTTTCCGGAAAGTAAGTCGGATGATCCTTAGAAACAAATTCGGATAATAAAACCGTAAACTCAAACGTGGAACCTTTCGATTTGTTTTGAAATACATGAATTTTACCACTCATCAATTCTACCAGTTTTTTAGAAATTGCAAGACCTAGGCCAGTTCCGCCGTATTTCCTCGAAATGCTTGAATCGAGTTGAAAAAATTTTTGAAATAACAAATCGATTTTTTCTCTAGGAATTCCAATCCCCGAGTCTATTACCTGAATCTTATATTCGATTTTTGTTTCTATCTTTTCAGAAAGCGCTCGAATTTGAATTTTACCAGAATCGGTAAATTTAATCGCATTTGAAATCAGATTGGAAAGAATTTGTACAATCCTACGTTTGTCTCCCACAGATTTGTCGATAAAATCGGGAGAATAATCAATCGATAAAACAAGACCTTTCTGAGTCGCTTGATAAAGGAAAATACCTATTGTTTCTTCTACGATTTCTTTCCAACAAAATTCTTGTAGTTCTAAATCTATTTTATCAGCTTCTAATTTAGAAAAATCTAAAATATCGTTGATGATCTTAAGAAGTGTCTCTCCACTTTTTTGAATCAAATTTCGAATATGCTGTTGATTCTCGTCTAGAGGAGTCGATTTAAATTGTTCAATCAAACCTATGATGCCGTTGAGAGGGGTTCTAATTTCATGACTCATGGCGGCTAAAAATTGGGATTTAATTTTATTTGCAAATTCGGCATCGTCTCGAGCTTTGAGTAATTCTCTCGTTCTAGATTGAACCTCAAGTTCTAAATTTGTATTTTGTAATTCTTTCAGTGCAAGTAATTCGTTATGGGTTTCAATGTTTTCTTGTAAAGTTGATTTTAATTCTAGAGCTAAACGTTCAGAACGATTAAAAGCTTGTGTGAGCTGTTGAGCTAAAACCCCGGCTTGGAAAAAAATAAAAACGGTTACTCCAATATAGGAGATGTAGCCGGTCGAAATATATCCTAATGTGAAAAGAATATCGTTCATTACTACCGCGGAAAAAATTAGATATGCGATTAGGATAAGTAGGGCACCTTTTCGTTTCATTTCATGTGCCTTAAATAAATATAAAGTTAAACCCAGGGGGAGGATGGAGATTAAAACGAATATAATGCTGAAAAATTCAGTAAAGATACGAACCGGTAGAATTAATATAAAAACGGAACAACCAAAAACTCCGATCGCCGAATTGATAAAAAAAGAAGAAACCTCCTTTGGAAATAAAGATTTAATAAACATACACATGAAGATTCCAATCAATAAAACCGTAAAATATATAAAACGAATATAAAAATCAAAATCTATATCAGGAAAGAATATCATAAAAGCGTGATCTTCAACACTAAGCTGACGAATCCCCATCAAAATACAAAAAAGCCCAAAAAATAAATATTCCTTCGAACGTGTTCTAAAAAGGAATAAAACTAAATGATAAAATCCAATTAAAGCTACGGATGCAAAACTTGCAATGTCCATCATTAAATGGCTCACTTGAGTATTTCTGATTATTTCCCATCTGCCTAGATAAAGAGGTTGCCAAAAACCGTGATTTTGATGATTAAAATTCGAAACCCAAATGACGATCGTCATGGGACTGTTATACGGACCAATTTCGGTTCTATCCGGTTTAAGTTTTGGGATCATGGTATTGAAGTCCGTTCCCAAAACACCAACCTGCGCAACGGATTTATTGTTTATAAAAATTTGAAATGCAGATAAAATTTCAGTCCATCGGATACCATAGGAATCGTGAAAGTAAGTTGGTAAAATTACTTTTAATCGATAAGTAGCCTTACCAAAAGGGGATAAATTTTTTCCGGGAATATTATAAAATTTCCAATAAGCAGGGACTGGATGGAATCCGTTACAATTTTCTTTCCATTTGGATTCTTCCGCATTTGGTGGAATCCATTGATCCCAGCAAAATTCCCAATCTCCTTTTAGATTAACCGACTCAATGTTAGGGTTCCAACCAGATAAATCAATAACACCGTTGGACGCAATAGGGTTGTTTTGATTGAATTGGGAACAGTTCAGTAAAAAAGTAATTGGAATGAAAAACATGCAGGAAATACGCAAAGACTTCATCATTTTTGACAATAATTCCTTTTTAATGGTAAGTTGGATTATGGCAAAAAATCTGGATGATTGCGATTCAATTTTAAAAATATTCAAAAAATCTGATTCAGAGTTTTCTTGAGAAAGAAATATTTTCTGGAAATTTCTTTATTAGAGTTGTTGAAAAATTAATTCTTCATCTGTTTTCTATTTCATGGAAACGGTCGATTGAAGTAGTTTTGTTAATTGAACTATGGAATTTTTCAACAACTCTATTGAATCAAATCAAAATTTAAACCGACTTATGAAAGGCCTATTTTTAAGTGTGTGTGACTTTGGACGAACCATCGTATAGTATAAAATTATTCAGAACTATAGAACAAAAGCGTCTAAAATTTTGTCTCTAAACCTAGATTTGTATTACTGATCTCTATAAAATTGAGTACCGTTAATTCTATCACAAAACGCTGATTCTATGTAAAATATTAGGTACTTTATTATATAGTTATGAGTAAAGTAAATGAATTCTATTCTTAGGTATCAATAATTCCGGCTTAAGTTCTATTTTTAAAAATCGTTCGTTTTTCGTATTACCAAACTCACTAGGAAAAACGTCGTTTGTGAGGATTTTGTTTTATTCCTAATGATTCAAAGTATTCTTAAAATATAGAATGGTACTTTTTAATCGGAATCAAATTCAATAAACATTTGCGGAGAATCAAATTCTATAAGATTCTGTATTCGAGAAGAGTCTGAACTGAAATGAACGTACATCAACAAAACGAATCAAGGATACAAAAAAAGAAGATTCTTATGGTCTTAGCCGTTATCCCGATTTTGATGATTGGCACGTTTGTTTACGAAGTGAAACAGATGCAAAGTGAAATTCATCGTGTCATATGGATGAGGGCGAGAGTAACTCAGGATTATATTCGAAGAATCAGCAATCAAACCAGGGCTCTAAAACTTTCCATCTCTCATTCTATGGATTATTATGAAGATTCCATTTTAGATAAACGTGTACTTCACAAATTTAAGAAATACTCCAGTTTAAAAATTTTTGGAAATAAAAATCAGATAAAAACAAATTCTTCTACTTCTGAACTTTTAAAAACTTCTGTTCCTATAACTCCGTTTTTTTTGAGAGAAGTAGAGGCTGCTTTGGGGCTCGGTGGACAATTTGAGACCTTGGTAGAGACAGAGACACAAAGTGAAGTGGTTTGGGCCTATTATTTATCTGCACAGAAGTTTCTTTATTTTGCACCTACACCAAAGCCGTATAAAGATATTTTTAATGAAGGACTTTATCAAAGACCTTTTTGGGTTCAGGCAACTCCTAAAATGAATCCTCAGCGTAAACAAGTTATATCAGAACTTTACAACGATATTGGTGGACAAGGATTGATGATCACCATTTCTGAACCGGTATATTTTAGAGATCAATTCATTGGAGTCGCAGCAATCGATATTGGCCTTGATGCGATGCGTAGAGTTTTAGCCGTAGGCGACTGTATAGGAGAAAGTATTCTTATAGATGAAAATAACAAGATTATCGCAAAAGAATCTTGGATTGATATGAATGATTCGACGATTCAACTCCCGGACGGACCTTCAGAAAAAATTTTTTTACAAGAAGGATACTATTGGGCTTTTTTCGAAATCAAAGATCAAGAGGTGCGATTGGTACATCGAATCTCTGCGATAAAGTTTTTATTTTCGGTCGTCTTAAATCTACTTCCATTTTGGGGATTGATATGCACTCTCGGGATCGTTTCCATTTTATACATAAAATTGAAAGCGTCTATGGAACAAGTTTCAAAAATGATTCATACAGATCCTCTGACTGGAATTGCAAATCGGCGCGGCTTTTTAAAACTTACACAAAAGTCTTTGGTGACGGTTCATCGTCACGGACAATCGTGGACGATTTTGATGATCGATATAGATCATTTCAAACAAGTAAACGATCGGTTTGGACATGATACCGGAGATAGAATCCTAATTAAAGTATCTCAAATACTAAGTGCTAATATACGTCAAACCGATGTAGTATGTCGTTGGGGTGGAGAAGAATTTGCAGTTTTTCTTTTTGGAGTGACTCCGGAAGATTCAATAAATATTGCAGAACATCTTCGTAAAGAAGTTGAAAATAAGGTTATACTCAAAGATGGAAAACCGGTAACTCTAAGTATTGGAATTTCTGAAGGAAAAGGAGAAAAGAGCAGTGGTTTAGAAAATGCATTTGCTTGTGCTGATCAAGCATTGTATCAAGCAAAAACTTTAGGAAGAAATCGGATTTGCGTATTTGATACTACAACGGAAATATTCTAACAAGTTTTAAAATTATTTAATGCTGTATCCTTTCTTGTTATAAAACGAAATTATTTCTGTAATTTTTAACAAAATAGTCCTGATTCAATATAAAGGTTTCATAAAATTACTTTCGTTAGAAAAAGAACATAAGCACTCATAACGATCATAAATTCTATAGTTGAAAGAAGTTTGTACAATCATAAAAGATTTTGTTTTTGTCAAATTTCTGTCTTTTTATCATTTTGCATCCTGAAATTTGAAGATTCAATTACGTTTTACAATATAAATTTTCAAGTTTGATTTTGATAATTGATAAAAAAGAATTTGGATTTCCTTTTCGATGGAACCTATGTCAACTTTCCACGAAGCGATTTGTTTATCGAGGTGATCCAATTGCAATTCAAGACTCAAATTAATTCACAAGTCGAAAATGTAAGAGTCAAAAAGAGAATCATCTTTTCGCTTTTAGCAATTATCTTAATATTCATGTTTCTTTTTCTGGTTTATGAAAACTTCAGAATGGAAAAGGAAATCGATCGAGTTGTCGGTATGAGAGCTCGTGTGATGAAGGACTATATCCGTAAGGTTGGATCGCAAACGAGAGCTCTGGGGTTATCTATTACAGATTATCTGACTTTTTACGAAGACACACCTATAAATCCAGATCTCGTTAAAAGATTTAAAAATTATCCGAACTTAAACAGATTTGGGATTCCTCATATCAGTCGAGAAAATCAGGAAGGGTCAGACGCGGGTACTTTAACCGCAGTAGGTTCTATCCATAAATTGAATCCTTCACTTCTTAAAGAGATAGAAGCCGCTTTAAATTTAAGGGGTCAATTTGAGTCCTTAACTGAAAAACAAAGTGAAGTGGTTTGGGCTTACTATTTATCAGAACGCAAATTTTTATACATTACTCCAAAGTTTAAGGATGAGAATTATTATTTTACGGATGATCTTTACGCGGAACCTTATTGGACTCAATCGAATCCAATTGCCAATCCGACCGGACGTCAGATCATCACGGATCTTTATGAAGATATTGCCGGAAAGGGTTTGATGATTTCGGTTTCTGAACCCGTATATGTAAAAGGAAAATTTATGGGGATTGCAGCAATCGATATAGGATTAGATGCAATGCAAAGAATATTAGAGAGCGGTGATTGTATTGGAAAAAGTATGCTCATAGATGAAAACGGAAAAATTGTCGCCAAACCAGACAATTTCGCTTTAAACGATAGATTACCTTTTTCAGTATTTTCTTCTATATTAGAATCTAAGAAATCTTTTTTTCTCCAAAAAGGAAGTTTTTGGATTGGAGTCAAAATTAAGGAAGAAGAGATTTGGTTAGTTCATGAAATTCAAATTTTTGAATATATAATTTATATTATAAAAAACCTTTTACCTTTTTGGGTGCTTGCATTTACTTTTTTTATTGTTTTAGTATTGTATGTCAAGTTACGTTCTTCAATGAATCAAGTATCTAAATTGATTCATACAGATCCATTAACTGGGATTTGGAATCGGAGAGGTTTCTTAAAGTCGATCCAACGATCGATTGCTCTTGAAAATCGTCATAAGAATGAGTGGGCAATTTTAATGATTGATATTGATCATTTCAAACAGGTAAACGATAAGTTCGGACATGACGCTGGCGATAAAACTTTGATAAGAGTAGCACAAATACTCAGTCGTTCGATTCGACAAACGGATGTGGTTTGTCGTTGGGGTGGAGAAGAATTCGCAATCTTTTTGTGTGGAGTTGGTCAGGCAATTTCTATCAATATCGCTGAAGAATTGCGTAAGGAAGTAGAAAATCAAATTCGATTAAAAGATGGAAACCCTGTCACTCTGAGTATTGGAGTTTCCGGGGGAAAACAAAATTTAGAAGAAGCATTTACAAATGCGGATCAAGCGTTGTATCAAGCAAAGGCTTCTGGAAGAAATCGGGTATGTACTTTTAACCTTTTACAGTCGAGTTTAAAATAATTAAACTTAATTCAAATTGTGCCACTTTTGAAGTTTCAGAATTTATTTTCTCAATTCAAATTATAACTCTACAAAAAATTAAAATAGTGAATTTCTTTTTAATTTTAAATCCAAATTAAAAATATTCTAAGTTTTTAATGCACAATTGATTAAAAAAGAATTTTTAAAACCAATGTTAGTTGATAGAAACTTCCATATTGTAAAGATTGAATAATTAGGTCTGATGGTGGTGTACGATCATAGAATTCTGAATTTGAAGGAAGAAAAGTATTTAGTTTAAAATCAAGTTGTTGGATCATTTTACTTTTACTAAGAGCTTGTCGCCCTGGTCTCAAAAAACTCAATATACGCTCTCCTTAAGGAATTTATGGGAGAAATCAATGTAATGATTCCTCGTAAAGAATCATTACAGAGACGGAAACCAGTTGAAAGTAATCAGAGAGACGTTGAGTTTACTTAGTTTGATCTTTCCGGATAAAGTACAATTAGGTTTTGGGATGCACTGTAAAGTGAATGAGATGAAATTTAAAATAAAGATGAACCATTATGGGAAACAGTGAATTCGTTCAAAATACAAATTTGAACATCAAACCGGTCATATTGATCGTAGATGATGAAGTGATCATACTTGGAAGTATCAAGTATGCGATTCAACTCAGTTTCGGCAATCGCTTCGACATAGAAATGGCGGAAGATGCTAATTCTGCAATGGAAATTCTGGCAAGGTGTAAGTCGGAACAAATAGACGTTCCTCTTGTGATTTGTGATCAAGTATTGCGAGGGAAAAGCGGGGACGAACTACTGATTCAAATTCATCAGGAATATCCTCAGATATATAAAGTAATGCTCACCGGTTATGCATCGGCAAAGAGTCTCGGAAACGCTCTTAATAAAGCGAACCTTTATCGATATCTTACTAAACCTTGGGATTCTGAGGATTTGATTCTTACTATTTCCGAAGCGGTAAAGGCTTATTTTCAAAATCGAAAAGTGGCAGAACTCAGTTCTAAATTAGAAGAAACGTATTTATTCAATCGAGAAACTTTATTTCCAAACTTTGAAAATTTAAAACGAAGAATTGATCGGAGACTAATTGAAAACGAAAATTCTATTCTTGCACTTATTCGTATCGAGTCATTTGGTTCCATTGCGGAAAATTTTGGAATTGAAACATATCGTAAGATGTTATTCGAATTCTTATCCGTACTCGATTTTTTTATTGGTGGTTATAATGGAGAAATCTTTCACATTTACGATAATATGATTGCGGTTCTTACAAAAATTGAGGAGGACCGATTCTATTCTTTACTCAGTGCCGTTCGAATCTTTTTAAGATCGGAGTGTATTGAAGTAGATGGAATTTCTTTTCAAGTTAAGATTTCTATTGGAGTTTCTTCCGATCAGTCAGATGTATATGATAAAGCAAGACTTGCAATGATGACTGCGAGTAACAATTCTTCTGTAGAGTATATACCGTATTCGGAAACTACAAACAAGGTCGATCGAATTTATGCAAATTTAAAGTTAGGTAAAAAATTCAATTCGGCCCTCAATGCTGGAAATATAATTCCTTATTTTCAAGGAATTTATGACAACAAACTCAATCGAATTACAAAGTACGAATGTTTAGCGAGAATCATGGAAGGAGATCAGATTTATAATCCGGCGATGTTCATTCCGATCGCAAAATCCACCGGAATTATTCGATTGCTTACTCCTTTAATGGTGGAGAAAACTTTCAAGTATTTCTCAAAACATCCAGAATATTCTTTCTCTATTAACATTTCTGAATCTGATTTAGATAAAAAAAGTTTTCCTCTCTGGATAATGAATCGATTATTACACTATAGAATTTCTCCGGATCGTGTTATCTTTGAAATTTTAGAAAACGATCATTGGAACGGTTCTTCTAACTCTACTCGTTCTTTACAGGAATTGAAAGAAATAGGTTGTAAAATCGCCATCGACGATTTTGGGGTAGAACGTTCTAACTTTGAAAGATTGATAGAAATTCAACCGGACTTTATAAAAATAGACGGTAAATTTATACAAGGAATTCATGAAAATCAAACTTCTTACAGATTGGCTGCGGCGATCACCGAAATGGCGCATACAATCGGAGCGAAAGTGGTGGCTGAATTTGTATCTAATCAAGAGGAATTAGAAGCGGTAAAATCTTTGAGTATAGACTATTCACAAGGTTATTATTTGATGGAGCCGGCAGAAGATATCGTTTATAGGGAGCCGATTTTAAATTTGGCTTAATCTTTTTTATTTTTATAAAACTTAAAAATATAAATCTAAGTTAATATCTATAAGCAAATAAAAAGACATTCTATAAAAATACTATGAGGACTTTGAGATGAATCTCGAATCTCGAATTTCAAAATTTTATCATAGAATATAGATTTATATGAGTTTTACAGATTCAGGTTATATTACGAATTTTTAAACATTTATTTTGAGTGATTGAAATTAGTTCGTATGAGTTTCCCAGAGTTTAGTTTTTAAATAATGTGAACAGGGCGTAAGAAAACCGGGGCGAATCCGGCTTGCCACAGGCAGTCGGACCGGACTCTTTAGCTCAGGTCAATAAATTATATAAAGGAAACATAATGCAACAATCTTCTTTAGATTCAATTTAGAACGCGATCCGTAGAGAGCCATAACCAACCTCACAAGTATTTGGATCTCAATATTAAATCTGTGGGAATTACGACAAATCCTCTGTAAAACTGAGTTCCCACCCCACAACGCGATTCATAGAGAGCGTTGTGTTGAGTTTTCCCTATTTTTGGGTGGGGTAACTCAATGAATTGCTTCCCATGGGTCGCAATTCAGGTGGAGAAATTCGGAAGACTTTTCTCTATCAGAAAAACATGCTTTTTGCAAGTAAAAAGACTCATTCTTGTCGGAACACTTGAAAAATGTGCGTTTTTGATCCCACAACGCGACCCTTAGGAAAGCGTTGTGCTGAGTTCTTGAACGCGACCTGCAGAGCGACCCTTAGGGAGCGATGCATTGAGTTTAGGAAAGCGTTTTGCTGAGTTCAATTTTGATTCTAAAATCCTATTCAACTTGTGGGGTTGGTTATGGTAGAGAGCGTTCTGCTGGTTTTCCCGCATCGATCTCTTTCGCGTTAACTTACGTTAATTTATGGACAGCTCAGCTTAACGTGAATTCGGTAGGTTCATGTTCTGAAAAAGTTGTATAATTTGAACTTTGTAAGATCTATTCCTAAGCCGTAGGAACTATCGTAAATCGCGATTTTAATAACAAATTCTAAAATTGTAGGAACTCATACTTTTAAGAAACTTTTTCTTACGGTAAACTCACGTCAGATTAAATTCAGAAAACCTATACAAATCCAAAAGATTCAATTCTGCACAAAATCGTCGTTTGGCGATTGCAGCTTAACAGTTCATTTTATAGATTAAAGATTTTCTTCAATTGGATTTTAATCATATTATAAGTTAAAGTATATAAATAACTAAAAACTACAAAGAATATTTAAATAGCAAAAGGTAGCGTTGATTTGAGTAGATAAAAACAATTATATGTATTTTAATCTCATAATCCATACTATAAGCTGCAAAGCTTTATTCTTATGACGGTATATACTTTTTAAAAATAATATAAAAAATGCTTTTTCAAAGACGACCTTTGGGGTTAGGAAAAATGAATCAAACTATAATGATTGAACACGAATCAAAGGAAATACAAATTAATACAATTCGTTATAAACTTTTAGTAATCGAATTTTCAGGTATAGTTAATTATGAAACTTTAAAGGGAATGCCTACTAAATTGAGTTCTATTTTTTATGAAATGGAAGGTATGTTGGTATTGGATATTAGGAAAGTAACAAATCTAAATTCTGAGTTTGTGCGAGCTTTTACAGGAATCTTACATGTGATTTCCGAAAGATTAACTAGATACTTTATTATAACAGAAGATCAAAAGATTTATAATTGGATTACGAATTATAATCAGTTAAGAGATGTCAAACCGGTGATGAATTTTAACGAAATAGGAAAGGCTTTGGAGTTAGATTCTTTAATTCAGCAATTTGAATTTTGAAATGAAGTAATTATTAATAATACAATATAATTTTATTCATTTTATATTTTGAAGGGATCTCTTTTTGGGAATGAGTTATGATAATAGGTGTAGAAGGGAACTCACTCTATTACACTCGTCTATCTGGCTTTGTTTGTAATATAACTGGGCCAGATAGATAATTTTAAGATTTTTTCTTTTAAGATAAAATTTATAAAAAAATCATCTGCAATTTTCTTAATAAAAGAATTTTAATAAATACAAACTCACACTAATAAATCAACCTTTCTCTGTAATAATCATTAACATATTTTTTGAATATGATTAATTTAAATTCATCTCATCTTGATTAGATTTAAAATTCCTTATTTTACTTATAAATGAGTAAATTAAGTATCTATCTGATCAAATAAAATCTATAGTATATTTTTTGATTCAAAAAGCAATTGGAAACGTTTTTATCAATAAGTCGTCTTTCAAATATTGATTTCAATTTATAACTAGGGGAGATGTCAGGCTAAAATTTCTTTATACTTAATTATAAATAAAATTAACGTGGATTTATGGAAATTCACGAATTATGAATTTAGCTCCTATATCTCCATAAACAAAGCACTGAGTCTATTTGGCTAATTTGCATTCGTTAGCCAGATAGATTTTTTTTCGTTTCAATTTAAAAAGTTCTAATTACTACCCGGGCGCATAAATAGAATATTTGGGTTAGATTGTTTCAAAAATTTGAATGTTTTAACTCTGCTCTAAAATGCCGTAAATCCTGAATTTGCGGCATTTTTTAAGTACTGTTATTTTTTCATAAATTCAGTCATTAATAACTTGGTACTATTTTCATGTGCCCAAGTAGTAAATAGAATAAAATTCTTTTTCATTAAAACTCTATTATAATTTCGGAAAAGTATTTAGAGAATTATTGAAAATTCTATATCTATTAATAAAATGATTACATTCATCAGTTATATTAAATAATTAGAATAGAGCTGTTGAAAATTAATTCTTTGTCTGTTTCCGTTGTATCGAAATGGACAATTGAAGCAGTTTGCTAATCTCTGTATAGAATTTTTTAATAGCTTGCTCATAACTATATAATAAAGTGCCTAATATTTTATATAGAATCAGCGTTTTGTGATAGAATTAACGGTACTCAATTCTATAGAGATCAGTAATATTTAAAATTCTACTTCTAAAACAGGGTTTGTTTTAAAGTATATTATACTTATATAATAAACTTTTCAATACTTTGTGATGAAACAGGATTTTGTAATAAAAATTTATGATGTTCAATTTTATAGGGTCAGTAATAAAAGTCTGTCACAATACCTAAAAGAAATTATCTTGAATTTTTCAGAAAACGTTTCCACAGATAAGAGCCGGTCTCAAAACTGGTTGTACTTTTGAATCGTAATTATTTACTTGTGAAATGGACAAATATTATTCAGAGATACCGGATGGACTTTGGAAACAAATAGCCCCATTGATCCCGAAAGAAAAGGTAAATCCGAAAGGAGGTCGCAATCGAGTACCAACACGATTAGTAATGGCCGGTATCATCTATCGAATGAAAACAGGCTGTCAGTGGCGTGCCATTCCGAATGAGTTTGGATCTGGCCAAACTTGTCACAGAAGATTTCAAGAATGGGAACGAGCAGGAGTATTCAAAAAGATTTATAAATCTATTTTAAAATATTATGATGTAAAGAATCAGATAGCATGGGACTGGGCTTCGATGGATTCGGCAATGGTTAAAGCTCCCAAAGGGGGAGCTTAACTGGGAAAAACCCTACAGACCGTGCCAAATTGGGGGTTAAACGGCATATTCTTACAGATGGAAATGGAATTCCTTTGGCCATAACATTGAGTGGAGCCAATGTTCATGATAAACACGCTGTAAAAGATACGTTGAATTCAATCCTGATTTTTTCCGGTAGAAGAAAAAAGAAACCAAAACATCTTTGTTTAGATAAAGGATATGATTTCAAAGATATAGAAGTTTTAATCAAAAGAAGAAACATTCAATCTCATATTCGGAAAAAAGGTGAGAAGCCTCTCATTGGTAAATATAAAGGAAAACCTAGACGATGGGTCGTTGAAAGAACTAACAGTTGGCACAATCGATTCAGGGCTATCCTAATTCGTTGGGAAAGAAAATCTGAAAATTATCTTGCATCTCTTTATCTCGCAAGCTCTATCATTGCTTTTAACTTTTTTGATAGGTAGTTTTGAGACCGGCTCTAAGTATGTTTTTTGAATATAACAGCGCTAAAGTTTGATATTTTGGTTCGGCGGGTTAAAGAAAGCTGCTTTTGTATGAAACGTTCTGATTTCTAAAGATTAAAAAGTATGAAAGTGATCGTATTCTTTTATGAGAAAATTTAATTTTATAAAAATTCAGTTATCAATAACCTGAATTTACAAGTTATTCAAAACTATAAAATTGAATGCTAAAAATTTGACTCCTATATTTTTTAAGGCTAACGATTGATTCTTACTAATCATTAGAATAAGATTGAATGAACTTTGAGATAAATCTCCATTTGAGACTGATAAACCCCACTTAGTTTTATGGGGTTTTATAAAATGAAGTTTTAGATTAAATTGATATTGTTATACCACTGCGGTATTTAATTCATTCGATTGCGAATTTTTACTCAGAATTTCAACCTTTTGTAAATTTATAGATATTTGAAAATGCTCATAGTTAGATCCATTTGACTGGGTTGCATTTTTTCTGAGTCCTTTGGGAGAATATCCGGTCCATTTCTTACAAGCTCTATGAAAGGATGTATAGGAATTAAATCCACATTCGAAAGCAATATCTAGTAGATTCATATTCTTTTTTTCTACAAGGAGCCGGATTGCGTCGTTCATTCTATTTTGATTTATAAAATCTGAAAATCCCATATTTTTATATTTGTTCAGGTAAAAAGAAGCTTGGTGTAAACTGACTCCCAAATAGGCAGAAAGATCAATTAAACGAATACTATCATCCGCATAAAGTTTCTCCCTAATAAAACCATTAATTCTTTCTTCTGCCCGTTTCAGATCATCTTCCTTAAGAAGATTTTTTTCTTCTAAGGGTTCTATCAATTCCAAAGTCCCATCTTCCAGCACAGAACATGGCTGCTCTATAATTTCTTGAGTTTCTGAGTTTAAAATTAATACTGAGTTTTGTGAAGCTTTTGCTTCAGTTTGAATTCTTATTTTTCTCTTTAAAAGATAAAGAGTGAAAATAAAAAACGCATAAAAATAGTATGAAATACTGTTCCATTCGAAATTATAAAAAGTGGTTCCGATAAAATTTCCCAGAACTCCAAAACCAATCCCTCCCAAGATAGGAAACAAGAAATAGTATTCTTTTTTATAGGGGCGGGAGAAAATTAGATAACCTGATTCCAATAAAGTATAGATACAAATACCGAAACAGAAAACTTCTCCTGTAATCATCATGAAAAATGGTTTTTCAAAATACATTAAAAACGTAAAAGAAAGAATGATTGCAGTTACTGCGTTTTTAAGAATATAATGGTAAGATATTTGTATCTCAAAAATTCCGAGTATAATGAGTCGAAGCAATAGAAAGGAGTAAATTGAAATTCCGCAAATTATGGAAATCAATTTGAACTTATATAAATCTCCCGAAGTCGAAATCTCCGGAATGGTTTGATTCCAGATCGCTAAATAGAGGCCGAAAAAGACCAGAAATGTAGAAAAAATATTTTTCTCAAACCATTTTTGTAAGGAAGACTTTAAAAAAACCTTATATTCAAAATTTGATAAAATTTTAGAACTATGTACACGGTTTAAAAAATTCTCAATGTAAGCATTCATAAAAGACAAACTCTCTAATATTATGGGATTCGAAATACTGAATCTTCAAATAGGAAACTTCTCATTCGATTTCCTTTTGCTTCTAACTTGTTCATCTTTTTCACTTGGATCGTATTTTCAGTTATTTCTCATCATAAAGAGTGAAATATATAATTTAAGAATCGATTTAGAATTACAAGGTGTTGAAATGCATAATACATTCTTTGCAAGGCCCAAAGTTTTGCTTAGGTATGGCGAAATCATAAATAATAATAGCCTTCTATAACTTGTGAATCATTTGGGTTTACAAAGTAGTAAAACTGTTCCTTAAGAAATGACTCTATTAGCCATGTCTTTTAAGGGGCGATATAAGTAAACTAAAAAATCGAAAATCGAGTAGATTTATTTAACCGGGAATTATGTTTTGATACGATTTAAGTTTAGAAGAATTTTAAACCGAAATGAACTTTTTCATATAGAATGTTTGCCGATTGACTTTTTAAAGCGGTGATTTCAGGCACAAATATACTTTTCTGCTATTTAGGGTTTAGTTCATATATATCACAAGATTAAGCTAAAAATTCTATTGTAGATGTGTCTTGTCTGACGAGTCTATTTTTAAGATTAAAAATAGATTCGGACGCCAGTCGGATTTCATAACAGTGGTAGGAATTCTACAAAGCTATCATCACTATCCGGTTTTTTAGAATGTCTCCTCTCGATATGATACCGAAACATTGTGTAGTTGAGTGTCTCTTTCAATACCGAGGCTGGGAAAATCTACTTTTGGAAAGTCATCAAACTTTTTGTGCCAAATCTATATTCGTTTTTTTCAACAAAAATAGTTTAACAGCTTTATATGATTGATGTGCACTCGATACGAATCTCGTTGAGAACTATATCCGTCGTTCCTTTGTTATTGGTAGAAAAAACTGGCTTTTCTCCGGTTGTCTGCAAGGGAGTTATTGCAAGTGCAGGTTTTTCTATTCGTTAATTCAAAATGCAAGAATCTCAGGAATTGAATCCTTACGCATTTTTACGGGATCTTTTTGAATCTTGGGAAAGGCTGCTAGAGGTCTTTCTTACGAGAATCTTCCAAAAAGCGGGAGAACCTTGGGTTCGTTAGCCAACTTACGCTATTTCAAGCAAATCAATGAAAGCGAGATTACCTACCCAATCTCGCTTAAAAAAACATCAAGGCGGAGAGGCGACACAACGAACATAGTAGGTTGTAGTCTTTCCATTCCCAGAAGTAAATCCAGATTGAAAGTTAATAGCCCAAGCACTGGACGTTAATAGTTTATATGTAGTTGATGTCCAATAGTATTGAGAAACTGTTCCTGGAAAAATAGTAGTATTGATTACTGGAGATGTGCCAAGTGAGTGATCGATAATACTTCTTAATTCGGTTACGTTGGGTAATCTCCAAGTAGTTCGATTAGTGTAACCTGCCCCAGCGTTAAGCGCGTTAAGCCCGTTGCAAAAAGTAAGGGCATTTGCCCAATCCATCTGGGTAGTACCTCCAGTTGTACAACTTGTATCGGAAAGATTATTTGTACACTTTTGCCAAATCAGAGCATTGCCTATATCGGTAATGGTTCCGTCATTGTTGTCTACAAAAGGCGCGGAAACGATTGAAATTGTGAATCCAAAAAAAACCAAAATCAACTTATAGAAGAAAAATGATTTCCGGTTTTTGGTTTTTGTTACCATAGTTTTTGACTTCATAATTGGCCTCTCTTAAAAGTCTGTAAGATTCTTATCATAAACCTTTATTGGAAAAGGTTTATGATACTTAAGAATATTAGGATATATTTTACATTTCTTTCATTATTCATTGCTACTAAGCTAAGGTGACACACAACGAGTTAAAGAACCCGCAACGGTTTTATCCGTCCAAGTTGTTGATCCACTGGAGAAATAAAGAACTAAGGACTTCGTTGTATCTGGTAGGTATAAGTTAGAGCTCCAATAGTAATAACTTCCGCTCGTTCCTGGGAAAGATGTAACGAAAGTTCTTGGGGATGTAGCTACATTGAAATCGACTAAGGTTTCCATTTCGGAAATAGTAGGTAGTCTCCAATTTGTTCGATTTGCATAACCTGTTCCTGTGTTTAAATTAGTACAAGCGGTTGTGGCACTTGCTAGATTGTAATATACATCGGCGCCACCTGCACAAGTAGAATTCGTTCTACCTTCATGACAGGTTTTCCAAACAAGTCCAGTGTTATTGTCTACTGTGATATAATGATCCACACCGACAGCTATATTGACAGTTTGATTGGTAAAAGATGGCGTGGTTCCTTTTTGTAATTTTCCATCTTGACCTGCGGATGAAGTGGCCACGCAAGTTGTATCTATAGTTCCAGTCGTGTTCCAACAGTTTGTTTGCATTGTCTTCAGAGGAGGTGTTCCAAAAATCATAATACTAATTGTAGTATTGGTACTTCCAGAAGAGTTACTTGCAGTAATCGTATAATTTGCGGAGGCTTGAAATACAGTTGGAGTTCCAGAGATTGCACAAGTTGTAGCATTCAGAGTAAGTCCTCCTGGTAAAGCTACATTTGGATTACAGCTAGTAACTGTTCCAGTAACCGTAGGTGTTACGGTTCCTGCAACTCCTTTATAAAGGACTAAAGCAGTTGGTGTATAAGCAAGTCCGGCTGGAGGAGCAAGATTAACTGTAATCGAGATAGTAGTGTTTGTGCTACCGTATGCATTGCTTGCAGTGATCGTGTAATTTGTAGCAGCCTGAGTTGTAGTTGGAGTTCCGGATATTGCACAGGTAGTTCCGTTGATTCCTAAACCAGCTGCTGGTAAAGGAATATCGGAGTTACATGCCGTAACAGTTCCAGTTACGGAAGGAGTAGCTGTAGTGATTGTTGCTCCTTGTGTAAAAGTAAACGGAGTTCCCGCATAACTTAAAGCAGACGGAGGTGCTAAGTTGACACGAATCGAGATAGTAGTGTTTGTGCTACCGTAAGCATTGCTTGCAGTGATCGTGTAATTTGTAGCAGCCTGAGTTGTAGTTGGAGTTCCGGATATTGCACAGGTAGTTCCGTTGATTCCTAAACCAGCTGGTAAAGGGATATCGGAGTTACATGCAGTAACAGTTCCAGTTACAGAAGGAGTAGCTGTAGTGATTGTTGCACCTTGTGTAAAAGTAAACGGAGTTCCCGCATAACTTAAAGCAGATGGAGGTGCTAAGTTGACTGTAATTGTTATTGGAAAGCTAATACTTCCAGAAGCATTGCTAGCTGTAATGTTATAGTTGGTTGCAGGTTGAATTGTAGTCGGGGTTCCGGAAATCGCACAAGTAGTTCCAAGTATAAGCCCAGCAGGTAAAGGAATATCTGAATTACATGCAGTAACGGTGCCAGTATAAGTGGGGTGAATGATTGCGATGGTTGCGCCTTGAGTAAAAACAAAAGGGCTACCTGCATAATTTAAAGCGGATGGAGGTGCGATATTGATCGTAATTGTAATTACGGTGTTTGTACTTCCAAAAGAGTTGCTTGCAGTAATTGTGTAGTTAGTTGGACCTTGCGTTGTGGTTGGGGATCCGGAAATAGAACAATTTGTAGTTCCCAAAAAAAGTCCTGCAGGTAGAGGAATATCAGAGATACAATTTGTAATCGTTCCCGTATAACTTGGAACTATAGGAGCAAACCCAGGTAAAGCACCTGCTGTAAAAGTAAAAACAGGTACCGCAAAATTCAAAGCAGCTGGTGGATTTGCATTCACTGTAATTACAATTGTAGCATTTTTAGTTTCAGATTGATTTGAAGCAGTAATTGTATAATTTGTAGCCGGTTGGTTTAGTGTCGGTGTCCCTGAGATATTACAAGTTTTTCCATCTATAAGAAGTCCTGTTGGTAGAGCAGGATTGGAGGAGCATTGTTCGATCGATCCACTTATATTCGGTTGAATCGGTTCAATAGGAGCATCCTTTGTAAATATATATGGACTTGAAGAATAATTGACAGAAAGAGGGTTATTACTTGCAGGAGATTGTAACAGATTGTTCACGGGTCCAAAGATGATTCCCTTAAATGTTGTGGAACCGTTTCCTCCAATACAATCAACAAGGGTTAGGAGAATAATAAATAGGAAGAGAATAGGAAAAATTTTTCTATTCAACAATTCTTTTGATTTTTTGAATTGGCCTTTCTCATTTTTCATAAAAATCCCTACCTTTTTAAAACTCTTCACAATTCAAAATGTAAATTACTTATAAAAAGAAGCAGTTTGCTGGATTGAATTCAAAGTGTTCTAATTTTTTATTTTTAAAGAAAACTTAAAATTCGCCGAACATCATTCTGTTTTTCGATCTATTGCATGTAGCTAATTGGATCGAACCCAACAACAAACTTTTTCTCTTGAATATATAAACTACCTCAAAACAGAAATTAGTTCCGATCGTGTTATAACGTGAAGAGTTTTTAATGGGCTCTTAGACTTTGTGTATTTTCGGACAAAAATTGTACACAAATTATTCAAATAGAATTGAAAGAGGTTCTAATGTAAAAGGTCTATAATGCGATAGAAAAGAGTTTATCTGGCTTTAAATTCGAGTGTATAAAAATGAAGCAAAATGACGACTAACGTTTATATTTGTTGTTATCTGATACAATGTAATTTTATTGTAAAATAGAGTTCCATTTAAAGATCAGGGAATTGTAATCGCTCTTAAACTTTTTATATCGTGATTCTTTATTAAAAGTCCATAAATTTTAAGACAAATCGCCGTTTAGAGGCAGAATTTTGGTGCTCTAATAGAGTTCTGAACAATAGAAACAACACTATGAATTTTGAAATAAATATCTGTTTAAGATATAGATCTACATTTTTTTACTCTATAAGTCTGATGCTTATTCATTTATCAAATTGAATACCTTACATTTTATCGCAAGACCCTATTTAACGCGAGTTCAGCATAAAAACATGAGAAAGGATTTTCTAAAAGTATGAGTTCCTACAATTTTAGAATTAGTTTGTAAAATTGTGGTTTGTGGTAGTTCCCACATTTTAGGAATTGATCTGTAAAGCTCAGCCCCAACTTTTTTCAGAAAAATAGATCGTGATCTTACAGTCAGCTTGTAACAAAATATTGGATACTTTATTTATAAGTTCTGAGTAGTAACCAGATTTTAAACAATAGATTTGTTGAAAAATTAATTCTTGATCTGTTTGTATTGGATTGAATGGACAATTGAAGCAATTTTACGAATCTTCACTATGGAATTTTTCAACAACTCTAATGATTTCTATTGGGCGTAATTAGAATTTTTGGAGTTTAAGTATAGATTATGTAAAAATGCGACTAAATTGTTTTCAAATCAATTCATTTCAAAAATGCCAACGAATATAAATTTTCTAAAGAACCTTATATACAAAGTAAACCTACGATTTGCTATAAAATGTATGAAGAAAAGAACGTACTAAATGAAAGGCCAATTTTGCAAAGATATAGAAATTTTAAATCGTTTTCAAAATCTTACTACTCGGACGTATAAATAGAATATTTGAAGTTAGATTGTTTCAAAAATTTGAATGTTTTGGTCCTGCTCTAAAATGCCATAAATCCCGAATTTGCGATATTTTTTAATAATCCTATTTATTTCGCAAATGCGGCTGTTAATAACTTGGTACTATTTTCATGCGTCTGAGTAGCATTTTTGAATTTGGATTTTGTACTAAAATTTAAAAATAGAGTTATTGAGAATCCCATGTAGTGATTAACAAAACTGTGTTCATCGACCGTTTTCATAAAACAAAAACAGATGGAGAATTCATTTTTCAACAACTCTAATGTAATAACTCAGCCGAGATTTTTCATTCATAATGATTAAAGTCTTAAAAAGCTTAATAGATTATTGATTTCTATAAAGTTGAATTCTCCGAATTTTTAACAATCTACGTTTAAAAATAAAATATTGAGTAATTCGTATTTAGTTTTTAAGCAGTAAAACGACTCAGTTTGCGTGAACTGCTACATTTTATAAAAAGGATTTTAAGATAAGCTTTATACAATGAATTTTGAATTTGATTACCATTAAATGGTAATTGAATGTGAGTTCGACGTAAAAAAAACCTGTGCGAATCTTTTGCTCCCAATTCCTTCGGGATTTAAACTCAATGTTGCTTCTTAAACTCAGCGCGAGGGTTGTTAATGTAGGTCGCATTAATTTAACAAAACACTTATCGATTTTGTTTTAATGGAAGAAGACTAATTTTTTAACAAATCTATTATAAAAATTAAATTTTTAGGATTTAATCCTTGATTTTGAATTGGCATTAAAGATCGAATCACTTGCCGAATTTAAAATCTCACATTTTTTGAAAACTATGGAATCGATAACTCTATAAAACCTAAAAGATCGA
Organism: Leptospira kirschneri serovar Cynopteri str. 3522 CT; assembly: GCF_000243695.2. NCBI lineage: Bacteria > Pseudomonadati > Spirochaetota > Leptospiria > Leptospirales > Leptospiraceae > Leptospira > Leptospira kirschneri. Next base: position 120,481 of record NZ_AHMN02000007.1, on the reverse strand, counting down.
GCCCTACTTAAGTTAGAGAAAATTATTTCTTTTTCAAGGATTTTACTTAATCCTCCTTGATTTTTAAGCCCTTTCCCATTTTATAGCACAATGAGTAACCTCCAGTAGCAACTTTGGAACTTAATTTCTAAATTTTCAGAAAAATTGGACTACTGAGGAATCTATTGAAATCGAGACATTAGCGCCATGAGAGAAATTATTAAGCTCGTTTGTCAGGAGCCTGGATGTTCCAAGGGGAAAAGTACCTACCTTCTCACCAAGAACAAAAAGGCTAAAACTGAAAAATTAGTTACAAAAAAATTCTGCAAATTTTGTAGAAAACACACCGAATACAAGGAAACTAAGGTCTAAAATTTCCAGGTAATAGGATGACTGCAAAAAAATCGGCTCCGGCATACGATAAAAAAGTTCTCCAAGAAATCTCTGAACTTCTTCATGAGAAAAAAAATGCTCTCTTGGAAAAGTATGCCCATTGGGAAGATAATAGTAAACCGTCTGGCCTTAAAGAAATGGGTGATATTGCGGATATTGCATCCGAAATTAACGAAGAAACTTTGAGTTCCGTTCTTTCCGAAGCTGAAATAGAAACCATCCGAGAGATTGATGCAGCATTGGAGAAAATCGAAGAGGGGACTTATGGCGTTTGTGAAGGAACAGGTAAAAAAATTCCTATCGCACGTCTCAAAGCAATTCCTTGGACCCGTTATACTGTCGAATACGCAGAAACTCTTTCTAAAAGCAAAGGTTTTTCTCGTAAAAATGCTGGGAGTCGTCTTACAGGCGCTTATAAAATCCCATCTGATATGGATTCGATGGATGATTGAATTTTTTATTTGTTTCTTATTATCTAACTTTTCTTTCTAAAAGTTGTAGAAAATTTCTAAACCCATCATAAAGATTAAACCTGTTTCAAATTTTACAGAGTCAGAAAGCAGGGCGTTTTAGTTTCCCAAAAATGTGGGAACTCATACAACACTTGATACAATCTATACTTCAACTCGTGTTCATTAAGAGCGATTTCAAAATCTTAAAAATGAATGTGGGAACTCCCATGTTTTATAAAATTGAATACCTTAAATTTTTATCACAAAACCCTATTTTAAAGCAAATATTGAATACTTCATTAATATATAGTAGTCTTTAAGAATTATAGAATTAACGTGAATTCGGCGTAAAAAACGAGAAAGAATTTTATAGAAGCCATCTCAAAAATATTTTAGAATCGGCATTTTAAACAAAGTAAAGTGATTCTAAAAGTAGTAGTTCCTACAATTTTAGAATTTACTCGTAAAATCGCGATTTGTGGTAGTTCCCACATTTTAGGAATTGATCTGTAAAGTTCAGATCCGACTTTTTTTTAGAAAAATGAATCATTGCCTAACTTACGGTTAAGATTAGGTAAAATTTTCTCCATAAGCGTAGATTCCTATTTTTAGAAAATTTTCTTATACACAAATCATGTTGTTTGCTATTCAAACACATAAAAATAATACTTATGCTGAATTTTGTTTCTAAACTTAAAATGTAGGGTCTTCTTTAAAAGGCCAACAAATCCGGGTTGAATGTCATTTTTTGAAAACTTTCACATCTTTGGTAAAATCGATTGTTACCTTTGGTATTATTTTTATACGTTCGAGTAATAAGAAGTCATTTTTTTGATCGTTTTTAGATTGAAATCTGAATCTTTTTCAAAATCCTTTTTATTCGTGTCTGGATTATTCCATAAACTGAAACCACTTAGAACTCCTACATTTTTTGGCCTTATTCTCTGTTCCGTTATTTCCTATCTTTTGTTCCGAAGCTTTCTTTTTGTAAGAGAAACGGAAGGGGCCGGAATGATAGCAATCGGAACGATCCAGTTCCTTTTCGGATTGATTCCCAATCTATATCATCGTAAACCGGGAAGGATATTTACAATGGCGGGGGCTCTTGTCTTACCAGGATTACTATATGATAAAACGGTAATATTTGGTTCCCTAAGTGGTTTATTTGCGGGCGCTATTTTAGGGATTTTTTTAAGGCAATATATTTCCACTTTTCATTCACAAACCGTAAACGAAGAAGACCCTATATTCCGTTTTTTTTATATCAATCGACCTTACAAATCTTCTCTGCCGTTCTATCAAAATCCTAAAGTAGGGATTTTGATTTTTTGTTTATTACTTCTTATAGAACGTTTTTTTACCTATTTTAACGCGCCTCCTTTTAAGGGTTTCGGTATTTTAGATATGACGTATTTTCCCGGAATCAGTTCTAGATATGCTTTCGGTTTGAGTTTGGACTTTTTAGGATCCTGGGTTCTTGTAATACTTTATTTTTTAGCGGAAGAATCTTCCTCTCACGAAAGCGATTCTCCAGTTAAGTATTGGAGACAAGGGCTTTTTGCTGGAGTATTTTTGAATATTCTACTATTCTTAATTCAAGGGTTTACGCTGGGTTCGGTAATCCCGTTCACTCCTATCATAGGAGGTTCTTATTCGGCTTCTGGTTTTCTTGTGGATTCAAAATCCCTCAATTGGTTTTTCCCTCTTTGGATCGCGTATTTTTTTTACTATCTTAATTCTAAAAGTTGGCGTTCTCCTACAAAAATCATTTTGAGCGCTGGACTTTTATTCCCTTTTTTAGTTTTAGGGAAACATTTTAGTGCAGGTTCCTGGATCTTACTTTTTACTCTTTTGACATACAGTTATTCCGTTATCAATTTTCCTAAAATTCGAAATCGTTGGTGGAAACTATCTTATATCCCGGTTTGTATGATCGTATGGATTATTTTTGTAGTTTTGATTTTATGGATCGGATCATTTTCTTGGTCGTTTGAATCTTGGCAGGAACTTCATCAAACTTGGATTAAGTCCTTTCGTAGTCCTGGAGGAGGTATTTTTCGTTTTTTGGATCTTTATGGGGGAGAAGGGTGGCTTCAAACTAAATCCGCTTGGAATTGGACAAAACAATCGATTTGGTTAGGAAACGGCGCTGGTAGTTTTGTACTCAACTGGATTGATTCTAGATCTTCCAATCCAATTCCACCTGGAGGAATGAGAGAATTGGAACTTTCTTCTTTCTTATTTTTATTACACGACGGTGGGATTTTTCTAATTCTCATTTTTTTGGGTTGGATAGGTTTGGAAATTGCGTTACGCGATCATTGGAAGGTTTTAATTTTACTTTTGCCCATCTCTATTTTTTTTATGCCTTGGACTGGAAGTAGTGGAACCGTTGCCTTTTTTTGTCTCTGGTTAATTACTTCCGCTTCTTCTCAAACGAGACAACTACATAGAGCTTTCGGAGGCGGATTTAATCTTATCTCTTTATTTTTGGGAACTTTCTTTTTATTTTATTCTTTAATTAAAATCGCACCGAATTTATGGGGTCCCGAGTTTCGTTATGCGGAATTGAAGTCTTATCAACTTATGGCTAAAAAACAAGGTTTGATCCAAAACGGAATTCGTTATCATGAATTTTCTTCCGGCGCGACCTGGGTATTGGCGAGTAAAGCTCCACTCAGTTTAAGAGCTTTTGTCCCAGAAGGAAAAAATTTTTCTAAAAGAGATAAGATTCATATTCGTTGGTCTTTTCTGGGGTCTGACTGGGTTGAAATTCAATCCAAAACATTACCGTTATTTGCAAATGTAAGTTCGATCGGACTAACCGTTCCAGGCAATGCCAAATATTTAAAAGCGGAAATTCTTCCTAGTTCCTTCTTTGAAACGTCTATGGATGAATTTGCCATTTCTGCCGAAGATTTTGACAGCCTAAATAGAATTAGATGATCCAAATCTGATGAATCAGATTTTGAAACTGTTGTTTGATTCGAACTAATAATCTCCAAAATAAAAGTTTCCAAGGTGGATTTACAAAAATAAAAACGGCTCCGGGTTCGAATTCAGGATCGTCCTCTCTCACGTTCAACCAAACAGGAATTGCAAGAATATTCGAAAATTCTTTACCCGCCACGTAAAAAGTCACATAAACTCTGTCTCCAATCATTAGGTTTTTTTCAACCGGAGAATAAAATCCCTTTCCGGATAAAGAATACGCCAACGAATGATATTCCCTTTCTTCTTGAACGATTGTAACTGCTATAAACAGAGGGATCTTGAGAATTCTCTCTCTAAAAAATTTTGGATTGAGAATTCCCCTAAAAAGTGTCAATACGCTTAACCAAATCGGATAAACTAAAAAAAGCCCTATGAACTCGGAGGTTCGAATCCCTCCGAGAAGAAGTGGTATTAATTCCGGAAATATTGAATAAATAGAATATAATAAAGTTGGAATTAAGAATAGAAACACAGATACGAAAATTTTTACTTTGGAAAGTTGTCTAAACAATGGAATTGGTTCTATTTTTTGAGTCTGACTTTGACTAGAACGCATCCAGGAGTCGTATCGTGTAAATCTAGAAATTACTGTATAATCGTCCCGAAATAATCCGATGGATTGAAGGACCTCGATGGGGAGTATGTTTTGAGAAATTGTAAGTAAATATTCCAAAACAAAAAATCCGATTGCAAGTATGAAGGGAAGTAAGACGACTAGATCTCCGTCCATGAGTAAAATGTAATTAAAAGTTCCGTGTAAAAGAAAACATCCAAATAAACTATAATAAATCCCTAAAAAATTAAAGGAAGAAGGTCTGGAATGATAGTATTGCATTACCGCAAATCCGTAGATTCCTCCTGTAAACGTATGGATCGGAAGGGAAGTGACCGCTCTTAAAAATAAAGGCCAGAAATCCAAAGTTGTAGAATAAAGAAAATTTTCTAGAAGTCCGAAAGAGGCGCCTAATGTAAGTCCGAAATAAATTCCGTCGGAAGTGTTATAAACCGATTTAAGCCCTCTAAAATACCATAGGACAACAATAAGTTTTGGAACTTCCTCTAAAAGAGAACTTCCTGGAAAAGCTCTTTCAAAATATGAGTTTTCGTCTATATACTGTTTTGCTAATATTTCCGGAAAGATGGCCAGTCCTACGGTTAAAACTCCGCAGAAAACGGCGGATAAGTCAAAACTCTTTCGATTTGGATGGTAGTATGTGTTTCTATAGAAAAACCAATAGAACCCGGCGGCAAAAACCGTCGTTACAAATTTCAAAAAAGAGGTTAAGAGTCCTTCGGATCCTAAATAAAGGAGCATATTCCTTTAAAATATCGGAATATACTCCTTTATTTGTTAATCGATTAAGTTTGAGAAAGTGTTCTTCTTTTCAAAATATATGCTACTGCTGCCCCTGCGCCGATCAATAAAATTGCTATAAGAATCGCGTTCTTTTTCATGGAGTGGAGCAAGAATCCCATCAATTCTGAATCTTCGTCCGGAACCGGAAATACCTTTGCTTGATTGGTGATATGTTTATACCAGTCTTTGTAAGAGGTTCCATTAGATGCCACCCAAAGATTGAATTCTTTATAACCGCTTTGTGCGTCCTTACGAATGTCCAAACCCTCATACGGATATTTCCAAGCCCCTGGAACTAAAATCGCCCATGGAAAATTGTTAGAATCTAAATACTTATCTGTTCCGTTTGCGTTTTTATAAAGCCCCGGAAAATGAATTTCTTTTCCGGTATTGGTTACTTTAATAAAGATGTCGTAGGGATAATTTCCAAGCACGGTTTTTTTAACAGGAGAATTAAATACGATTTCGATCGTTGCTATATGTCCAGGTTTATATACTCCTCCCGGATTTACGTTTGGATTAGATGTGGTTTTATTGGATTCTTCATGGATTTGAATTCCTTGATTTAGATCCGATGAAGAAACCGTTTTTGTGGTTAGATCTGTAACTACTTTGCCGTCGTCTCTTACCACTTTTCTAGAAAACGTAGCTCCTACCGCTACGGGAAGTTTTAAAAAGAAAGTATGTTTGTATCCTGCACCTCGCGCCACGTGTTGATAAGTTCCTCTCAGTCGAATTACGTCTCCTGCTGCGTTTAGGTCTTCTTCGTTATGAATGTGGAGTACATAATCGTTTAAGTCTGCGTCTCCCGCGCTTGGATATAAATCCTCATACGCTACAGTGCTTATTCCTTCTGCTGGAATTCGTATTAAAGAAGAACGAGTTGGATCTTGAGGATATGTATCTAACGTGTCCGGAACACCGTCCTTGTCCGTATCCGTTGGTGCAGTTGCAACAGCGGGAAGTAAAATTTCATATTTGATTTCTCGATTAATTCCGACTACGTTGATCAGATTGATTAAGTTAGAGATGGATTCTCCTCCTGCCGTAATCTCAAGAGTGATTTGACCTACTGCGGTTTCTACAGTAATGGTTCCGGAAACTTTTCCTACGTTGTTTGAAATTCCTTGAAATAAGATATGTCCTGCATTGTCTGAAACGATCACCGTAGCCCCAGAGATAGGTTTGGATTGTTTATCCGTTACAACTATATTTAGGGGAATCGTTTGCACAGTGTTATACGTAAAAGGAATACTTCCTATTTGATCGTTTACAGTAATTACACCTGTAATTACTTGAGAAGGAGGAGTAGAATTCGAAGAGGAACCATTATTTGAACCTGCTCCTGTATTTGTATCATTTCCGGAAGAAGAATTAGAACCTGTATTAGAACCAGAACTTGTGTTAGATGATCCAGAATCGGAATTAGAACCTACACTTGTACTCCCAGAGTTTGTATCATTTCCGGAAGAAGAGTTAGAACTTGTGTTAGATGATCCAGAATCGGAATTAGAATCTACACTTGTACTTCCAGAGTTTGTATCACCTCCGGAAGAAGAGTTAGAACCTGTATTAGAACCGGAACCTGTGTTAGATGATCCAGAATCGGAATTAGAGCCTACACTTGTACTTCCAGAGTTTGTATCATTTCCGGAAGAAGAGCTATTCGAGTTTCCGGAGGAAGAACTAGAAGAATTGTTTCCAGAAGTTTGAGAATTGGTAGTATTTGAGGAGGAATCGCTATTGTTGTTTGGAATTAGTGCGCCGCCTGTATTATTTCCGCTTCCAGTATTATCCACAATCACCACACTCCCTCCGTTGGAAGCTGTTGCGGTTCCGGCACTAGATTCGGACTTAGCTGTAGATGCACCCGCGTCTTGATTGAGTAAAGTCAGAAATGGAAGTAATATTCCTTTTTTCTTATGACTGCAACCAAAGACTACAAAGCTTAAAGCAATCAATAATATTAGAATTTTCTTCATAACTCTATATCCCTTTTTTATAATTGAAATAAAAGACGAAGAGTACTCAACGTTCAATACTATTCGAGGAGGGAATTATAGGTGATTTTTTAGTTTCAAGAAAGATTTTTTTTGCCTTTAACGGCATTTTAAATTAATTTCATGTTTTTTTAGAAGGTTTTTTGGCGACGTGAAGTGTTGCATTCCCAAAAACAAAATTTTTATATCGTACTTCTTGAAAACCTTCTTTTTCAAAAATCGACTTTAAAGTTTCCTGATCCGGATAGGATAGGGAAGAAACAGGAAGATAATCAAACATTTCATTTTTCCCTCCCCAAAGAATATAACCTAAAATCGGAACGATTCTAAAAAAATAAAAATCAGCGATCCAACGAATCCAAGGATTTTTGACTTTTCCTACGTCTAAATTGAGAAACATTCCTCCCGGTTTTAAAACCCGAAAAATTTCTCCGATTGCTTTGGAAAGATCATCTACATTACGAAGACCAAAGCCGATTGAAACCACATCAAATTGAGAATTTTGAAACTGAATCAGTTTTGTGGCGTCTCCAAGTTCAAAATGGATTCTACCTTTTTGAGCTTGTTTTTCAAGTCTGGTCTTCGCTATTTCCAACATATTTTCCGAAAAGTCCACACAGGTCACATGATCTACGAAGGAAGAATTTCCCAAACGTAAAGAAATATCTCCAGTTCCACAACAAAGATCTAATACATGCAAGTGGCCGGAAAAATTATTTTCAACTTCCTGCACCAAACTATTTTTCCAAACTCGATGAAGTAGAAAGCTATTCCAATCGTTGAATCGATCATATTTTTTTGCGATTTTATTAAAATTTTCCCGAACAAACCCGGCCTTAAAATCGGCCTGAGGCATTTGAAATCCAGACATACGGTTAATGAAATGGTTTATTTATGTTTGGCAAGTAGAGTTTTTACGATAAAGACGTAAGGATAGAAATTCTAAAATGAATTTATAGTTGTAGGAACTATTACTTTAGGTTTTGATCTCTGATTTGTAAAATTTCTGAAAATTTGTAATAATCTTAAAATGTGGGAACTATTACATTTTGTTGTGAATTTATCAACGGATTGTAAAAAATTTATTTCTTACTACTCGGACGTATAAAAGTAGTACCAGAAAATGAATGGTCGATTTACAAATCCTCAAAAAATTATATCTAACTGAAATTGTTGGCTTTTTTGTGCGAGATCCACATTTTAAGTTTTGAAACAGGTTTAAGAATAATTATTGTTTTCATATGTTCGAGCAGTAAGTCTCTATACAAATCAAAAACGTAAAAACAATCCATTTGACACGAAACCGTTTTACCGATTCTTATAAAATTAAATACCATAAGTTAGAAACGGATGGAGAATTCATTTTTCAACATAAAATATCCGTATTCTATTATAGAGTCCTAAAGTAAGAAATAGGTTTTGCGAAACAAATAAGTCAGGTTTGGAATGACAAAGAAAAAGGAAATAACAATCTGCCTTTAGATTCGGGGGATTTTTGTGGAATTTTTATTGGCAAAAGGTGGGTGGGTTTCTGTTCTCATCTTAATCGTAAGTTTTATCAATCTAGGCCTCTTTATTCGGGTTCGCACCTTTCTTCCGGTTCTTAAAAGAAAAATCTTATTGAGACTTCAAGATGACAATACAAACAAAGAGAAACGAAATATAGATTTAAAGTTTCTATTCGAAGACCCGGAAGAATTTTTTATCAAAGAATTTTTCGTTCCGGAAACGATGATTTCTTGGATTCGAAATCTAGCAGGCATTGCTACCATGCTCGGACTTCTCGGAACGGTAATCGGAATTTCAGTAGCTTTCGAGGAAATGAAAAATGCAGGTTCGGTCAGTTTAGAAATTTTTTCAGAAGGAATTAGGCTCGCTTTAAATACTACGATTCAAGGTCTTTGTGTTTCGATTCCCTCTCTTCTAGGGTTTCAATATTTGAAAGTTGTACTTCATAAAACGGAGATAGAATTGAAATTCTCAGTCGATTCTGAAAACGTTTCGGTTAAAACTTCAGAATGAAACAAAAATCCCAAAAAAGAAAACGTCTTTTAGAAAACGAAGATTCCACCCTCGACATGACTAGTATGTTAGATGTGGTTTTTATTCTTTTGATTTTTGTGATGGTTGCGATGAGTTTTCAAAAGGAAGCCCATTCCTTACCCGTTAATCTTCCTAAAGGTAAAGCGGAATCGAGCGGTAGTGGAACTAAAAAAGAAATATTTCTTTTGAAAGATGGGAATTTACGTTATGCGGAACAAAACTTTACGGAAAACGCCTGGGTACAACTTGTTTCCGAAAGCGAATTTAAGAATCAAATTGTATGGATTTACGGCGACGAAAAAGTGGATTACGGTAAGTTTGTATTTATGCTGAATAGTTTAAAAAATTCTAATTTAAAAGAACTTCATATTGCAATCAAAAAAGAATAGTCTTTATTTTTTTAATCCATTTTAAAATTTTATGATGTGAAGGATAAGATAGCATGGAATTGAGCTTCGATGAATTCGGAATGGTTAAAGTGGGAGTTAACCGGGAAAAACCCTACGGATCGCGTGCTATATTGAAATAAAGAGGATTGTTGTATCATGTTTCCTATAAACAATTTATTGATCAGAGCTAAAGAGCCCGGATTCGCCTAAATTTTCTTACGACAAACTCATGTTAAGTAAGAAAACCAGTCTTTCCAAATCAAGATAAAGGACGACAATTGAACTAGAATGGATTTTTTCTTTAAAAAGAAGGGGCTGCGTGTTAGAGTCGCAGCTCTGATCGAAAATTCTCAAAACGAAATTCTACTCATTCAACAAAAGAAAAAGGATTCCTACTACTGGCTTTTACCAGGAGGTGGAATTGAATTCGGAGAAAGCGCAGAAGATGCTCTCAAAAGAGAGCTTAAAGAAGAACTTTCTCTTGAAATGAAATCGGCTTCTTTTTTACTTTTAAATGAATCCATAGAACCCGGCGGAAAAAGACATCTCATTCAACTTGTTTTTTCTGTGAACGTCAAAAAGGAAATTCCGGAGCTCAATTTGAATGAAAAGGCGATTACTGGTTTCGGTTATTTTTCTTCGGCGGCAATTCGTGAAATGGATCTTAGGCCAGACATCAAATCCTTTCTTTTAGAAGGTGATTTTAAATCCGCGCCGTTTATCAAAAGTATCTGGGTATCAGAAAAAAAATGAGTCTTATCGAAACCGTTCCGGTAAATACGGAACACAAGTCCGTTCCTGTTCATCTTCATTCGGATCTTTCCGGTTTGTCGGAAGAGATTGCAAAACTTCCAGGAATCACTTCCGTTTTTTTAATCACGGAAAAATCGATTCATTCTATCTATTCTAAATATTTAGAAAGGGAGTTATCTTCTATTCCCATCAAAACGATTTATATCAAAGGAGGAGAAAAGTCTAAACACATCGATCGAACCGGAGAAGTATATAATCAACTTATTGAATACGGTGCGGATCGTAAATCTTTGATTCTTGCATTTGGGGGCGGGGTTGTGGGTGATTTTGCCGGTTTTATTGCCTCTACTTATTTGAGGGGAATCCGATTTGTTCAAATTCCTACAACTCTACTTGCGTGTGTGGATTCTTCGGTAGGTGGAAAAGTCGCGGTCAATGCGGATTTCGGAAAGAATATGATCGGTTCCTTTTATCAACCAGAGTTTGTGTTTGCTCCTTTGTCTGTTTTGTCCACTCTTCCGGATCGGGAATGGAGATGTGGTCAAGCTGAAATTATCAAACATTCACTTCTTTCTGGAGGGGAATACTGGGAAAATGTGAAGATTCATTCATTCAAAGATTTGAATATAGATTCTACAATTCTTCCATATCTGATCGCCGAATCGGTTCGTTTTAAAGCGGATGTAGTTTCAAACGACGAAAAAGAAACCGGACTTCGTAAAATTTTAAATTTAGGACATACTACGGCTCATGCGATCGAATCTGTTACGAAATATAAAAAATATTCCCACGGAGAAGCGGTTGCGATCGGTCTTGTGACGGCGTTATTGTTAAGCGAACAACATTCTGGGCTCGATCCTATCACTACAAAAGAAACAATAGAATCTCTGAAAAATTACGGACTTCCATTTCAGACGAAATTAAAATCTAAACAACTCGCCAAACATATGCTTCACGATAAAAAAAACGTGGGCGGCTCGATCCGTTTTGTTCTTTTGAAAAGCCCCGGTTCTCCCGTTTTTGATATTCCCATAGATTCGGAAGATATTATATTAGCAATTCGTAAACAAAAAGGTATTTAATGGAATTTGTAGTCAATTTTTTTCAGGGTATCAATCCGTTCGTACTTTTGAAAACCAAGGAGAGAAGTCTTTCCGAAGAATTGATTCTCATCGTTTATTTTATTATTTTTTTGATTCTTTCTTATAAAGTTATCATAATAGTTCTCGATTTTTTCAAACCTACAGTAGACGTTACTTCTCGTTATAACCGCAGAAAAATGGCTAGGATGTCCTTTGTGGTTTTGGGTTTGGTGATTCTTTTACCGGTAGTTTTTTCGGGTCTTTCTTATCTTCCGACCGTGATGGGTTTGGCTGGAGCCGGTATCGTTATTTCTTTAAAGGATATTACGCTTAACTTTGTAGGTTGGTTTTTTATCCACGGAAGCAATGGTTTTGAAGTAGGAGATCGTATAGAAATCGAAGGAGTGCGAGGAGATGTTATCAATATAGGAATGAATCGTTTCACTCTGATGGAGATTTCTTCCGATCCTAAATCGGATCAATCCACAAACCGTCTGGTTCATTTTCCGAATCATTTTGTGATTTTACGTCAGGTGATTGTCGTAAAAGACAAGATGAACTACGTATGGGATGAGATGAGAATTAAGATTCCATACGATTCCGATTTTGAAAAAGCGGAAGAACTTTTAAACGGAATTATCCGTAATAACGCGATTATAGATCAAGGAACGATCGATTATACTCTTCAGGAACTTTCTAAAAATTATCTGGTTCGTCTCGGCAAAACGTCTCCGATCGTTTATCTTTCTTTAGAAGAAGGTGGTATTCTTTTTTCTCTGCGATATTTAACTCACGTTAGGGGAAGAAGGGATATGAAAACTAAAATCTCTCACCAAATTTTAAAAGAATTTAAGCAGTTTCCAGGAATTAGAATTTTATAATATATTGATTCATGTGCTTTTTATAAAGCTGTATAATAGGACATCTAAAGTTCGAGGTTTGAACCAGGTTTTTATCTTAAAACTTATAGTAAAAAACGATTTTTTATTGAATGACACGGCGATTCCACTTAGAAATTTGATTTTACTAATCCCACAAATCTTCGCTACAAAGAGCTGTTTGAGTGCAAAAGATTAGACGCTCTGTTGTTGTAGAGTTTGAGGTAAATACTTTGTTTCTTGGATTTTTAAAAGTGAAATTTGTTTTTTACAAATTGATGATCCGATTTTTTTATTTCATTTTGGTTTTTCCTTTTTTACAGTTTTGTGATTCTGAAATAGAACTTTCTATCCCTAAAAAAATTCATATAAGTTATCAATTGGAAGGTCGGCCCTACAGGATGGATATAGAATGTACAGAAGATTCTCCCGTTTGGAAATGGATTGCAAAAGAAATTCCAAAATTAAAAAAAGGATGGAATTCTTATTACGCGACTCTTCCAAGCATAGGAATTCTTGTTGATTTTGATCATGGCAGAAGATTACAAATTTTGGATCATGGAATGATTTATATAATTCCAGGAGAGTCAGCTCTGTATCATGATTTTCAAAATGAAAAATTTCAAGAGTTATTAACACTGATAATCAAAACTCAAAATAGATAGAAATGTTTTAGCCCCGTTTTTTTTGAAAATCAAGAGTAGTTTCAACCTGAATTTAGTATAATCCAATTTGAAAGCGATTGAGGTGGGGAACTCAGCAGAACGCTCTTTCAAACTAAAGCCGTCTCACTCTCTATGGATCATTTGACAGATCGTGTTTTATAATAAATTGTAACTGAAGATATAATGTTGTTTATTAAATTTCTTTCATACAATTTTTTGATCGGGATTAAAGGCGAGGTCCGGCAACCACGATTTCTTTTATACTGAATTTACAGGATTAAAGTGTAAACTATATTGGATCGGGAGTTTTGTTATATTGATTCTGAGCAACACAGTGTTTTGCGACTAAAACTTAAAGATACTCAATTTTATTACAAAACACTGATTTCATGCAAAATATTAGATACTTTATTATATGGTTATGAGTAACGGCCGAATTTGCGAAATAAATAGTGGTTATTAAAAAATGCTGTAAATTCGGGATTTACGGCATTTTAGAGCAGGACTAAAACATTCAAATTTTTGAAACAATCTAACCCAAGTATTCTATTTATACGTCCGAGTAGTATCATACAAAAATGTTTAGTAAAAACCACGCTTCCGTTTTTAAATCTATAAATTGAGATTGTTCTTAAGTCCTTTTTTTAAAAAGAAGTATAATTATGATACAAGAACTTCAGATTCGTGTGGTTCCGGAAGTTGCGGGCGAGTATGAAACTCTCAAGACGTTCCTTTCTAAAACTTTAAAAATCGAAATACAAGAAATTCGTCATATCGAAATTCTGAGTCGTTCCATCGATGCAAGACAAAAAACGATCTACTTCAATCTGAAAGTTTTGGTTTTTATCGGAGAGGATTATGTAGAAAAACAGATTGTTCTTCCTGATTTTTCCGATGTGTCTAACGCTAAAGAGGTGATTGTAGTCGGCGCAGGGCCGGCGGGTCTTTTCGCTTGCCTTCAACTGATTCTTTCCGGTTTAAAACCGATTCTTTTAGAAAGAGGTAAGGATGTGATGAAACGTCCTTTTGATCTCAAAGAAGTTAATATTCATCATAACGTAAACGAAGATTCAAACTATTGTTTTGGAGAAGGCGGGGCAGGAACATACTCGGATGGCAAACTTTATACCAGATCTAAAAAAAGAGGAAATGTTCGTCAAATTTTAGAATGGCTCGTAGGTTTTGGGGCAAACAAAGACATTCTCGTAGAAGCTCATCCCCATATAGGAACCAATAAGCTCCCCAAAATTGTAAAAAACATCCGAGAAAAAATCATAGAAATGGGAGGAGAGGTCCATTTTGAAAAGAGGGTCACCGATTTACTGTTAAACGGAAACCAATTTCAAGGGGTGATTACGAAAGACGGAGATAAAATATATGCAAAAAATATAATTCTAGCTACTGGACATTCTGCAAGGGACGTTTTCGAATTACTTCATCAAAAAGGAATTGAAATAGAACTAAAACCGATTGCCGTAGGTGTTAGAGTGGAACATCATCAGTCTTTAATTGATTCTATTCAATATAAATGTGATGTGAAAAACACTTATCTTCCTCCTTCTCCTTACAATATCGTAAAACGGGTGGATGGAAGAGGAGTGTATTCTTTTTGTATGTGTCCTGGTGGTGTAATTGCTGCCTGTGCGACAAAACCTGAGGAAATAGTCACAAATGGATGGTCTTCTTCTAAAAGAGCAAGGCCTTCTGCAAACTCCGGAATTGTCGTAGAGTTGAGGCCGGAAGATTTTAAACCTTTCTCTAAATTCGGTCCTTTAGCTGCGATGGAGTTTCAAAAAGAGATCGAGAGAAAAGCCTGGGTTGCGGGTGGCCGCACACAAAAAGCTCCGGCACAAAAACTTGTGGATTTTGTTCAAGGCAGATTATCTATCGATTTACCTAAAACTTCTTATACTCCCGGAATCACATCGGTTGTGTTAGACGAGGTTCTTCCTCGTTTTGTTTATCAATCTTTGCAAAAAGGTTTTCAGGAATTTGATCACTCTATGAAAGGTTATCTGACAAACGAGGCAGTCGTTCACGCTCCGGAGACGAGAACTTCTTCCCCCGTCTGTATTCCCAGAGATCCTAATTCTTTACAACATGTTCGCATTCAAGGACTTTATCCATGTGGGGAAGGTGCGGGTTATGCGGGCGGGATCGTTTCTGCGGCGATGGACGGAATCAGATCCGCAACTGCATGTGTTTTGGCAAATAGTTAATGTGAACTATACGTAAGAAAACGAGAAAGAATTTTCTAAAAGTATGAGTTCCTACAATTTAAGAATTTGTTCGTAAAATCGTGATTTGTGAGAGTTTCCACATTTTAGGAATCGAGATCACAACTTTTTTAGAAAAATGAATCATGAATTCCTCCACGAACTCACGTTAGTTAAAAACCAAAGTTAAGAATAAATCTACTCATCATATCAAAATGATGCTAAAAGTTAACGATTTATTTTGCAAAGATATAAAAGTTCCCAAAAATTGCATCTAATTCGGAGTTTTAAAGAAAATATTCCATATTCTAGTTTTTGCAACAATATTATCATAATATTCGAAAGCGTAAATAAAGTTAACTTAATGTGAGTTTGATATAATGCGAAAGGGATCGATGAATGAACTCAGCATCTCACTCCCCATGGGTCGTTCGACAGGTCGCGTTGTAAACTCAACACAACACTCTCTATGAATCGCGTTAACTCAGCAAAGCGCTTTCCTAAGGGTCGCGTTTTAGGATCAAGTTATTAGCATTTTATGAAAATTGAATCTGATTCTGTAGTTTTACAATAACTTGACCGAAGCTAAAGAGCCTGGTCCGGCTGCCTGTGGCAAGCCAGATTCGCCCTAATTTTTTTACGTCGAACTCTATTCAATAGGAACTCCGTTTTTAGAAAGAACAATTTGTATTAGAGTCGTTGAGAATTAATTCTCCATCTGTTCCCGTTGTATTGAAATAGAGAATTGAAGTAGTTTTTTTAATTCTTACTATAAAAGTTTTATATAATATTATAAATTCATAAATTGCTTATTGAGCTTTTCTAGATCTTGAATTAAATCCGTTGGTTTTGGTTGGATCGTTTTAGCGAGTTTCATTCCGTCGTCTATTAAATCTAAAATCAGTTTTTTTTCGGCTATTGCACGCGCAGAAGGCATTGATTTTCTTTCGTTTTTGTAGATGGAAGCTTTTTCATCGATGATGGAAACGATTTTATTCAAAGCGTGAATTTTTGCCTGTTCTTCTCCCATAAAAATCCTCCGTCTTTATTGAAAGTTTAATGAGTTTAAGATTCTAGAAAAGCTTATTTTTGAAAGTGCTTTCGCAAAATCCTCGTTAGAGTTTCTTTTTCCTGCCACAAAAGTAGTGTACATATAACTGCATTTCCCAGTGCTAGAAAAAAAAGCAATCCTCCGTCGTTTTCTTGTTCAATTCCGATTACGAACACATGGGAAAGAATCGCGCCAGACATAAGAATCAACCCAAATAAAGAACCCAGCCAATTCCAACCAGGTATAAACAAAAGAATTGAAACGATAAATTCCAAAATACCCGTTCCGATTCTTCCCCATGGTTCCATTCCAAGTTTGGAAAAAATCGCAACGGATTCCGAAGCTCCTGTAAATTTATAAAATAGCGTCTGCAAAAACGTAAACGCTACAATACCACGCAAACAATTGAGCAATATTTTTTTTTTAAAAGAATCGATCGTAAACAAGAAGGTTTCTCCTTAGATTCTTTGAAACCTTCGGATTTATCTCTAAAGGGTTACATTTACCGATACATTTCTTCTATTTCTTTTTTATATTTATCCGCTACTATGTTTCGTTTGATTTTCATCGTTTGCGTCAATTCATCTCCAGGCTCAAACTTCTTATTTAGAATTCTAAAATTAGAAACTTTCTCAAAGTTCTTAAAACCGTTTTCACTTGATACAAACGTTTTGATTTCATTTTTAAAAAGTGTAATTATATCCGAGTCTCCATTTAAATTTTCTACTTCATTTAACATTTTAGACTTAAATTCTTTTAGATATTTTTCTAAAGTTTCCTTGTCCGGAACGATCAAGGCTCCAAGTGTTTTTTGGTCGTGACCGACTACCATCGCTTGTTGTATGAACCTACTTCGAACCAGAGCGAATTCGATCGGTTCCGGTTCTAAATTTTCTCCGCCTAAAAGTACAATCGTATCTTTGGCTCTCCCGGAATATTTTAATTCTCCCGAAGTCGTCCAAGCTAAAAGATCTCCAGAATTCAACCATCCGTCCGAACTCAAAATCTCTTTCGTTTTTTCGGGTTCTTTATAATAACCCTTCATCACGTGATCTCCTTTATGCCAAGCGATTCCTTTGATTCCGGGTTTAGTGATTTCATTTCCTTTTTCGTCCATTAGTTTGATTTGAACTCCTGGAATACAACGACCTAGAGTTCCCACAGTAATTTCTCCGAATATTCTTCTTGTAGAAATACCCGATAACTCTGTCATTCCATAACCTTCTAAAATTGGAATTCCGATCGCGTTAAAAAACGTGTCGATGTACTGAGGTAAAGCACCGGCTCCGGAAAGTGCGAATCTCAATTCCCCGCCTAATCCTTGTTTGATTTTATTGAAGGCGAGTTGTGAAATCTGATTCGGAATCCAAAGGAGGATCACAATCCAAAGTGAAATTAACTTCTGCCATAAAGAGGCGAACGTAGATTGTTCCACTAAGGAATATTCTAAATCCTGCAACCTAGAAAGATGTTTGTAATACGTAATTGCAATTTCCTTAAACGCTCCGAATAAAGCCTGTTGAACCGGAGAGGAATTTCTTACTTTATCATGGATCTTATTATAAAGACTTTCCCAAACTCTAGGAACCGAAAGTAACAATGTAGGTTTAATATCCGCCAGATCTTGACTTAATGTAGAGATGGAAGTGAATGCTTCTGCTCCTCCCGCACGAATACAAACAGTTTCCACAAGTCTTTCCGCGATATGCCAAGGAGGAAGATACGCCATACTCCTGTCGGTTGGATATACGTTTAGATCTTCTCCTTGTAAAGCGCTGTCTACGTTAAACACTATGTTTTTGTGAGTTAACATCACTCCCTTGGGTTTTCCAGTTGTACCTGATGTATAGACGATCGTAGCCAGATCTTCCTCTCGGATTGCCGAACCTCTTTTATGAAACTCATCCTTTCCTTTGTTTTGTATCCAAGTTTTACCTTTTTCAATTAAGTCGTTTAACAAAATGATTTCAAAAGATTCTGTATCTTCAAGTGTTCCTTTCTGATCGGACAATATGATCTTTTTGAGATGAGGGAATTCGGATTTTTGACTTAAAACTTTTTTTAAGGCGGTTTCGTTTTCTAAAAAAGCAATCGAACATTCCGCGTGATTGAGAATATAACGAAGGTCATCCAAAGTAGAATCCGTTCCTCTCGGCACGTCTACACAACCTATGTTTGTGATTCCCATACTACACCAAAGCCAACGAGCTCCTGAGTCTGCGATCAAACCGATCGGAGTCCCCGGTTCTATACCTAAAGAGATCAATCCGCAGCCGATTTGTTGTACTGTTTCATAAAGGTTTTTGAAACTATTTGCCTGATAATTTTTACCGTCGGGTTTATAGTATTGTGCGGTCGAATCTGCAAAAGTTTCCGCAGAAGCTTTCATAACGTTGTATAGGGTTTTGGATTGAATTTTTGGAATGGTGGCGGTTTTCATAGAGGAGAGAACTTTATGAAAACCTTGAATTCAGTCGAGAAAATTTTTGAATCTAAATTCATTCCTAAATAAAAAATCGAATTTACCGTTTTTTAAAATTCTTTATACTGAAAGATCGTTTTGAAACTTACACATTAGATCTTTCAAACAAAGGACGTCCCAGTGATTACAAATCAGATTGAGCCGGAAGAATCGCAAACGTCGTTTCTTCTAAAAAAAATCCGAAATCAATTCGAATGGATTGGCCATTTTAGGAATCTTTTTTATTTGGGAATCCGAGCCAAACTTGCCATCTTTACCGGAACTTTAATTGCGTTTACGGTTATGGTCCTTACCGCGATCGACGTGCACCAACAAACCGAAATTCTTACATGGAGTTATGAAAAAGAAGCTTCTATCTCCAGACATTATATTTCCGGTTTAGTGCTCGAATTGGAAAATCTTTCCAGTAGTTTGATTCGTGTAGAATCGTTTCGAGAAAAGGTCAAACGCCAAAGTCAAGCTCTACGTAAGTATAGAACAAAAGTAGTCACTCAGGAAACGAAAGAACTTAACCTTTTCGGATTTAAAACGAAACTTTTCGGAGTTTTAGGAAAAGAACGTAAGTCATCCATTAAAGAAACATACTATTCTGTTTATCTTTCTAAAACGGATATAGACGAACTTGAAAAAAATACTAAACTTTTATTAAAAGATCCGAATGGTCTTGCTATTTCAGATGAAACGTATTCTAAACTCAAGAATATGGCTCATCAAGTTGTTGTTTTAGAAGCGGATTTGAATGAACAGAAACAAAAATTGGAGGAATTGCGCGTTTCAGAAAAAACTTCTGAAAAAGAAAAACAAAATTTAGAAGAGGAAATGGATCATTTAAAGAAAGGAGTCGAAAAAATCAGAAACCAACTGGATCGATCTATTTTAGAACTTTCACTCCCTAAACAACATAAGAAGATAGAAGAACTCGGGCTCAACATGTCCCAATATAGGATTCAGACTTTTCCTGTGGCCTTCAATCAAAGCCGAGGAAATTTGATTCCTTCTTTCGATACGAAAATTTTTAAACCAGAAGTTTCAATTAATTCTAATATATTTTTAAACGATATAGACGTAAGTCTGAAGGATTCAATTTCAAAAATTCTTTCCTTGGACTTTTCACAAGATACGAATAAAAATTCGTACACAATTGGTAAAATGGAACTACAGGTATTGTATTCTCCTATTTTTAAAAATCAAAATTCTACTCAACGAGCCAATCGGCTTAAAAAGGAATTGCCGGATTTTGCAAAACATTATCTGCAACAGGATGCTAGTATTGTTCTCAAAGTTCGAGATCTCGTGGTTCCTCTAAAAAAAAGGGTACAAGAATTAAAGGAGAAAAAACCTCCGATTCCTCCTTTTAGGGATAAAACTTTCAAGGATCTCTACGCTCGTTATTCTAAACTAATTGAGGAAAGACGGACGGTATTTGAAACGTTTAAAAATGAATATTCCGAAGATAAAAAGAATCTTAAAGAAACATCAAAAAAATTGAATGTGCCTGAGCGAGTTCGTTCTGTCAAAACGGAGATTTCCTTCCCGATCCAAAACGAAAAAGACGTTCTCATAGACGCGTTAGGCGAGCTTAGAGACGCAGGACTAGAGGATCTGATCGTATTACGATTTAGTCAGAATTCCGGAAATTATTCCGATTATCTAAAGTATCCCAAGGAACAGAATTTATCCAAGGAAAGATGGAAATCTATCCGGGAATGGATTTATTCCGGTAAAAGTGAAACTCCAACTCCTCAACTTAAAAAGTTAATTTCTTACGGAATCGTTTCGCATTCAAGAGTAGAAGCGGAAGAAATTCTTTGGAACTTGGATTCTAAACCTCTAATTGTAGAATCTGGAGACGATGTAAGTTCGACGATATTATCTGCAAATCTCTCCGGAGTTTCAAGAACCATAGTGGATCGTACCGAAGGATTGGAAACGATTCAAAAAAATAAAAATTCGTCGGTTGCCACTGCCTTACTAATTTGTGTAGCCTCTCTTATATTTGCGATTTTAATTTCCGGTTTTGTGGTTCAAAAAATCAAACGGATCATATTTCACGCAAAAGAAGTGGGTCAAGGAAATTTGGAAGTTCAATTTGAACAGGGAGGTAAGGATGAGTTTGGAACTCTTACGGTAGCTTTAAATTCTATGGTCACCGGTTTAAAGGAAAGAGAAAAAATCAAAAATATATTAGGGACGATGATTGATCCAGTGGTGGTCAAAGAAGCGATGGTCGATCTAACGGCTCTCAGACGCGGAAGTGAAAAAAGAATCACCGCTTTTTTTTCGGACGTAGCAAATTTTTCGAATATTAGCGAAAAGTTAACTTCTATCGAATTGGCGTCTTTGTTAAACGAATATCTTTCGGCTATGACACTGATTTTGAAAAAACACGAAGGAGTTTTGGATAAATATATCGGAGATGCTATCGTAGGGATATTCAATGCACCCGTGGAAGTGGACGAACACTGCATCAAAGCGGCGCGTGCTGCAGTCGAAATGATTGAAACCCTTGAAAGACTCAGACAGGAATGGAAAGCAAAGAAGGTTTATATTGCAGAAGCACAAGAAATGCAGATCAGAATCGGGCTTAATACGGGTCTTGCAAAAGTGGGTTTTATGGGAACCGATTCTATTTCGGCTTATACGATGATGGGGGACGCGGTAAATCTTGCGGCAAGACTCGAAGCCGCCGGTAAAGACTATGGGGTTAGTATTTTAGTAAGTGAATCCGTTCAACGCGAAATTAAGGAAGAATTTTTTACCAGGCTTTTGGATGTGGTTCGAGTCAAAGGAAAAAACGAATCGGTTCAACTTTATGAACTCATTGGAAGAGCGGATAACGTTCCGGAAAGATTGGAGGCTTCTGTATTAGAGTTTTCTAAAGGTTTTGAAGCGTATCTCAATCGAGAATGGTCTTTGGCCCAGGAATTATTTGAAAGTTCGCAGATTACAAAAGGTATTAAGGACAAGGCGGCAATCCTTTTAATTGAACGTTGTGAAGAATATAAACGAAATCCTCCGGAAAAAAATTGGGACGGAGTGTATACTAGAACTCATAAATGAAAAATCAGATCGATTCCTAAAAAAAAGATCCCACTAAAGAATATCCAGAAAATAGAATATTCTTTTTTAAGTTTTAAAAAAAGAACACCAAGTGCCGTCCAAAAAAAGGAAAAATATTTTGTTTGAGTCAATGGATGTTGAACCCAGAGTTCCCAATTGGTTGAAGGTTCAATTAAAATCGATTTCGCAAAAAAAATCGTGAGATAAAAAATCACTCCGCATACACAAACGCTTACGTAACTGAAAGCGCTTTTTAACAGATCGGATTCTTTTGATTTTTCGACTATACTTGCACCTCCTAAAATCAATATAAAAGAAGGTAAAAACGTATAATACGCGGTTAACAAAAGCCCCAATAAACCGTAAGAAATAGAACCGAAACGATTTGCACCGGCTAAAAAACCCACGAACGTTAACACCATTACCAGTGGTCCCGGCGTACTTTCGCCAAAGGCAATGGAGTCTATCATTTCGTTGGCACTGATCCAATGGGCTTGGTGGGTTGCAAAATCGGCAACACTAGGTAAGATTGCATATGCTCCGCCAAACGTGATTAAAGCGGTTTTAGAAAAAAATAAAATCAATTCTTTCCAAAATAAGAATTCTTTTTTTAAAAATAATAAAATCCAAAGAAGAGGTAACGTCCAAAGAATTAAACCGATTGTTACTGCACGACTTAATTGTTTAAGAATTTCAGAATATTCAAAATATTCTAAATGTTTAATTTTTAAATTTGTTTGTAGATCGACTTTCTCTAGGGAAGTAGTATTTTCGGATCTTTTTGAAGAAGTAACGGACGGAGTATCTATTTGTGGTAGTGTAACATTATTTTTATTGAAATAAAACGAAACGAAACCGCAAAACATAGCGAACAAAAGAAGATACGGATAGGGAATTGAAAAAAATAAAATACCGATAGAAGTGAGTAAAAAACAAAAAATTTGTCCATTGGATTTAATACTTTTAAAAACCAAGTTTGTAAATGCCATAAAAATGACAGATAATATTGCTGGTTTGACTCCGTTGAAAAACAAAATCACTAATGATGCAGATCCATAATAAAAGTAGAATATACTAATTCCTATAAAAATGAAAACGGAGGGAAGGATAAAAAAAAGACCGGCAAAAATTCCTCCTGCGGTTCCGTGTAAGATCCAACCTAAATACGTTGCGAGTTGTTGTGCCTCCGGACCCGGAAGAAACATACAGTAGTTTAGTGCATGGCGGAATTGATCTTCATCGATCCATTTTTTTTCTTCTACGAGGGTTTGATACATAAGATTAATTTGTCCCGCGGGACCGCCGAAACTGAACCAGCCTAACCGAAACCAAAAACGAATCGTTTCTCCAAATGAAGGAATCAACCTGGAAGTCTCCCGATTTTAAAAAAGAGAGGCCATTCTACTGTTTTTGTCTGAGCCGGACCCCAAGAATTTCGAATATCTTCTTCGATTAAAAGTACCGGATCGGATTCATTTTTTTGAATGTATTTTTGAACGCTGGACCAGGTCCTGAGATAACCCAATAATTGATCCACGTTCCATTCTTCCTTCATACTAAAATGAGGAGGAACAATTTCCTCAAAGGGAAAAGGAATGTTTTTGTATTTTTCTTCTACGTATTTTCTTTCTGGAGGCCAATACGAACCCACAATTTCTACGTAGAGTTTATCAACGAGCCGATCAATTTCAAAAGAAATCGAATGTAGCCCATAACCCCAGATTGCGAGAATTCCTTTTTTCTTTCCGACTCGAATCACTTCTCTATAAAATGGTTCAAAATCAAACCAGTGAAACGCTTGTGCCACCGTAATCAAATCTACTTCATGATTTCTTAATATAGAATTTTCTGCTTTACAAACCCTATATTCGACGTTTTGATGAGGTTCTGCGTTTGCGATTTGATTTTCACTAGGATCACTCGCAATTACTTTTTCGAAAAATTCTCCTAGAGAAACCGCCGCTTGACCGGTTCCAGTACCACAATCCCAGACTATTTTGCCATTAGGGGACAAACTTTTGAGATAATAAAATAGATCCTTAGGATAACCGGGTCTAAATTCAGAATAAAAAGAAGAGTGGGAAGAAAAATGATCTCTGAAATTCATACTCGTAAATATTCAGAGATCATAATATAAAACTCAAGTAGGAATTTAAAAAGTGCCGTCCGGATGTTTCTTAAATTCTTTTTGATTGATAAAAAGATATTGGTATTGAATTTGTTTTCCTTCTTTCGTTTTAGCTTGTATCATCATAGGAAGAAACGTGGACTTTCTAGAAAAGTCGGGAATTTTAACGGTAAAATCCGGAAATTGAACTTCTGAAATTACGTTTTTACTTTTGATTTGGATGGTTACAGACTCCGGTTGAACTCCTTCGAGATGAATTTTAAATTCCTGACCCGCTTTTACCCAGGAACCGTCTTGGATAGAAATGGAAATTTTAGGAGGAGGAGCCATCGTCAAAATGGAGTTAAATGCGGACTGAGACTGTCCCCAAGGAACCAAAGATCTATGGATGTTATAAACGGGTGTTCCTGGCAGATTCTTTCCAGGATTTACCGTAAACGCCATTCTATAGCCGATCGCTTTGGCTTCTTCAATTACTCTAGGATCGAAAAGGCCAAAAGGATAAGCGAGATCGATCACCTTTCTACCGGTTTTAGTTTCTAAAATTTGTTTGGATTCTAAAAGTTGTTTTCGAATTAAGGCGCGACTCATCGTTGGAAGTTTGGGGTGGTATAACGTATGAGAACCCAGATCTAAAACACCACTATCCAAAGCGTTATTCAACTGATCCCAGGTCATGTAATATTTTTTACCCGAAGAAATGATCGATGGATAAATAAATATAGAAGCGGTGAAACCATATTTTTTCAGTAATGGAACTAAAACTTCCCAGTGGGTTTTGGAACCGTCGTCAAAAGTCAAAAGGATAGGTTTATCTGGAAAGTCGGAAGGTTTTTTACCGTTGATATAAGAATAAAATTGATCCAAACGAACCGTTTGATAACCGGCGGCTTTCAAAAATTTAAACTGTTCTTCTAAAAGATTTGGATGAAGATTGTAACCGCCCATAGGACCGCCTTGAGGCGCGAGATGATGATAACAAAGAACCGGAACACCACCACCCGAAACGGATTCGGATTGAATCGTATAACTCGGAGTAGGTGGAGTGTCGTCTTTAACGGTAGGGATCGCGTCTTCGTATTTTTTCTTTTTGGATTTAGAAATATCCTTAGAGATTTGTTCCGATGGGTTTGTAATTTTAGAATTTTGATCCGATATTTTGGAACTAGGTGGTGAGTCTAAATCTTTTTTTTCCTGTGGATTTTTTTTAGAAATTGTATCTCGAGAAGAAGTTGTAGTGCTCGTTTTTCTTTTTTTTTCGGGATTGAGAAAATCGTCTACGGGGGAAGAAAAGAGAATGGAAGGAACTAAAATACAAAGAATTACACAAGTGAACAAATAATTTCGCATAACGCGGGAAGGAAATCTAGATACTTTACAGTTTCGATTTCGAATAAGATAGAAAAAAATTAACGTTTTAAAATTAAAACGAATTTTAGAAGTTGTTGTTTGCATTCAAAAATCCGGGACAAGAGTATTCGGTTAGTGTTTTATCTCACTTTTCTACGGCAAGCGATTCCCGGAGTAGAATTCCTATTGTTTAAAAAACAAAAAGTGAAGAACCATTTCCGAATAAATTTGGATGAATAAAAGAAGATAGCCCCGATCTTAAGACCGGGGACTAGAAGAAGTTTCCCAAAAGAAGAGAATTTATTTCCCTTCTTTTTCCCGGATCAACCTCTTTAAGACCGATTCGCTATGGGTGCAAAGTTTTAAGATACCACCCTTTGCCGGTTTTTGTTTGTCGAGTCTTAGAAGTTCGGAAGCAAAGCGAAACTTCCTGCGTATATGATTCACTGCCGGGATAGAAGTTCTAAAATTTTTTGCCAACTCATGATCAGTTAAACCTTTAGAATTGAGATCAAAGAATTTAGCTAACTTGGTTTTATCCCAGACGATCTTCTGATCGGATCTGTAGTAATTGTGTTGTTCCAGACGTTTGCTATTACGTTCGTAAGAACCTTGATTTCTCTTCTTTCTCCAGAAGGGATGTCGGTTTCTTGCGTACTTAATATCGTCGATCGTATACCCGGTAGACGTAAGCCATTCGGATGTGATACTAGATTTTTTAGGACCGGTCAGTTTCGATTTGATGGATAACTCGATGTACTGCTCCGGTGTCGATGCTGAAAGTAGTTTCCGTTTTTCTTTTTCGTAGATTTCCATATTTTTTTACGCTCATTAAATTAGCCGAAGAATATAAACTCTTCAAACTTAAGAACAATACTTATCATAATATGGTTAACTTGAAAACATTTTTCCGAATTTGAAAAGAATTTCTCGAATGTATTTCTTGTTTTTGAAAATACACTGAAGTAATTCGACACTTACTAACTAAAATACATTTCTTATATAAATTCAAATTCGTATTTTAGAGGATTGATGGAGTCGTATAACAGTTGTTGACAGAAGATGGATTGTTTTTTTGTAAGGGAAGTTGACTGATTTATCGCCTAACAGCCGTCTGTTTTTGGTTTGTCAAAATGCAATTTTAGTAGACGGAAGTGTCTATACTGCAAAAGAAATGGAGCGTTTCTTTTACAGTTGTGCTCCTTGTCTCTATCAAGTTTTGAGAAAATAAAATGAATTTAAGGGCCGTTATTTGTAGTATGAAAATCGTAATTTTGGTTTGTTAATTTTGAAATTTCTAATTTTTAGATTTAAAAATAGAAAAGAATGAATCTTTTCATCTAAATTTTAAAGAACTAGAGGTTGTATACTTTTTAGAAGTTTACCAAATTCCATATAACTTGTTTAGAAATTTAAAATAAAAAAATGAGGTTTTATTTTTATATTAAAAAGCTGAGTTTAGTACGAGTATACGATTTAGAAAAATAGAATACGCTTTAGTAAAAAATTTTAAAATAGAGAATCCCAAAAAACAAAAAATGCGTTAGAATAGTATATCATGACGGGTGAAAATACCTTCCCACAAAAAGAAACAAATGTAAAAATCCGAAACGTATTATTGGATTTAGACGGAGTATTGTATACCGGAAATACTGCTCTTCCAGGTGCGTCTGAAGTAGTTTCTTATTTAAAAAAGAATCATATACCTTATCTGTTTTTGACGAATACTACTACAAAATCGAGAAAGGAACTTTCGGAATTCTTAAATGATTTAGGGATTTCGGCAGAAGAAGAAAAAATTCTGAATTCACCTAGAGCCGCTGGAGAATACATCCGAGAAACAGGAAATCCAAAAACTTTTTTCGTTATCAAAAAAGAAATTCAAGACGATTTGGAAAAAGTTAACTTAGAATCTAAGACCCCTGAAGCGGTGTTAGTCGGAGACATAGGGGAAGAATGGAACTATCAAATTTTAAATGAAATTTTTCAGAAAGTGAAAAACGGAGCCAGGTTGATCGCTCTTCATAAAGGTAAGTTTTGGCAGACAAAAGAAGGATTGATGTTGGACATAGGCGCTTTTGTGTCCGGAATTGAATACGCTACAGGGATTAAAGCCGAAATTATAGGTAAACCTTCGGGAACATTTTTTAATGCTGCTTTAAAAATAATTTCTGCGGAAGCTTCTGAGACGATCATGATAGGAGACGATCTGGATTCTGACGTAGGAGGTGCACAAGCCTGTGGTATTCGAGGAGTTCTCGTAAAAACCGGGAAATATAGAGATGGAATATTAAAAAGTTCAAATATCTCTCCCGATGCCGTTTGGGAGAATATAGGCTCTTTAATTTCTTTCTTTCAAACGATCTAAAAACTTAAATTGGTTTTTCTATACCAATCGCTTCTAAAAATTTAGCAGGTCGTTTTGAATTTAGGTTTAGAATTACCCAATCTGTACTCGCGTTACACGAAATCGTCTGATTGCTCTGACAGATGATTCTTTGTTGAAATACGGCGCGAGTAGTGGTTTTCAAAAATAGATCGGATTCGATCAAGATCGTTTCCGGATAATTGATTTCCTTTTTAAAATCTAACTGGATCGAAAGAATCACTGGCCCAAAATTTTGAGTTTTTAGTTTTTCCATAGAAAAACCCCAATCGCGCATGGCTCTCATCCGAGCCTCGTCTAGGTAGCCTTGAAAATTTTTATTATTCACATGGCCGTTTGGGTCTAATTCATCCCATCGAATTACAATTTGTGTCGAATGTTCTTTTCTAATTTCGGTTAATTCTTCCGATTTCATTCTAATTCCCTAATATTTAATATACCTTATGTAGTTGAATTTTTAGTAAACTTGTGTCTTGAAATTTTTTAGATAACTTTGGAATGACCAAGTAAAATTCTCCCGCAAAATCCCTGTTTGACGACTATTACTGATCTCTATAAAATTGAGTACCGTTAATTCTATCATAAAACGCTGATTCTATGTAAAATATTAGATACTTTATTATATAGTTATGAGAATAGAATGAAGTCGTTTAAAAATAAATGCTCCGTTCGTTTTATTTCATGAAAACGATCGATGGAAGCAGTTTTGTCAATCGCCACTATGGAATTTTTCAACAATTCTAATATAAAAATCATTTTATAGAAACTCTTTGATAAGTTTTCGATGAACAGATAAAAAATTTTCGAGATAAGACGGGTCACCTGTAGCTTTTGCAAGAAGCATTGCACCTCTCCAAGAAGATTCTAAAACCTGAATATGAATTAAAATTTCTTTAGAATAATTTTTAGGATCCAATCGAAGAGAATCTAAAATTCCTTTTGAGATAGAATCCAAAGAGAGTTTTAGTTTGTTTCTCAGTTTTTGTTCTTTTGGAGAAGAACATTGAGAAAGTACATTGATTAGACAGGAAATACCGCCTTTCAAAAATTTCTTTTCTAAGATTATTTTTTGTTCGTATAGATAGGATAGTTTTCGTTTTCCTTTTTCTAGAGTTTGATTGTTCCAAAGGATCGCGTTTTGTGTATATTCTTCTAAAGCTTCGATTAAAAATTGATCTTTAGAAGAAAAATAATTATAAAAAGATCCTTTAGGAATTTTCGCCTTGTTTGTGACTTCTTGGATTCCAACGGTGGAACCGTTTTGTCGGATGAGATGAATTCCTGTTTGAAGTATAGATTTTCTTTTAATCGCGGATTGAGTTGCAGAAATTTTCATTTTTTTAAGTTAAAGCATTGTTTGATGTTTTCTAAATTTTTTATACTGGAATAAAATTTTATAGAGTTTGGAAATTCTTTACTTTTACTGATAGCTCTATAACAGAATACCTAATATTTTGCGCTCAAACAAACTTGTGTAATTAAAATTTGCGATATTTTTTAAATTTAATACGACTGGTCATATTAAATTTCAAGTAAAATTTATGGAATCACTCTAAAAATAATCTAGGAGTTTCATGATGAACTACACAATTTAACGTGAAGGGGTTTACTTTGTAGTATGGTTTTTAAGATAACGTGAGTTCGGCATAACAAATGCGAAAGCGAAAGCGATTATTATGCTGCGATCCACAGAAAACAGCACCTGAGCTTGAAAAATTCCGAAGGAATTGGAGCAAAAAGAACTCAATGAAACGCTCTCTACCACCTTACCCACAAGTATTTAGATTTCAATATTAAATCTGTGGGAATTACGACAAATCCTCTGTAAAACTGAGTTCCCACCCCACAACGCGACCCATAGGAAAGCGTTGTGTTGAGTTCTTTAACGCGATTCATAGGAAAGCGTAAAGTGGCTCCAAGGATACAGGGCCCTCTGTGAATTTGCAAGAGAATCCGATTCTAAATACGTATATATCTGCGATAGAGAAGCGGATATATACGAGCTATTCCAGAAATACGTAGTTGCTGGCGAAAACGCTCCTGATATGCTTATACGTGCAAATCACGAAAGGAGGATAGAAGGTGGAGGATGTTCTTGGTCCTATCTTGAAACTTTGGAGCCTGCACATACATATACGATTACTGTGCCAAGGAAGAAAGGAAAAGAAGCAAGGGAAGCAACCATTGAACTTCGATTTGAAAAGCTAACGATAAAATCCCCTCAATATAAGAAATTAGAAAATATTGATATGTATGCGTTAACCGCAACTGAAGTAGACGGACCCGAGGAAGAATCCATCGATTGGAAATTTCTAACCACCATTCCTATTCACAATTCAGACGATGTAAAAAGAATGATCGCATATTACAAAAGCCGTTGGGGGATCGAGATATTCTTTAAGGTTTTAAAGTCTGGATGTAATATTGAATCCACTCAATTTAAATTTGGAGATCGATTCAAAGCTTGTATTGCAGTCTGCGCTATCGTTGCTTGGAGAGTTATGATGTTAACATTCTTAGGTAGAAATATTCCCGGTTTAAAAGCGTCCCTTCTATTCGAACCTTTTGAATGGAAAGGGATTTATTGTAGGATTTTTGAAACTCCAAAACCACCTAACAAAGAACCCGATTTGGATTCCGTTTTGAGCTGGATTGCCAAATTAGGTGGATACTTGGATCGTAAATCCGACGCTCCTCCTGGACCACTGGTAATTTTTAAAGGCCTTATGAGAGCTATGGAAATGGGTTTATGTTTAAATTACTTACCAAAGCCTGACTTGTGGGTAAGGGGTTATGGCTCTCTACGGATCGGTCGTGAGCCATTTTAAGTATGAAATTTGCGAGCTACAACGACGACCCTCGTTGCACCTGAGTTTATTATTCGCCCAATTTTATAAGAAGCAGTAAACCAATGCCAATCAATAAAAAATCTGTAGGGACTAAATTCTAAAAAATGAATGTTTAGAAACTGTAAGTTCATTCATTTGTAGGAACTACTGCAAATCTTGATTTTACAGAGAAATCCTTAAAATTGTAGGAGCTCATACAATTTTAAAAGTAAAAAGCGTTTAAAACACGTTCATTTTCTGGGTAAAGGCGCTTGAATTCGTAAAAAAATCTTGCAGATATCAAGATATCTTGATATCTTATCCTTGGTGGAGCAACTCTTAGAAGCCAAAACTCATTCTGGAAATGGTCCCAAACAGATTCTTTCCGCACTTAAAGCGCTTTCGGATGAAACTAGAATTCGAATTCTACACATTTTATCCCTATCCCCTTTAAATGTACAGGAAATTACAGAGGTTTTGAGAATGGGACAATCTAGAGTTTCCCGACATCTCAAAATTTTAACCGACGCGGGTTTTTTAATTCCGGAAAGAGAAGGTTCTTGGGTTTATTACCGGATTCCGGAAGAAAAGAAAAGCCCCGTTTTTTCTTCGGAAATTACCGAACTTCTTCTGAATTATAAAGAAGACCTTCCGTATCGATCGGAAGACCAAACCCAAATTTCGGAAATTCTTTCCAGAAGAGATCAAAAAAACACATTCTATTTTAATAATGTAGCACACGACTGGGAATCGATTCAAAAGGATGTATTAGATCCTGCAATTTATCGCAAAAAGATTCTTTCTTATTTACCGGATTCTTCCTCGTTAATTTACGATCTGGGTTGCGGCCCCGGAGGTTTAATTCCTTATCTTTTGACAAAATCGGATCAGGTAATCGGAATTGATTCTTCTCCTAAGATGTTGGAAGAGGCGGAGGTTGCATTTGCGGGAAATTCTCACGTATCTTTTATCCGTTCTCCTTTAGAAAACGTGACTTCTTACACCAAAGAGAAGTCTGACGCAGTAGTCGCTTCGATGGTGCTTCATCATCTTTCCAATCCACCTGCAGTTATTCGCGAAATTTATAAAATTCTAAAGTCTGGCGGGACCTTTTGTCTCGTAGATTTGAAAAAACACAACCAAGAGTTTATGAGAGATAGTTTTTCTGATCTTTGGTTGGGATTTGATTATTCACTTTTACAAGACTGGCTGGAACTTTCCGGTTTTAGAGTTATTTCTTACGAAGAATTTGATACGGATAATGTTTTTAAAATTTTGATCATTCAAGCAAAGAAAAAGGAGGACTAAAATGTCCGCAACAACACAAGAAAAAGGCTTAAGCTATAAAGTAAAAGATCTCTCCCAAGCTGAGTGGGGAAGACAAGAGATCATTCTGGCGGAAAAAGAAATGCCGGGCCTTATGGCGTTAAGACAAGAGTACAAAGGTAAAAAACCTTTGGCTGGCGCAAGAATCGCCGGATCCCTTCACATGACGATCCAGACTGCGGTACTAATCGAAACCCTGACGGAACTGGGAGCGGAAGTGAGATGGTCTTCTTGCAATATCTTTTCAACTCAAGATCATGCCGCTGCTGCGATCGCTAAGGCTGGGATTCCCGTCTTCGCTTGGAAGGGCGAAACCGAAGAAGAATATTGGTGGTGTATTGAACAGACCATCTTCTTTGGAGACAAGGGACCAAACATGATTCTCGATGACGGAGGAGACCTTACTGCTTACATCCATGAAAAATATCCTAAATTGTTAAGCGAAATCCGAGGTATTTCCGAAGAGACCACTACGGGCGTTAAGAGTCTTTACAAACTTCTCAAAAAAGGAGAATTAAAAGTTCCTGCTTTTAACGTAAACGACTCCGTTACTAAATCCAAATTTGACAATTTATACGGATGTCGTGAATCTCTCGCAGACGGAATCAAAAGAGCAACAGACGTTATGCTCGCTGGTAAAGTAGCTTTGGTCTGCGGTTTTGGAGACGTAGGTAAAGGTTCTGCGGCTTCTCTTCGTAACTTTGGTGCAAGAGTGATCGTAACTGAAATCGATCCGATCTGTGCTCTTCAAGCTTCTATGGAAGGGTATCAAGTTCTTCGTGTAGAAGACATCATCGAACAAGTAGACATCGTAGTAACAGCAACCGGTAATGATGACATCATTACCCTAGAACACATGAAAGCGATGAAAGACGGAGCGATTCTCTGTAACATTGGGCACTTCGACACAGAAATTCAAATGTCCAGACTGAACGGCGAAAAAGGTGTAACTAAAAAAGAGATCAAACCTCAAGTAGACAAATACACTTTCCCAGATGGTAAATCTATCATCGTTCTTGCGGAAGGTCGTCTTGTAAATTTAGGTTGTGCTACCGGCCATCCTTCTTTTGTAATGTCTTGTTCGTTTACCAATCAGGTATTAGCTCAGATCGAACTTTACAACAACAAATACGAGTTAGGCGTTTACACTCTTCCAAAACATTTGGACGAGAAGGTGGCCGCTCTTCACCTCGAACAGTTGGGAGTTCGTTTAACAAAACTGAACCAAAAACAAGCGGACTATTTGGGAGTTCCTATCAACGGGCCTTTCAAACCGGATCATTATAGATATTGATCCTAAATTTTTCCAAATGACGGACTTTTGATTTATGATCCTTTGTCCGTCTTGGAAAATCTCGAAAAACAATGGCTTATGTTGTTACAGGACTTTGCAGGAATTGTAAATATACATATTGCGCTGCGGTTTGTCCCGTGGAAGCTTTTCGAGAAGGAACCGACTGTTTATATATCGAACCTTCCGTCTGCATTGATTGTAATAAATGCAGACCGGAATGTCCGGTAGAGGCGATTTATCCGGATTATGAAGTGCCTTTTGTCTGGCGGGATTGGATCGATATAAACGCTCAAAAAGCGAAATGTTGTCCTACAATTCTAGACGTAAAAATTCCTCTTAAAAAAGAGGGATGTATAAATCCTGAATATTAGAATATAAAGTTATACTGTTTTTTAAAATTATCAAAGAAGTTTATCTATGGCTTATAAGGTTCAAAATTATACAAATTCTTCCTCTAAGGAACTGCTTTCTTTTCTCGAAAAACAAATTTTAGTCATAGACGGCGCAATGGGCACTATGATTCAAAGATTTTCCCTGCAAGAAGAGGATTTTAGAGGAGAGATTCTTAAAAATCACCCCCATCCTCTAAAAGGAAATAACGAACTTCTTTGTTTAACCAGACCAGACGTAATCGAATCGATCCATTTAAAATTTTTAGAAGCCGGAGCTAATATCGTAGAAACGAACACGTTCAGTTCCAACCAAATTTCTCAGAGCGATTATAAGACTGAATTTCTAGTCTCGGATTTAAACAAAGCCGCAGTCGTTTGCGCGCGTAATGCGATCATGAAGTTTCAAAAAACCAATCCTGATCATCCTTGTTTGATTGCGGGAGCGATTGGTCCGACTACTAAAACGGCAACTCTTTCTCCGGATGTAAATAATCCCGCGTTTCGTGCGGTGACTTTTGATGATTTAGTTGCCACGTTTTATGAA
This sequence comes from Leptospira kirschneri serovar Cynopteri str. 3522 CT, assembly GCF_000243695.2. NCBI lineage: Bacteria > Pseudomonadati > Spirochaetota > Leptospiria > Leptospirales > Leptospiraceae > Leptospira > Leptospira kirschneri. The sequence goes on along the minus strand of NZ_AHMN02000007.1, from coordinate 86,439 downwards.
CAAGCACGCGCACTTGTAGAATCAGGTGTGGATTTACTTCTTCCAGAAACAAACATTGATACTTTGAATTTAAAAGCGGCGATCTTTGCGATTGAACAAGTATTTGAAGATTTGCAAGTTAGAATTCCGGTTTGTCTTTCCGTGACGATTACGGATGCCTCTGGAAGAACTCTTTCCGGTCAAACCGTGGAAGCGTTTTATAATTCTATTGCACATTGTAATCCTCTTTCCGTGGGAATTAATTGTGCTCTCGGAGCTGACGAAATGCGCCCTTATATCGAAGAACTGGCAAGAGTTTCACCCTGTTATATCAGTTGTTATCCGAATGCGGGGTTGCCAAACGCGTTTGGTGGATACGATCAAACTCCGGAAGAATTTGGAAAATACATTCAAGAATTTGCAAGTTCGGGCTGGTTGAACATTGCCGGAGGTTGTTGCGGAACCACTCCGGAACATATAGAGGCGGCAGCCAAAGCGGTTCGAGGGAAAAAACCTAGAGCCCTTCCCAAAATAGAAGAAGTGACTAGGCTTTCAGGACTGGAGCCTTTGAACATCACTCCCGATAAAGGATTTTTATTAGTAGGCGAAAGAACTAACGTTACTGGATCTCCTAGATTCAAAAAACTAATCATAGAAGGAAACTTCGACGAAGCCGTTTCCGTCGCCTTACAACAAGTAGATGCTGGAGCCAACATAATCGACATTAATTTCGACGAAGCCTTGTTAGACGGGGAAGCGTCTATGAGACATTTCTTAAATCTGATCGCAGGTGAACCGGATATTGCTAAGGTTCCGTTTATGATTGATTCTTCCAAGTGGAGCGTTTTAGAAGAGGGCTTAAAATGTATCCAAGGAAAACCGATCGTAAATTCCATTTCTTTAAAAGAAGGAGAGGATAAATTTTTAGAATATGCTAAAAAAATCCAGAAATACGGAGCTTCTGCAATCGTAATGGCCTTCGACGAACAGGGACAGGCCGCAACTAAAGAAGATAAGGTGCGAATTTGTAAAAGAGCATATGACCTTCTTGTGACAAAGGCGAGTTTTAGTCCGACTGATATTATATTTGATCCGAATATTCTCACCGTTGCCACCGGGATCGAAGAACATAACAATTACGCGATGGACTTTATAGAAGCGGTCCGAGAAATCAAAAAACTTTGTCCCGGTGCAAAGGTATCTGGCGGTTTATCTAACGTTTCTTTTTCTTTTCGAGGAAACAATCCTGTCAGAGAGGCGATGCACTCCGTATTTTTGTATCATGCGATCGGGGCCGGACTCGACATGGCCATTGTAAACGCGGGAATGCTCGCAGTTTACGAAGAAATTCCAAAAGATCTATTAGAATATGTTGAAGATGTAATTTTAAACAGAAGACCAGATGCAACTGAACGTCTTGTAGAGTTTGCGGAGAGTGTAAAATCTGCCGGAGACAAAACCGAAAAAAAAGAAGAAGCCTGGAGGGAAGGCACTTCTGTTGAAGAAAGGCTTTCTCACGCTCTAGTCAAAGGAATCGTAGAATACATCGATCAAGATACGGAAGAAGCTAGGCTTAAATATGGACGTCCATTAACCGTCATCGAAGGTCCTTTGATGGATGGAATGAAGATCGTAGGAGAATTGTTCGGTGCCGGAAAGATGTTCCTTCCTCAGGTAGTAAAAAGTGCGAGGGTTATGAAAAAATCCGTGGCTTATCTTTTGCCGTTTATGGAAGAAGAAAAGAACCAATCAGAAGAAGTTGTGGAACGTCCTAAGTTTTTGATCGCGACTGTCAAAGGGGATGTTCACGATATCGGAAAGAATATCGTAGGAGTAGTTCTTGCATGCAATAACTACGAAGTGATCGATCTAGGTGTAATGGTCCCTTCCGATAAAATTTTAGAAGAAGCAAGGAAGCATAACGCGAGCATCATCGGTCTTTCCGGTTTAATTACTCCTTCTTTGGATGAAATGGTTCATGTAGCATCCGAAATGAAACGAATTGGTTTAGAAATTCCTTTGTTGATCGGAGGAGCGACTACAAGTTCCGCTCATACTGCAGTTAAAATTGCACCGGTTTATGATCACCCGGTTGTACACGTACTAGACGCTTCTCGAGTTGTAAACGTAGTGAACCAGTTGTTACATCCGGATCTACACGAAGCGTATTTTCAAAAAGTAAAAGAAGATCAAAAAATCGCTCGGGAAAATTATTTCAATACAAGAGCGGAACGTAAATTGATCTCTCTAGAACAGGCTAGAGAAAATCGTGATCCGATTGATTGGTCTACGACCGTCATAGATAAACCTTCTTTTGTCGGAATCAAGGTTTTTGACGAGGAAGTATCTTTAGAAACGTTGGTTCCGTTTATTGATTGGACTCCTTTTTTTACCGCTTGGGAACTCAAAGGAAGATACCCTGCGATCTTAGAAAGTGAAACGACCGGAAAACAAGCGAGGGAACTTTTTGCGGACGCACAAAAGTTGATGCAGACGATCACAAGCGGAAAACTTTTTAAGACTAAAGGTGTGATTGGAATTTTTCCCGCAAATTCAGTAAGAGACGATATAGAAGTTTATGAGGACGAGAATCGTTCCAAATTGTTGACTGTATTTCATACTCTTCGTCAGCAGATTCAAAAACAAGATGAAACAGAACCTAATTACTGTTTGGCGGACTACGTGGCTCCGAAAGAATCCGGAAGAATCGATTATATAGGAGGTTTTGCTGTCACTGCTGGACATGGTGTGGAGGAATTTGCGAAAGGGTTTGAAAATAATCAAGACGATTATAATTCTATCATGGCGAAGGCGTTAGGCGATCGTTTTGCGGAAGCGTTTGCGGAATACATGCACTATAAAGTTCGAAAAGAATATTGGGGTTACGATAAGAACGAGAATCTTTCTCCGGAGGATCTAATCCGTGAAAAATATAGAGGAATTCGTCCTGCGGCGGGATATCCAGCTTCTCCCGATCATACTGAAAAAAGAACTCTATTCGATTTGTTGCAAGTGGAAAAAAATACCGGGATCACTCTAACGGAACACTTTGCAATGTGGCCTGCAAGTTCGGTCAGTGGGCTTTATTTTGCACATCCTAAGTCAAAATATTTTGCAGTAGCAAAAATCAACCGGGATCAGATCGAAGATTATGCAAAACGAAAAGAAATGAGTATAGAAGTGGTAGAACGTTGGTTGGCCCCAAATTTAGCCTATGATCCTCTTGTAATTTCTGCGGTGAGTTGAGAATATAAGAATCTGTTCTGCTAATTTATTCTTTTTGATGAAGTAAAATTAAGTTTTGTGAATATCTTTTGAGAATTTGGACGTAATTTTTAGTCTAATTAAAAAAGTATGAGTCCTACGGTTTCTAATTTTTCTTCGGTACACGATCACGGCCCTGTATATTCGGAAATTCGTAAAGCTACCGAAGAATTTTCGTTTCATCCAATGTTAATTTCCTGGCTTAGAACGTCTCTGAAACTCCAAGGAAACGAAATTTTAAAAATTACCGAAATCGGTTGTACGGATCGTTCTTGTCCGGTAATTGAAACTTGTTTAGAAATTTATCATACAAATCAGAACGCAGGACCGGAGCGTACGATTCGTTTTGGAAGGGCAAAACATCTGATCAATAAGATGGATCTTACGTTCTCTTTAAAAAAACAAGGTATTGTGTAAATTAGAAATCGTTTATATTAACGTGAGTTTAGTATAAGGAATCTGTTTCCTAAAGTTTTGTTTTACCTGAAAAAATGTATGTGGGAACTCTCACAAAACCTTGAAATTGCCGTGTGGAACTACCACATGTCTATGTTTTACGGTTAGATTTTGAAAATGTAGGAACTCTTACAATTTTCGATCACGAAAAATGGATATTTAAAGGCCCGTAATGTGACTTAATCTGTGGGAACTCTCACAAATCGTGGATTTACCAGTAGTTCCACACTTGAATACGACAAGTTATAAACTTCTATTTTTTAAATTGTGGTAGTTCCTACAGATTACGTCTCTTTTATCTTTTTTGCGATTTTAAATCATACTTTTCCGAACAAAATTTTGCAATAGTTCCTACATTTAAAGAATCGATCTACAAAGTCCAGATCCCAATTTTTTTCAGAATTATAGTTTTCTTACATCGAATTCAGGTTAGATAATCTGTAAAACGTAGGAACTCCTACTTTAGGAAAAAAAAATTCTATTACAAACTAACTCGCATTGTATTACAACACGATCAAGTTCAATCCATGTAGATAAGATTGAACGATACATCAATAACGAAAGAAAGCTCAAAATGTTTTTTACTTAGAAGAAGTTTCCGAAAAACTATATTTGATTCCAAGAATTCCTTGAACGTCCTGCATCCATTGATGTTGTTCTCCTCCAAGTTGGGCTGCAATTGGAACTGGAACCCGAATCATACCTTCTAAACTTAAGTTTCTGGATGAAAAAGAAATACCCGGATTTAGATAGTATTCGTAGGATTTCATGCCGCGAAAATTATTTCCGGGTTCTCCATAACTTAAACCCTTATCTTGAAATCGTTTGATACTGGAAAACTGAAGAAAGAAATTCATTTTAGAACTTTCTCCGATTTCTGGAAACACGGAGTAGTTAAATGCGATCGTGGATCTAGCAGATTCTAAAAATGCAAGGCCTGCCTGATTACCGATCATTCTTGCATTAAAATCCATTTCTAATCCGGCGTGGCGTTTCATATAAAGAAACATAACTCCGGAACTACTTCCATTTTGAAGAGAGTTTGAATTCCAACTTGTTAAACCGAAACCAGGAATTTGATTTCTAGAATCCGTAATACGATCCATCGTTCTTTTTTCGGAGAAGGCCCCCGAAACCAGCCTGCCATTTCGAGATGAAACATCATTTACAAAAATGGCTTCGGAAACTGGTAAAAACTGAATTCTTTCTCTTGGAACTACGGAAAATAAAAAAGGTTGAAACATTCCGGAAAAAGAAAGTCCAGGAGTTTGTATAAAATTAGTTTCTATCGACTCTTTACCGGAAATAGAATTGTTTTCCGGTCCTAGTTTGAGTTCCATCGGATCTTTATAAGGAATTGCGATAACTTGCAGATATTTTTGACGATTGAGATCGAAATTGCGGGAAAGATGATACGGTTCGAACGAACTGAACGAAGGATTTTCTACTGAAAAAATAGAAACTCCAAATAGAATCAAAAATAAAGACAGTATAAAGAATCTTTTTTTGTTCATAAAACGTTCTATCTGTAAGACTATGAAAGTAAAACAGTACTGTCAGTATAAAATTGTAAAATAAAATGATTTTTACCGGAATTCTCGAAGATAAACTATAAGGAGCCGATCATGGAAACAAAGATTCAAAGTTTTGGAGAATGTTCAATCCCTAGTCCGGCGGGCTATGAGTATTATACGAGTGATACTTCCAGACTGATATTCAGAACGGTATTTCAATCTGAAGAGGATTGGGATTCTTATGTCCAAGAAGGTCCTGATTTTTTCGAACAGGCCGGTCCTAGAGAAAAAATCTATTTTAAACCTCAGGAAGTAACAGCAGGAATTGTTACTTGTGGAGGACTTTGTCCCGGAATCAACGACGTGATCCGTGGAATCGTAATGGAACTTTATTATCGTTACGGAGTTTCCAGAATATTAGGTTTTCCTTATGGGTACCAAGGTCTTGTAAAAAGATATTCTCATCAACCGATCGAACTCACTCCGGAAAAAGTAGCGCATATCGTAGATGAAGGTGGATCTATGTTATCTTCTTCAAGAGGAAATCAATCTCCCGAAGAAATGGTGGATAGTCTTAGTTTTTATGGAGTAAAAATACTTTTTTGTATCGGAGGAGACGGAACACTCAGAGGTGCTAGAACAATCGTGGATGAAATCGCAAAAAGGAAAGAAAAAATTTCCGTAATAGGAATTCCTAAAACGATCGATAACGACATCAACTACGTACAAAAAACATTCGGTTTTTCTACTGCGTTTTCCAAAGCAATGGAAGCGGTAGAATGTGCCCACGTGGAAGCAAAGGGAGCACCAAATGGAATTGGACTTGTAAAGTTGATGGGACGTCATTCTGGATTTATTGCGGTCAACGCGGCTTTAGCTTCTAGAAACGTAAATTATTGTCTGATTCCAGAAGTGGACTTTGATCTGTTTGGAAACGAGGCCTTTTTGGACGATCTCAAAAAAAGAATCCTAAAAAAAGGGCACGCCGTTATCATCGTAGCGGAAGGGGCCGGTCAAAAATTTTTTGATTCTACGGAGGAAAGAGATTCTTCCGGAAATTTAAAACTCAAAGACATCGGACTTTTTCTAAAAGATACGATGACAGAGTTTTTTAAAAAGGAAAACATTCCGGTAAATATTAAGTATATCGATCCTAGTTATATTATTCGATCAATTCCGGCTAACGCAGAAGATTCTGTATTTTGCGGTTTTCTGGCTCAGAATGCTGTACACGCCGGTATGGCGGGAAAAACGGATATGGTGGTGGGAATGTGGAACAACGTGTTTACCCATCTTCCGATTTCAGTTGCAATTCAGGAAAGAAAAGTTTTACAACCGGATCGAAGTACTCTTTGGAGATCACTTTTGGCTTCTACGGGTCAGCCGGCTCATATGTTGGCCAAATAATTTTTGAATGAGTTTCCACATTTTTATAAAACGAAAGTGTGTCGTTTTGTTTCTACATTTGTTTGACAAACTCTTAGATTCAAAAAAGTAGAATCAACTTTTTGTATTCTTCGCGCGAAAATTAGAATACAAAGTTTCACTTTCCATTATCAAGAACAACTCATACAAATTCCAATCATGAAAAATGAATATTTAACGTGAGTTCGACATAAGAAAACCACCGGGGTGAATCCGACTCTTTAGCTCTGGTCAATAAATTATATACAGAAAACATTATATAACAATCATCTTAAGTCATAATATAGAACGCGATCCATAGAGAGCGTTCTGCTGAGTTTCAAACGCGATCCATAGAGAGCCATAACCTTACCCACAAGTTGAATAGGATTTTAGAATCAAAATTGAACTCAGCAAAACGCTTTTTGCGAAAGCGTTTTAGGCTCAAAAACGCACATTTTTCAAGTGTTCCGACAAGAATGAGTCTTTTTACTTGCAAAAAGCATGTTTTTCTGATAGAGAAAAGTCTTCCGAATTTCTCCACCTCCACCCCCACCCAAAAATAAGGGTGGGAACTCAGTTTTACAGAGGATTTGTCGTAATTCCCACAGATTTAATATTGAAATCTAAATACTTGTGGGTAAGGTTATGATAGAGAGCGTTCTGTGCCTCAATCACTTTCGCATAGAATTTCATCGAACTTGCATTAAACGGCACTTCGTGATAAGGATTAACGATACTCGATTTTATAAAGATCAGTAATTTTCGAACTCAAGTTAAAAAGAAAAGGATCATAATTGTCCTCAATCAGTTTATAAAAGTAGAATATACTATATCACGTCTCGTTTACGGAAGTCGAATCATAAAAAGCGTATAATCGTCGTGAGGTGCCGCGTCTCCTCTAAACGAGTCAGTAGTATCTATGATGAGTTCTTTTAAGGCGCCGAGAGGCATTTCTCCGTTTCGTTCTATAAGTTTGATCAGATTTTCGAGGCCGTACATCTCATTGGATTCGTTCATCGCTTCGCTGACTCCGTCCGTATAAAGAACCAAAAGGTCTCCGGAGGAATAATCAATTTCATGTTCGTCAATTTCGGATTCTTTGATTCCGAGAGGCATTCCTTTACCGGAAAGACTCATTACCTTGTTTTCTTTGGTTTTATAAAGAATTTGTTCGTTGTGACCTGCGCTAGAATAACGAATCTTTCGTTTGGCCATATTGATTCTTACGAGCATTACGGTGACAAACATAAAGTATCCTGATTTTTCCTGGATAATTCGGTTGGCGCTCATCAAACTGATGCTAGTCGAAGAATTTCTGGAAACTTCTCCCGCTATGATCGTTTTGGAAAATTCCATAAAAAGCGCGGCGGCAATTCCTTTTCCAGAAACGTCTGCGATAAGAACGCTTACCTCGTCCGGATTGTGATAAATCAGATCATAAAAGTCTCCGCCGATTTCTCTGGAAGCTGTATAACTAGTTTCTAATTCTAGGCCTTGGATTTTTTTAGGAATATTTGGCAAGGAATTCAATTGAATTTGAGAGGCGATCTGCATGTCTCTATAAATCAAATTCAATTTTTCCTTTTGTTCTTTGGAAAGTAGGGAATTATAAGCTTCTGCAATTTGATTAGAAATTGTGCTTAAAATGTTTTGATCAGCATTGTCAAAACTGTTTCCAGATTTTTTATCGGCCGCATTTAAAATTCCAATAATCTTTCCATCCAAACGAATCGGAACTGAAATGAAGGATTTCGTTTTATATCTTTCAGGGCGAAACCAATCTTCTACCGTGGATATATTTTGAACCAGAATTGGATTTCCGGTTTCGATAATTCTTTGAATGACTCCTTCCTTTTCATTGATAAAATGTTCCTGATCTTCAAGACTAAAGCCGATACTTTTTTTGAGTTCGTATTTTCCAGTTTTCGAATTGAAAAAAACTAAAGAAACTCTTTCCGCATTCATGACTTCCGAAATCGAGTTTACGATTAGATTCAAAAATTGATCCATTTCAGAAATATTCGAGATCGCCTGACTGAGTTGAAATAAACAATCTAGTTCGTTGGCTCTGCTTTTTAAATCTCGGATCAGTCTTCTATTTCTGATCGCGATTGCGGCGAGATCAGAAAGATATTGAAGAATCTTAATATCTCTTTTTGTGAATTCATTTCTTTCGAGAGAATTAACGGCTTCTAAAACTCCTTGAATTTCTCCTTGGGTGCTCATCGGAACGCAGATTAGATTGTTGGTTACAAAACCCACCGTCTCGTCAATGTTTCTATAAATCCTGGGATCGTTTGCGGCGTCGTTTACGATTACGGGTTCCAATGTTTCTAGAACCATTCCTGCAATTCCTTTACCTCTTGGAACTTTCAATTCCGTTAAAGAATCTCCTTTGGTTCCTTTTGCAACGTTGAATACTAGACAGTCTTCGTTTTGATCATATAAAAGAAGGGAACAACCTTCCGTATTGAGAACGTCTTTTGTGGTTTCTATGATAATACCAAGTAACTCATCCAGATCGTCGGTCGAATTGATTCTCGCCGTTATATCGGAAATTAAAGATAAGGATAGCTGCCTTTCACTCATATTGGTGGTGTGTGATAGATGATTCTTTAAAAGAATTCGATCATTGGACACAAGAAAGTTTTATCTGTCAAGGAGTTTCAACGCTAACGGCGTAATTGAAAACTTAGAGAGAAAACAAAATCTACAAAGAATCTTACTCAATGAATATAAATTTTTTTGAAAATAATACGAACCAACTACGATTCGATCAGAGAGCCGATTCCTTGATCCGTAAAAATTTCAATCAAAATGGAATGAGCGACTCTTCCGTCTATGATATGGGTTCTACGAACTCCTTGATCGATTGCTGTTAGACAACATTCTACTTTGGGAATCATACCCCCTGAGATTTCTCCCTTACGAATATAATCTTTTACTTTACTTCGATTGAGTCCGGTTACCAATTGATTATCGATTAGAATCCCTTGAGTATCTGTAAGTAGAATCAATTTCTCCGCTTTTAAGGCGCCTGCAATTTCACCTGCAAACGTATCCGCGTTGATGTTTAGACTTTCTCCTTCTGAGTTTTCAGCGACCGGAGAAATGACCGGAATAAAACCTTCCTTTTGGAGGTTATGAAGAATTTCGGGATTTACGGATTCGATTTTTCCTACAAGTCCGACGTCAAAAAGTTGTTTTTCTTTTCCTTCCAATTCGATTTCGACTGGAGCCTTAATTGCTTTTGCGAGATTACCGTCTTTACCGGAAATTCCTACCGCTTTTCCACCTTGAGAATTGATCAAAGAAACAATTTGTTTATTTACCTTACCGGTCAAAACCATTTCCACGATTTCCATCGTTTGAACGTCTGTAACTCTATGACCGTGAACAAATTCGGTTGGGATTTTCAAGTTGTCCAAGAGCCTGTTGATTTCGGGACCACCTCCGTGGACGATTACCGGATGAATGCCTACATATTTTAGAAGAACAATATCTTTTGCAAAAGATTCCTTGAGATCGGCTTTTGCCATTGCCGCCCCGCCGTATTTGATCACGACCGTTTTGCCAGAGTACTGAGTGATATAAGGAAGAGCTTCTAGAATATGATTAACTCTTTCCAAAAGTTTTTCCATGAGAAACAAAAGAATCCTTGTGTCTTTCTCTGTCATCTAGAAATACGAATGTAGGTTCGAGGTTGACTTTGAAAAATCAGGCACCAACTCAAAAAGAAAATATCATTCTGACGGGAGGAAGTGGAGGTTTAGGAAGAGCTATCGTAAAGTTACTTCTATCGGAAGGTTATTCCGTAACGAATTTAGATATTCAATCTCCCAAAGAAACTTTTTCGGGAGAATTTTTTTTAAACGTGGATTTAACAAACGAACAGGACCTTACAAATGTACTTTCTCAGTGGGAGAGTTTAATTTCTTCTCAAAATCAAAATCCTTACGGTTTTGTTCATTGTGCGGGATATGGAGGGCCTTATCATAAAATCACCGATGTTAGTTTAGAAGAGTGGGATCGAATTTTTTCGGTAAATATAAGATCTGCATTTCAGATTGTGAAATTGATTCTTCCTAAATTCAAAAAGTTGCAACTAGGTAGATTGGTATTCATTGCTTCATCATTATCTGTCGTAGGTTCTGCAAACTCGGTTGCATATTCCGCTTCGAAACATTCTTTGATCGGCTTTGTAAAATCTATTTCTGATGAATGGGGTCCTTTTGGAATTACTTCAAACGCCGTAAGTCCTGGTTATATAGAAACCTCGATGGGAATCCAAGAAGATCAAGTTCCCGACCATAGAAATAAAATCATTCAAATGACACCTACGCGTAAAATCGCATCTACTTACGAAATTGCAAGGGTAGTTTCTTTTTTGTTAAACAAGGAATCTTCTTATATCAACGGCGCCAATTGGACCGTTGACGGAGGTATTACTGCAATTTAAATCAAAGAAGATTGTTTTGCTACGTCTGACCACGATTCATTTTTCTGAAAAAAGTATCTCGATTCCTAAAATGTAAGAACTACTTCAAAATCACGATTTTACGAACAAATTCTAAAATTGTAGGAACTCATACTTTTAAAGTTTGTCGAAACCTCAAAATACAAAAACGATAATACTTTAGAAATTTCTAATAAACTTTCTGTAGTTCCCACATTTGGAAATAACTATAAAATCCAGAACAATAAAATCAGTTTTAAAATCGACTTAAGATTTAGAACTACTAGATCCGAAAAAAAGATTTCGTAATTTAGTTTGTTCTTCGGAAAGATGATCTTCAAATTTAAATTGGCTCGTTTGGAATCTTTTGGAAAGTTTCATTTTACGTTTGAGAATTTTACCCTTTCTCGAAATTAAAAGTTCTATCTTTTCTCCCGTTTTACACTGTTTTAGAAGATCCTTTCTATTTCCAGAATGAATCCGAATCCCATTCAAAGCGATCCATTCGTCACCTAAACTTAAATCTACGGAAACATCTAAAAACTTCCAATCGATTTTATTGATAAAAAGATAACCTCTTTCATCTCTAGTTCCAAAACCGAGTTCTATTCCAGGATTGGAATCTAATCGTTTAACACCAATTTTATGAAGATACTTTTCGATCGGAATTGAAATCGGTTTATCCAGATAATCTCCGAATTCTAATTTTAGATCGATTCCGGTGCGCTTTTTTGCGGCTTCAAAAAATTCAATTTTTGTAAAGCCTCTATTTTTACCTACATGAAAGGATTGATAGACTTCGTTCATCACGTCTAAAAGAGAATATTTTCCGGAGGTTTCCGATAAAAGATGAAGATTCATAGCAAGAGCTAAAATCCCGCCTTTGACGTAATAGGAAATTCCTGTGTTATTGGCATTGGGATCGTTCGGACGATTGTAAAATTTGGTCCAAGCGGTAAAAGAAGAATCTTCAAGACTCATCCAAGATTCCCCCTCCGATTTTTCTAAACTTTGTAAATCTTCCATAACTTTTGCAAGATAGGATTCCGGATTGAGATGTTTGGTTCTAACTAAAAAATACGCGTCGTAAAAGGAAGTGATCCCTTCCGCGATCCATAACTCTTTTGTTAAACTAGGTTTTTGATAATCGAAAGGTCCTAAAGCAATTGGACGAATTCGTTTAACGTTCCATAGGTGAAAGTATTCGTGGGATAAAAGTTCCAGAAGTTTTAAGTATCCGTCTTTTGAAATGGCTTTCAAAGGATCATACATATTTACGGAAGAATTTAGATGTTCTAAACCACCGTAGGCCCCTTCTGAAAGAATTAAAATAAACAAATAACGAGTGTTTGGTGAGACTCCCATCGAACGGATTTGTTCCGCTGTGATTTTTTGAAGATCTGGGATTAGGGTTTTTTGAACGGATTTGGATAATTCTCCCTCGAGTACAATTTCATGATCACATTCTCCCGCTTGAAAAGAAATCGCCTCTCGATTGGACAATAGAATGGGTGTGTCTAAAAACTCATCTAAATTTTTAGAAAAACGTTTTTTACCCTTACCGTTTAAACCGGAGTGACAAAATTCAAATGGAAGATCATTCGAAATTTCTAATGTAATTTCCGAAACTACTTGGTCTTTCGGATATAAAAACAAAGCAGGCGGATGTAAAATACAGAACTCTGTTGTAAAATAATTGGAACGAACCGAATAATCATAACCATAGACCACATAACGCAGATGAAAAGGTTTTCCTTCACTTCGAATTTTCCAAGAGTCCAGACCGATTTGTGAAATTTCTAGATTTTTTCCATTTTTTCCAACAGTAAAAGTTTCTAGTTTATGAATATGCCTAGAATAATCTCGAACCATATAAGATCCGGGAGACCAAACGGGTAGACAAAAAACGGTTTCGTTTTGAGAGGACTCTACCTCCAATTCGACTTGAAGATAGTGTCCCGTAAGTTGATATTCCTGAATTACAAAATGAAGTTTATACAATGGACTTGGAAATCTCCTGAAGAGTATCTTGTACCGTAGTTGTCGGGTCAACTTTTCTCCAAACCTTTTGGATCTTTCCATCCGGAGAAACTAAAAAGGAATCTCTGGAAAGTCCTTTGAAAACTTTTCCTTTCCATTCTTGATCGCCATATACTCCCAAAGCTTCGCTGAGTTTATGATCCGGATCCGATAAAAGAGGAAAATTCAAAGAATACTTTTGGATAAATTGTCCGTGAGAATCTAAAGCATCTAAACTGATTCCGTAAACTTTTGCTCCTATCTTTTTAAATTCTCCCATATTATCTCGATAGTTGCAGGCTTGTTTGGTACAGCCGGGAGTGTCGTCTTTGGGATAAAAATAGAGAAGGGTCCAAGAGCCTTGAATATCTTCCGGAAGTTTTACTCTTTTACCTTCCGTACTTTCCAAACTAATCTCGGGAAGATTCGTTCCTAATAATGGATCTGACATTTTAATTTCCTCCAAAGTAAAAATATAGAATACAATTGATTTTCCGAAAGATCATGTCAAAGTTTCGAATAAAAATGTTGAAAATTAGACAACCTCGACTTCTAATTTATATACTTTTCTATTAAAAATCACATTTTCTCAAACGGAAAACATTTACTTTGAAAACGATTCTATTCTTTTTTTGTGTAATCATACCTTTTTGGATCCTTGCTGAAAGTCAAGATTCTTGGAAACCAATCGATTTGAGAAAAGGAAACTGGATTGCAGTCGAGGGTTTTCAAAAAGAATATTTGAATGGAATTGATTCTACTTTTCCGAAATCTAAAAAAATTTCTAACTTCCCAATCGTATTAAACGAAATTTTCGAAACCTCAGTCGGAACCGGTTTGAAAGAATATACTCTACAAACTAGATTTCATATCCAAGAAGATTTCCAAAAAACAAAAGTTTATAAACCGATCTTTTTGTATTTGGAATCCATCGGAGAAAATTGGGAAATATTTTTAAATGATCATTCCTTAACTCAAGAAATTCATTTAGATGTTTCTCGCAAAGAAATGATTTTAAGAAGAACGATTCGTAGTTTTCGTCTTCCCGTAGATTCTAGTCTTTTAAGATCGGGGGAAAATCTTCTGACGTTTCGTTTGATTGGGGACGCTCCCGCTTCTTTTTTATCTAAAAACGTGGATCTAGGTTTTTATATAGACGGAGACTATTCTATTACAACCGAACAAAAACTTTCGGGAGAAATTTCCACCTTAATCAATCTTTGTCTGAATACGATATACGTCTTTTTTGGTCTTTATCATCTTTTGATCTACGTAAAAAGAAGAGAGGACCTATACAATCTCTATTTCGGAATCTTCAGCGTTTTTATGGCGTTATATTCTCTTTCAAGATCTAGTACTGCGTTTGAAGTGATCTACGATACTACCTGGATTACAAGAATTGAATATTCTTCTGTTTCTCTTTTGGCTCCTTTGTTTCTTCTGTTTATGCAGGACTACTTTTATGGAAGGGCTAAGTTTTCAAAAGTGTTATTTGCAATTTTAATATTAAACGTAGTGATTGCTTTGACTACACTAGTAGAGCCGTTTCGTTATACCATGACAAGTCTGAGACTTTGGCAGATTTCCATACTTCCCACTCTTGTTTATCTTCTTTATTTTATGAGTAAAGCGGTTTATCTTCGTAAAAAAGACGCCGTTCTTCTTGCGACTAGCATGTTCACCGTAGTTTTTATTGCGGTCTACGACGTGATCGATTCCATATTTTTTCAATCCGGAATTCGTTTTACTCAGTTCGCTTATTTTCTTTTTGTAGTCGCGTTGACCACTATCTTAGCCAACAGATTCATTTCTTTGTATCGTCAATCAGAAGACTTAAACATAGAACTCAGTCAGCAAAAGTTAGAACTAGCGAGACAAAAAAACGCATTCTTTCGTTTTGTTCCGGTTCAATTTTTAAACGTTCTCGGAAAAAATTCAGCAGTGGAAGTCAATCTAGGAGATTCGGTTTTGAAAGAAATGAGTGTTCTATTTACAGACATTCGTTCTTTCACTGCAATTTCAGAACAGATGACTCCGGAAGAAAACTTCCGTTTTATCAACGATTATTTAGCGAGTATGGAACCGGTCGTTCAAAGACACGAAGGTTTTGTGGATAAGTTTATGGGAGACGGAATCTTGGCTTTATTTTCCGGGGATGGTTCTCATCAAACGTCTGCAGATAAGGCAATTCTCGCCGCAATCGAAATGAAAAAAAAGGTTCAAACAATCAATGCACAAGCAAAGGATTCTCACTTTAAAGGATTAAAGATAGGTATTGGAGTCAATACTGGAAATCTAATGCTCGGAACCGTGGGGAGCCGTTCTAGATTGGATACGACCGTTATTGGGGATACGGTAAACGTGGCTTCTCGTTTGGAAAGTCTAACCAATCTCTATCGCGCGGATATACTGATTACTAAAAGTACACTTTCTTCAATGACCATCGCGGATAGTCTTGCAATTCGTGAAATTGATTCCGTCGTCGTAAAAGGAAAGACCGATCCGATCATCATCTATGAGATTTATGAAGCGGATGCACCTCCTATACGAAAACTGAAAGATGCGACTTTATCTTTAATTACGAGAGGAATCATTTTGTACAAGGTAGCCGACTTTCAAGAAGCTTTGATCAACTTCGAACAGGCGCTCAAAGTTTTTCCGGAAGACATTGTTCCAATTCTTTATCGTAAACGATGTCAGGAATATATCACTTCTCCTCCGGTTGGTAATTGGGTTGGAGTGCAACATCTTCTAGAAAAGTAAACGATCCACTATATAATAAAATGTTTATACTTCAATCATGTAAAATTCTGCGTAAGAAAGTAGGGCGAATTGGCGTTGTCTGACCGCACTTTCAGTTCTAGTCAATAAATTGCATGAAAGAAACTTAATGTGATATTTCGCTTTTAATTATAATTTATTATAGAGGCGAGACGCTTTAGCTTGAAAAAGCGTTTTACTTTAGTTCTTTTCGCTCCAATTCCTTCGGAATTTTTCAAATTTAGGTGCTGCTCTCTACCATAACCTTACCCACAAGTTGAATAGGATTTTAGAATCAGAAGGCTCAAAAACGCACATTTTTCAAGTGTTCCGACAAGAATGAGTCTTTTTACTTGCAAAAAGCATGTTTTTCTGATAGAGAAAAGTCTTCCGAATTTCTCCACCTGAATTGCGACCCATGGGAAGCAATTCATTGAGTTACCCCACCCAAAAATAAGGGTGGGAACTCAGTTTTACAGAGTATTTGTCGTAATTCCCACAGATTTAATATTGAGATCCAAATACTTGTGGGGTTGGTTATGGCTCTCTACGGATCGCAGCATAATAATCGCTTTCGCATTTGTTATGCCCTGCTCACGTTAAACTACTTGAAACGACACCTTTAACCTGGTTGTTGGCTTCCGTATTCTAACTTTTAAAACAAGTTCACGACAGTATCTTTTCTTTCATCCGAGTAGTAGCTATATAAAGTTATGCGTCTTTTTAGTAAAAAATGATTAGAAATAAAAATAATCAAAAAATCTTCTTCGTTTCTTAAGTTATAGAAAATAGATTTTGTTAATTTAAGTATGAACGTTTTAAAGCTCTAACCTTTTGAAATCGATGGTTGTATAAAAAAATAATCAAACAAATCGACGAAATCATAGAAATCTCAAAATATTTCAATTTAGAATTCTTTGAATTTTTTATACGTTTCAATAAAGTTTATATTTTTCATAAACAATCGTTGCCAAAGTCAGTTCTTTCGTAAAGATTGGTGATGCTGCATGACTTAGGAAATGTTTAGTCCTATGTTTTTTCGAAAATACAATCATGGGTTTTGAACTTTCTGAACGGTATCAATTTAGAATGAGGAAAAACTAGTCTATGATTTCTTACACAGTCTATAAAATGATTCACATTTTCGGAATCTTTCTGCTTTTTACGGCACTCGGAGGAGTGACCCTACATGTGTTAAACGGTGGTACAAAAGAATTTGCCAATCGTAAAATGGTGGCGATCACACATGGAATCGGTCTTTTTTTAATTTTATTAGGTGGATTTGGAATGCTCGCAAGGCTTGGAATCATCTGGCCTTGGCCCGGTTGGGTAGTTGCAAAATTTATAATCTGGTTGGCTTACGGTGGACTTCTGACTTTGGTTTATAAAAGACCTACTTTGGGAAAAACTTTTTGGTTCGGCTTTCCTTTGTTAGGGCTTCTCGTGGCTTATATCGTAAGTTATAAACCGTTTTAATTTTTTTAAATAAGTTTTAATAACAAAATCTCTAAGGAGTAAATAAATGGCGAAAGCATCTAAAACTAAGACCACTTCTAAGATAAAAAAAGATACTTCAATTAAGTCTATTTCGGATTTTTTAGGTTCAAGAGATCTGCCACATCCGGTGGATCGTCTGGAAGACGTTCGTAAAAGGGCCCGCAAATTTAGAGAAAAGATGCTTTCTGGTCCCCAAGTGTTATTTTACAGATCCTATGATTTAGTCAGGGTTCCTTATCCTACACGTTATGCGCTTTTGAACGCTTATAGTCTTCCCACTCCGTATATGCACATTCTGAATCGATTATTTATCGTTCAGTACAAAACTTCAAATGGAATCAAAACACTTTTATTTTCTCCTTCCGATATAGATGCAAATGCGGAAACTCCTTTTTTTAAAAGGCTCGCTGGAAGTTTTGGACCCTTTCAATCCATCGGTAAAAAGATCATCGCTCCGATTTTAAACACGGTAGAAGAATGTTTACAAGACGCTGGAATTTCCCCCGAAAAAGTCGATTATATTTCCTATGATCATCTACATACTCAAGACATTCGTAAATGGTTAGGAGCAAACGGGGAAAGAGGATATTTTCCAAATGCAAAACTTTTAATCATGAGAAAAGAATGGGATTCGGTTCAAGGACTACTTCCACCTCAATCTGATTGGTATTGTCCCAACGGAACCGGAGGAGTTGCAAGCGACCGTATTTTAGTGTTAGATGGAGACGTGGAACTCGGCCAGGGTGTAGCTTTGATCAATACACCGGGACATACAGCAGGCAATCATTCCCTTGTGGTTCATACTCCTGAAGGAATTTTTGTTTCGAGTGAAAACGGAGTGAGCGCGGACAGTTATTCTCCATTAAATTCTAGGATCCCAGGCGTGAAAAGATTTGCAAAAGCGACAGGTATGGAAGTCATATTAAACGGAAATACTCTCGAAATCGGATTGGAGCAATACATTTCTATGGTTCAAGAAAAGGAAATGGCGGGGGTATCTTCTAGAAATCCTGATTTTTATAACGTTATGCCATCTTCCGAGATGACAAGTTATTGGTTGTTTCCGGGAACGGCCCCCACGTTCAGTTTCGGAAGATTGTCTTTTGGTTCCCCCATAACCTAAATTAGGAAAAAAGAATATGATTTTATTTATTACGGGATGTGCAGGTGGACTTGGAAAAAAATTAGCCGAGGAAGCGTTTGCGGCGGGACATTCAATTTTGATCACTGACATCAACGAAAAGGAGCTTAAAAAATTTGCGGCTCCTTGGAAAGATGAAAAAGATAGAGTGATTGTTTCTAAGCTAGACGTAACTTCTCCCAGCGATTGGAAAAAAGTAATGGATCTTGCGATCAAAAAATGGGGAAAGATCGATGTACTTTTGAACGTTGCCGGTTATCTTTTACCGGGTTATATTTACGAGATTCCTGTAAACCATATTGATCGTCATATAGACATCAATACAAAGGGTGTTATGTATGGAACCAGGGAAGCCGCTATTAGAATGGTAACCACTGGATCAGGGCATATAGTAAACATTGCTTCCTTGGCGGGGGTGGCTCCTATTTCTGGAATTTCTTTATATTCTACTTCAAAATTTGCAGTGAGAGGTTTTACTCTTGCGATCGCTCAAGAATTAAAAGAAAAGAATGTTCACATAACCGTTGTTTGCCCGGATGCAATCAAAACTCCAATGTTAGATTTACAAAAGGATTATGAACAGGCTTCAATGACTTTTTCGGGAAATACGTTTTTAACCGCGGAAGAGGTTTCTAAAATCATTCTGGGTAAGGTTTTAAGTAAAAAACCTCTTGAAGTTTTGATTCCAAGTAGTCGGGGAATTCTTGCAAAGATCGGAAATTTTTTTCCTGCAAGTGCGTTTATTTTGGGTCCGATATTGCGAAAAAAAGGTTTAAAAAAACAATCTTCTTATGTGAAAGAGAAGGGTTAAGAAGAGAACTCACTTCAATCTATATTTATTTTTTTTAACGTGTTTTAAATTTCTTACGAATATTTTTAAGAGCATCTTGTCTTGATTTTTCTCTAACGGCAGCTCTTAGGTTTTTCTTTACTGGTAAATAAGATTCGGTACTTGCCAGAGTTTTATGACCTAGAAAGTCCTTCACTTGATTTAAAGAAGAACCATCCGCAATTAGATGTAAAGCTCTGCTATGTCTAAGAGTAAAAACTGTGACTGGACTTGAAATACCTGAATTTTTACCGATTTCAGAAATAATTCTTTCTACATTTCTAGAAGTAGTATGAGATCCTAAACTTTTTCCTGGAAACAGATAAGCGTTGGAAGAAGAATTAGCAATTTCTCTTTCATACTTCTTGACCAAAGTTCCTAACTCGGCTGGAATTTCCACGGTTCTAGATTGAGAAAGAATCGGAGATTTAATTTGAATCGATTTTCTTCTTGTATCTATATATGCCCACCGAAGGGAAATCAATTCTCCTACACGAAGACCTCCGAAATAAACAAGACCACACATCAACTCATGTTTTGCATTAGAAGAAGCAGCCTTTAAAATATTCTGCATCTCCTTATAAGTGATCGCATTTGGATTGTTGTATTCTCGGACGGGTCTTTGAAAGTCCTGGAATAAATTCATCTTCATGACGTCTTCGAAAAACATTTTCAAGGAACTTACGTTGATCTGAATCGTAGAAGAGGATACTTTCCTTTTCTTTAGATGATCCATATAACGGTTTAGATCTTTTACTGTGATTTTCTCCGCGGGCTTATCCGCAAAGTGAAGAAAATCCAAGTTGTATTTCATGTAAGTATAAGCCGTAGCTTTTTTATAATTTCGCTGACGGATTATCTTGATCAGTCTTTCGATAGAATGTTTGTTCTTTTTTGGCACTTCCAATTCTGACATCTTAATTCCCTGTTCATATTGTATTAAGGCCGTTAGTTGCCTTTATACGATTTTGATATTCTTTTTTTAAAAGCTTTGAAAAAAGGGAACCAAATATATCCAAAGTGTGTCAATTCAATATTCGATTTTCTGTAGAATTCTAGAACAGATCTCTTCTACTCTCAGATCGTCTATTTCTAAATAATAATCCGAAATGCTTTGATAGTGAGGTAACCGACTCTCTAAAATAGTACGATAAGACTGAATTGCATTCAAAGGAGGACGGGTAGGATCGTTTTGAATCTTTTCCACTAAAATTTCTGTGGGTCTGGAAAGACCAAAAACCAATGCAATGGATTTTAAAAGAGTAGTTTTACGGTTACTTAAGATTTCTTTTCCTTTGGTATCCAAATCAAACAAAATGCCGCCCCCACAATCTAAAATAATTCCTTGAGAGGTTTTGAGTTTGGTAAGAATTTCAAATTCTAAATCTCGAAATGGTCTCCAATCTCCTTCATTTTTTTGAATGAATTCAGGAATCGACATTCCACCAATCTCGTAGACTGCGATCATGTCAGTGGATACTACAGGCATCCCTGTAATTTTAGAAAGTTTACGAGAAATTTTAGATTTTCCGACTCCTCTGGGACCAATCAGAGCGAAGTTTTTTTTCAAGCCTGAATTAACTCACGGATATGTTTTTGTATTTCTGGAAGAACCGTATAATACATTTGTAAGTCAGAATCCGAGATCTCTAAAATCTGCAAAGCTTTATTGGAAATTGGAATGCTTAAACCCGCGATGTCGATTCCCACACCGGCCGCTACTGCAATGGAATGAGAAACATGAATCACAGAGACCAATTCTGGAAATTCTTTTTCATTTTCGGGTTGGCTGTAATTTCGCGTAACGTGGATTAATTCTTCTGGAAAATTCCATTTTTCTAATAGTTTCTGTCCTACTTCTTCATGAGAATATCCAAAATGTTTTTTTTCTAATTCTCCAAAGGATACGGAATGAGTTTTTAACTCTTCTCTAAGATTGATAATCACCGCAGGAAAAAAATCCGCAAGGATTACTTTTCCTATATTGTGTAAAAGCCCTCCGGTAAACGCAAGGTCCGAGCCTACTTTTAGTTTTTTTTGCTCACAGATTCTTTTGGAAAGTTCGGCTACAGTAAGCGAATGGATCCAGTTATCTTCCGCATCTACTTGATAACCTTTGAGGTCTTTTTTGAGAATTCCTCTGGTTGCAGTTAATAATATTATATCTTTTACCGTTTTGATTCCTAAAGTCATTAAAGATTCTTGTACGGTTTTGATTGGTTTTGCAGCTCGATAATAAGCAGAATTGGAAAGTTTAATTACGTCTGCGGTCAAACCAGGATCGTTTGAAATTTCTTTGGCTAGGTCTGGAATTGCAACGTCTTGTTTTTCAACCATCTGCATCACTTTCGTAACTACGGATGAAATTCTAGGAAGTTGAGCGTCGTTTAAAAAGAGTTGGTCTATTTTTTCTTTCATCTTTTTTACCTGACCTTATAAAGATACTTTTCAAACCCGCCTTTTTTTAAAAGAACCCTTCCATCGTCCAAGTATAGGCTGATCGTTCTACCGTCGTTTCCTCCGACGTCTTCTAAGATCAAAGGAATTTTACTTTGTTCTAAAATAGCTCTAGCGGTAAGAATGTTTTGTTCTCCTATGTTCTGTAAGAAACTGGATTGAACTCCTTTAAACATGGAGGCTCCTCCAAAAAGTCTTACTGAGTATTCTCCTGGGTTACATCCCATTTCATTCATCTTCTTGATTAAAAGTGGAATTGCGGTTTCCGCGTATTTAAAAGGATTCTTTTGCGAATCTTTTCCGCTTGGATCTTTAGAAAGCATAAAATGCGCCATTGCCCCTATTTTTTTATCAGGAGCATAAAATACTACGCCGATGCAGGAACCTAAGGTGGTTCTCAAAATTTCGGGGGACTGTGCTCCCTGCATGTCTGCGATTCCTACATTAACTACTTTAGATCCTTTTGTAAGCATTTGAATCCCGGTATTCGTTTTCGTGTTAAAAGAGCAACAAAACACTATACGAAGGTCTTTAATTCTTCAATACTTTTTTATAGATAGTAAATATTAGAAAGACGAATTTGAATTCAAAAACGATAGAATTTCATTTTACTCTCGGATCCCAATTTTAAACTCTGTTTTGGGATGGCAAAAGTAATACTTAAAGATAAAACGAAGTCGGAACGTAAAAAAGTTTCAAAATCGCAAGAACCGTTCGAAACTTTCAAATTAGGCAAAACGAATGTAACGATTCTTGGTACAGCGCATATCAGCCAGAAAAGTATAGACGAGGTGCAAAGGATCATTCGAAAAGAAAAACCGGATACGGTTTGTGTCGAACTTTGTAATTCCAGAATGCGTTCTTTAAAGGACAGTGAACACTGGAAGAAACTGGATATATTCAAAGTTTTTAAAGAAAGAAAGATGTATCTTCTTCTTTCCAGTCTTATCCTTTCGGCATTTCAAAAGAAACTGGGGAAGGGTTCCATTCGTCCAGGAGATGAAATGAGAATGGCGATCCATGAGGGCGAAAAGATAGGCGCTAAAATCGTTCCGATTGATCGGGAAGTTTCTACTACTTTAAAAAGAGCCTGGTGGAACATAGGAATTTTCAATCGATTATTTCTTCTATCCGCGCTTTTGACTTCTCTTTTTGTAAAAGAGGATATATCGGAAGAAAAGATTGAAGAGATGAAATCCGAAGACGTCCTCAAAGATCTTTTTTCTCAACTTCCAAAACGTTATGAGTCAATTAAAAACGTAATCATAGACGAAAGGGATTCTTATCTTGCTCAAAAGATTAGAGACTCTGCAAAAGAAGGAAAAAAAGTCTTTGCAGTGGTGGGAGCGGGTCACTTGCAAGGAATTTTGAGTCACGTTCAAGAAGAAAAGGATATTTCCAAGTTAGATGAACTTCCGGAAAAAACGATTTTAGATCGTTGGAAAGGCCTGTTGATTCCGGGAATTTTTTTGGGTTTGATTTTGACCGTTTTTTATTTTGGAGGAAAACAACAGGGACAGGAATTTATTCTGCGTTGGATTTTGGTCAAAGGTGGTCTTGCCGCGTTAGGCGCAATTGTTTCACTGGCGCATCCTTTATCTGTAATCCTTGCCTTTCTTGCGGCTCCAATAGGTAATTTCAATCCGATCATCAAACCGGGTTGGGTCGCTGCGTTATGTGAATCTTGGTTGCGTAAACCTTTGGTAGAAGATTTTGAAAAAATCGCGCAGGATTCGGAACACTGGAAAGGTTATTGGAAAAATAACGTGATTCGAATTTTTCTAGTGTTTATGCTTCCTCAGATAGGAAGTAGTATAGGCACTTTTATAGTAACCGCGGATCTATTTAGGGTCCTTAGGGGACTAATGTAATTGTTTTTATACTTTCCGTTTACGACGTAGTGAAATATAATTTGGTGGGGTACCGAGTCGGCTTGGTAAAATATTTTAAATGAAATATTCCATTTTTATTATGTTCTCTTTATTATCATTTTTAATTGATTGTACAAGCGGACATCGTTTTGAAAAAAAACAAGTTCCAAAACCTTTAGATGTAGTATTACAGGAAGTTTCAGATTTATTAAAAAAACAAATCGAAGTTAGCGGCAAAAGTTTTTCTACTGAAAAGAAAAATACATTTAAGTTAGCCGTTCTACCTTTGTTTAATGAAAACGGTGTGATTACAACTTTAGGAACGACGATTTCCTCACGACTTCTATCCAAAATGTACGATCCTGGAAAAATTTTACTAGTAGAAAAATCCCAATTAGGGCGGTTGATCGACGAACAAAGTTTTCAAAAATCGGGATTGGTACTTTCCAGTCAAAATTTAGAAATCGGAAGATTATCCGGAGCGGATTTGATACTTTTGGGAACGGTACAATTTGATGACCAATCATTTTTACTTCAACTGAGGGTTGTATCTTTACAGTCGGGAGAAATTATTGCAGTTACAGAATCCGTTTTTGATTCGGACGATTCTCTATACAATCAATATCGCTCTGTAAAACCATAACAACATTCAATCTTTTTTAAGTAAAAAACTTAAATACAATTCAATCGTATATTTTGAAATACTAATTTAACGTGAGTTCAACGTAAGGAATCTGTTTCCTAAAATTTCGTTTTACTGTGAAAAAATGGATGTAGGAACTCTTACGAAAACTTGTAATTGCCGTAAAAAATAAAATTTGGGAACTACACATGTCTATGTTTTACGATTAGATTTTGAAAATGTGGGAACTCTCACAAATCGTGGATTTATCAGTTAAACTTTGAAAATTGTAGGAACTACTATAAAATACAAACTCCAATCAGATTTTGTACAAAATCGCTGTTTTACGGCCATCATCAAAATTTAAATCCCAGTTTAATGTGGGTTCGACTGAGAAAAAATTTTTAAAAAGTAGTAGTTCCTACATCATTTTACAGACAAACCTAAGTTTTGTAATAGTTCCCACACTTGAAATACGACAGGTTCAATTGTTATAACTTCTATTTTATAAATTGTGGTAGTTTCCACATTTAAGGAATCGATCCATAAAGTTCAGATTTGTAATAGTTCCTACATTCTGTTTTTTATATAAAGATTGACTTTCATAAAGATGGCCTTTCATGCCAAACTCACGTTAATTTAATGTAAGTCGTCTTGACTTACTTTACTGGGACGTATGAAATAATACTATTCTGGGCCTGTTTCAAACTTGAAATGTGGGAACTCTTACAAAAAAGCCAATAATTTCAAGTGAGATAGTTTTTTGAGAATTTCTGCGTCTTTGTAAAATCGCTCAGGTACTATTTTCATATGTTCTAATAGTAAAAAAATGAAAAGAGATACAAAAGAAGCAAGATTCATTTTCTGCATTGTGAGCACGATCGGATTTTTGAAAGTACTGGAAACTACAAAGCTCTGTATTAAAAAAAGATTTAAAAATCGGAAAAAACGTAATCTGTGGGGAACTATTACAAATTTAGAATTTACTAAAATATTCTGAAAAACATCTTAACGATTAATAGTCTCTATATCCAATGGAATGCCGTAAATTTTTACTAAAGCGCAAAACACTATTTCTGTTTTAGTGGGAAATCCTAGTATTCTTTAAATAAAGTGAATTCGACGTAAGAAAATTGGGGCGAATAAAAAACTCAGGGCTGCTCTCTGTGGATCGCAGCATAATAATCGCTTTCGCATTTGTTATGCCGAACTCACGTTAAATAGCATTGAATAACGATTAGAAAATTATTTTCATTATCAAAATAGGGTTTTAATTATCGGAATTAATGAGTTTTCTAAATTCTCTTGGAGACTTACCGGTAAATTTTACGCAAGCCCTGTGAAATGAAGAAGCCGAATTAAAACCACATTCTAAGGCAATTTGAAGTAAATTCATGTGAGACTTGTTGCGAATATTTCGCTTAACGTCTTCAATTCGATTCATATTTAAAAAGTCGGCGAATTTCATCGACATATGTTTATTGAGATAATATGAGGCTTGATGGGTAGAAAGACCTAAATAAGAAGCGAAATCAGGCAATCTGAGCTCTTCATCCGCATAACCTCTTACTTGTAAGAAAGAATTAATTCTCTCTTCAATTTTTTCTAGTTCTACACCTTCTAGAATATTTCTACTAGATTCGGATTGAATTTCTTCTTCTGACTCAAGTAAATCATCATCCGAAAAATCAGTAAGTTCTTGATCCATCAATACTTTGTTGGATTCTCCATAAGCTTTGCTAAAAAGTACGGGAAAGAAACGTTCAATTAAAGTAATATAAGCGATCATGAATCCAGGAATGAGTTCGGAAAACATAAGCATTTTCGTAGACTGAATTATAGTTCCGATTAAATCCAAAATCAGAGAAGAAGTAATCGCAAGCGTTACGAAAGGAAAGTTAAAAAAAACGTTCGGCTTTTGAGAAGAGCGAATTTTATAAATGGACCAGCCGGATGTGTAAAGTGTAATTAAAATTGCAACTGAATCACAAAAACAGATATAAATTGTACCGGGTAGAAAAAATGCAGCGATCAATGCAAGTGGAATGATTGCAGTCAATCGTTTACAGTAAAACCAAGGGTTTTGAAGACGATCCAGAATGAACATCATACAAACTAAAACCGCCGCAGAAGCATACAAAACTAAACCAAAGTAAATTCCTAAAAACAAAGAGTCTTTCAGTAATCTTGGATCTGTTTGTTGTGGAAAGATGACTCTATTGTTTGCCATCAAAAAAATACTGACGCTCAAAAGAATCGTTCCATAAGCTTTACTGAATTCGTCTTTTCTCCCAGTGTAAAGTTTCGTGATCGCCATTACGATTCCAGTCCCAACTCCGGCCGCATGGGCGTAGAATAGGTTCATTTCTGAAAATAGAGAAGATATAACACCGTATAAATTACTTGCATTGAACATTAGAATGAATTCCCTCGAAAAAATTTTTGAAAACGCAAAACCGCCATTCTATGGAATTTTTGCGGCATTGGCGTTTCACTAAGGCGATTTATTTCCACTGATTTTATTATAGCGCTCGATTTTGAATTCGGTCATCGGTAAATATAATTTAGAAATAGGAAAATTATAAATATCAGATATGCTATTTTAGGATGTCCTATTAATTTGAAATTTTTTGAGAAGAACGGAGGACAAAATGACCTTAGAAAACTCCGTCTTAGATTGAATTTAATCATAGACAAAATTTAATTTCTAAATTGAATATCCGCAGAGGAAGACTGAAAGTGGATTACTTTTGTTTGAGTTTCTCTAAATTGTTTTGGAGACATCCCGGTCTCTTTGAGAAAAGCTTTATAAAAAGAAGAATTTGAATTAAAACCAACTGCAATTCCTACAGAAACCACAGATCGAGAAGGGTCATTGATAAGCATCGACTTTGCTTCTTCTACCCTAAATCGATTGATGTAATTGTTGAAATTTACGCCTAGATGATTATTCAAAAAGAAAGAAAGTTGATGTACAGAAATCCCAAGTTCTTCCGAAACATCTGGGAGACGAATGTCTTCATCTAAATAAATTCTTTCTTCTTTAATAATATGAATTAGTCTTTTTTCGAGAGCGTTTATGTCTACATCGTGTAAGAGAGAGCGTTTGACAAAGTTTTTTCCAGATTCTGAAGAGATTATATCTAACAAATTAGGGCGGATTAAGGTTAAAAAATAATAGAAAATGACAGTAAATGTAGTGTGTACACTGGAAAGTAAAATGAGAGATTTGTTTTCAAAAACGATTCCGAGAATTTCCAGAGGAATACAAAGGGAAATTAAAATAACTAAACTAAGAATTGTTTTAAAACTTATCGCGGAGGATTCATATTTTTTGTCGATGAAAATGTTCGCAACTGCAATGACGAAATATACGAATACGTATAAATCTGCTGCAAACAAGAAAAATTCGAGTTCTTTACTTCCTTGTTGTTCGTAAAAAGTAGCAATTGGAAGGCTAAGAATCAACGGGCCAATCAGGTTCCAATAATAAATTAAAGGAAGTTTCGAATATCTTTTAAAACTCATAGTGGAAATTAAAAAGATAAGGGTCCCACTCGCTGCTAAGGCGACAATATCGATTAAAAAGAGAACTTTACGAAGCCAAGTTTGAGGGATCGTATTTAAAACAGATTCATCTATAAATTGAAAGATTGCGGTGAAGATTAAAACTGACGAGACCAGATAATCGATTTGTTTTCTTGCTCGAATCCAATTTCCAATTCCTAAAACTAAAGCGAAGCCCGCACCAAATCTTATTAAGCTTAATAAGATGTCTTGATTTAATATCGAATCTAAAATATTCATCATAATCCATTGTTCGCTTTTTGTTTTCCTACATTTATTTTTTCGAGAAAATCAAAATGCATCTTTAAATTAAAAGTTTAAGCAAACTCACCTAAGATTCATTTTTAAATTGAAGCCGATTTCAATTTAAAGGAATCATTTTATATACGAATGTGAAAATGACATTTAAATTGTAAAAGAAATTTTTAATATTCGCGGATACTTTTATTTTGATTATTAACTTTATAGATAAAGATCGTTTCAGGAGATGAAAAGTTTCTTTTTTATGTAAAAAATTTGAACACTTATCATTGAATTAACTTTAAATTTTTCTATTTATAATATAAAGATATTCAATTTTAAATAAAAACATTTCATTTTTTAATTAGTCTTCAAAACCTATTAACTTCGGTTTAAGCATTTTGAAAATTGTTTTAGAGTTTTCGAAAGTGATAAACCAAATTGAGTAAAGGTCCAATTGTATCTAACGTTCTATTGATTCATGAAATTAAAAAGAATCATTTCTGTTTATTTAAGGCGATTCATAGTCAAATAAATGAAATCATGTCGAATCCAAGGATACTTATTTTGAATTTTATTTATTTACAAGTCAATTTATCTTACTTCCTAGATTTGAAAATAATAAACTTTGAGTGAATTCTCATTCGTAGCAAGAAAATATTCAAAGCTACTTTAAAATAGAAATGGATCTATTCGCTTTATATATTTTGCAGATTAAAATGTTTTTGTCGGCCCATTTGTTCAACAGCTTGAGAAATAAAAGTTTAATTTTATCGTTTTATTACGATTTGTCGTATTCTATTTTTTTAAGATTTGCTTTTGAGATCTTTTACAGATTTCTAACTGTTGGGACTAATTGTAATTTTGACGAAAATCGGCCCTTGAACATAAAATTAGCGATACCGTTATATAACTATCGGCAATTCAATCATCCAAAAAATTTATAGTTTCAAAACTAAAAATTCTCTCTAATTTTATGAAATGTAAGTCTCTATAAGTAGTAGAGTAAACGAAATCATCCGCTTTAAACAGAATCGTTTAAAACGTAAACGTGCTTTTGTTTCTGAATATTGAATT
The DNA here is from genome assembly GCF_000243695.2 of Leptospira kirschneri serovar Cynopteri str. 3522 CT. Taxonomy (NCBI): domain Bacteria; kingdom Pseudomonadati; phylum Spirochaetota; class Leptospiria; order Leptospirales; family Leptospiraceae; genus Leptospira; species Leptospira kirschneri. Next base: position 57,283 of record NZ_AHMN02000007.1, on the reverse strand, counting down.
TAGTCTTTTAGAAAGTTGCTTTGAAAACAATTGATTTAAAAAATTTGCCGTTTTGTAATCTTGCACACTTTGTTTTCAGCCATAAATTCGAAAATTTTGATAAAACCTATTTGTAGATTGCTGAGATTGGATAATTTCTTTTGAACTTTAGATTATAAGATGAAAAGAAAGGAGTAAATTTTACTATATAATAAGTCTATGATTTCTGAGTACAGCGATCTTTACGTTGAAAATAAAGCTCTTTCATCGGATACATATAGTTATTCGCTGTATAATCTTGAGGGAAAACAACTTTATTCGGAACCGAATTATAATCCTTTATTGGATTTAGATCCAAAACTTAAAAAAGCAGTCGAAAGATTCATTGATTATGGCAATTCTAATGTTTCTACGTTTCGAAGATTCAAAAATGATAGAAACATTCAACTTATGGTTCGATCCGAAAATGATCGAATCTACAAAGTTAATTTTGAAATCAATACAAAAGGAGGTTATGTACTCGCCCATATAGAATCTACGCGCAATTTATCCAGTACAGAGAAAAATAGAATTCAACGATTTCGATCTTTAAAACATGATTTAGTCCGCACTTTAAAATTAGAAAAAACGTATTTTTATCTCATTAATATTGAAATTTATAATCATCCATTTCTTCATAAATATGAAACTCAAATATATGAAGCGGTTTTTTTAGATTTACATACTGAGTTTTTGACCATTACTAATAGTCAAAACGTAGGCCTTAGAATTTCTACGAATCAAATTTTTTTTGCGTATCAAATCAATAAACCAGACGTAGACATCAACTGGATTCCTTCTAGTTTGATCTCTTACATGAAAAATACAATTCAGATAGACAATCATGAATTTCATTTAAAACTTTCTATAGGAGGATTGCACACTTCCGAAGCAGATACGAGTCCCCTCAATATCCTCAAAGGTTTAAGGGCAAATCTTAGAAAGGTGATAGATTCTCCTTTTAGTAGATACTCAACTCAAAATCAAAATGATTCTTCCAATTTGATCGCAACATATTTATCCCTTAGAAATTCAGTACATAAAAAAGAACTTTTACTGTATTATCAACCAATCGTAAATTCGGAAAATAAAAGCCTACATTCTTTAGAAGCCCTTTCTCGTTGGAATCATTCCGCCAAAGGAATGATCAGTCCGGATATTTTTATTCCTTTGGCGGAGGAGTCTGGTCTGATCAGTTCTATCGGCACTTGGGTAATTCAAAACGCTCTTTTAGATTTGTCTCAGATCCAAAAAAGTAATTCTTTCTCTTTCAATCCTATGATCTCGATCAATATATCACCTTTTCAATTGAAAAATCCTGAATTTGCAGACAATTTAATTTCTTACTTTTCGCAATTAAACTTACATCCTAGTTCCGTCGTTCTTGAAATAACAGAGAGTCGTTATGAAGAAACTGCTCTCATTATTGAACAAATGGCGATTTTAAAACGTTTTGGTTTTCAGATTGCGATTGATGATTTTGGAATTGGGAATTCTAATTTTTCTAGAATTGAAAAAATTGAATGTGATTACGTAAAACTGGATAAAAGTTTAATTATCGGAGTAGATACAAATCAAAGTAAGAGAAGCGTTTTAAAGGCGATTTCTCAGGTTCTTTTTTCCCTTGGAAAGAAAATGGTTTTTGAAGGAATCGAAAATGCTGAATTGGAAAGTATTGCGATTGATTACGGAGCGAATTTTTTACAAGGATTTTATTACGGAAAGCCTACACAGATTACGGATTTGTCTTCTTTTCAATTTCAGATCACTTCTTAAAATAAGCTTCTAATTTAACGTAACAGGAACGTAAGAAAATGTGGCGGAATTCGGCTTGTCATAGGTGGGCTGGACCAGGCTTTTTAGCTCTGGTCAATAAATTGCATACAGAAAACGTAATACAATATTTCACCTTAAGTTTCAATTTAGAACGCGATCCGTAGAGAGCGTTATATGAGTTTTCCCTAATTTTGGGTGGCAACTCAATGAATTGCTTCCCATGGGTCGCAATTCAGGAGGAAAGGCTTGAGGGACTTTTCTCTATCAGAAAAACATACTTTTTGCAAGTAAAAAACCTCATTTTTGTCGGAACACTTGAATAATGTGCGTTTTTTATCCCACAACGCGATCCATAGAGAGCGTTGTGTTGAGTTCAAGAAGCGAGACGCTTTAGTTTGAGAGAGCCGTTGAGCTGAGTTCAATTTTGATTCTAAAATCCTATTCAACTTGTAGGGCTGGTTATGATAGAGAGCATTCTGCTTTAGTTTCCCGCATCGATCCCTTTCGCGTTATAACGAATTCACGTTAATTTAGAAATTAGTAAACTTTTTATACTATTCTCATAACTAGATAACAGAAGTATCCAGTATTTTACTTTGTGATTAGTTTTTATAAAAAACTTAAGTTCCTAAGTTTTATAAAGATCAATCATAAAAATTTTTCATTGTTAGATGTATTTTCTTTGAATATCTATAAATTCTAAAATTAGAGCGTTTCTTTCAATGATGATAAAAGAATTAATCTTTTTTACCAGTGTAAATGTTTATGAAATTATCAAAATAAAGTATTCGAATTCTAATTACGAATTCGAATTGATAAGTTAGAAAAACATAAAATCCTAAATGAACTGAAGATTTTGTAAGTATAAAAAGGCGAATCGTAAAAAAGTGGTCCTTTTATAGAATGCTGCGAATGAGTTCGTTGAATTTTATAAACTATAATTATGTCAAATGTTTTAGAAAACACATTAAAGTTTAGAAAGTGTTTCAATGTGGTAAATTTGAAAATTTGTATCAAAAAAATCTTAATAAACACTTTGTTTTCGGAATCATTTAGCTGTTCCTTTCTAGATATTAACTTTTTTACAAATTGAGTTTAGGTTTAATTTTAAATGTGTTTTTGTCGACTAAAAGCAAACCTAAATTTTTTTCAAGAAAAGAGTTAAAATGATAAAGTTTAGCTGTTAGCTATGCTTGGTTGAAATTCGATTATTCAAAAAATTAAATATTCTATATATTTAATTTTATAATACTCGAGTTAAGTTTTAGACGAAGTAGGATCGATTTTTGTATTGAATCCATTATTAGTGATTTGTTAGACATCTTATGCGCAAGAGTATGAAATTTAAAATATGAGGAATGCGAATGCAAGTTAGTAATGAGTTCGTTACATTCAATGTACATGGAGTGTCTGCCAAAGTAATGTTGATTAAGCTGTCAGGAGTTGTAGATAATCGTTCCATTTTGAATGTTCGAGATATTATTTTATCTATTCTAGAGGAGTTTATCGGATTATATATTTTAAACTTAAATGGAATCGAAAATGAAGAGTTTATCAATCTTACCAATTTTAGAAAGATGCTTTCCGATTCGATTCGTATGAACCATAAATGTATTATATTCTCTGAATCTAAAAAACTGGAGTTATGGATTGAAAATTATTCGATTTTTAACGGGATATATCTTGTTAAAAACGATACTGAATTGACCCGGGTTTTAAACGAAAAAGTTGTTCGTGACGATTTTATTGAAAATTCAAACGATGAATCTGATATTCGATTGCATTTGGATTATTTAATCAAAGACGGATATTGATTACTTACGAGTTTAATTGAAAAGAAGAAATTTTTTTAAAACCAATTTTAAAAATAAAAACTTCTATAAAAATCTAAAGACAACTGTTAAAAACAAAATTATAGGAAAGAATCAAAAAACACTAAAAACCCAGTAGAAATAAGACCAGAAGAAAACTCAAAACTACCTATCAAAAAAGTTAAAAGCAATAATAGAGCTTGCGAGATAATTTTCAGATCTTCTTTCCCAACGAATTAGGATAGTCCTGAATCGATTGTGCCAACTGTTAGCTCTTTCAACGACCCAATGTCTAGGTTTTCTTTTATATTTACCGATGAGGGCTTTTTTCCTAATATGAGATCGAATGTTTCTTCTTTTGATTAAAACTTCTATATCTTTGAAATCATAACCTTTATCTAAACAAACGCGAGTTCGACGTAAGAAAGTCGAAAAAGTAGTAGTTCCCATATCAGCAACAACTATTAAAAACTTCAATTTCTCAGTTTTGTGGGAACTGCTACGTTTTTAATTTCTTTACGTGGGGAATACGTTTGCTACCAACTTGGCGATTAGGTTTGTACAAACTCTTAGAGAGGAATATCAAAATAGCGAAAGAAAGAATCGATCAAGCAATTAAAACCAGAAAATATTTTGGAGAAAGAAGTATCCAAGGAAATATACTTTGAGTCGAGTCGAAGTTAAATTTGAAAACACAGAAAGGAAACTTGATTCCTTTCTGTGTTATTCACAAACCTTTTGTAATCAGAAATTGATTGGACGAAGATTTCCTTATTTCAACGGCGATCTCGTTTCAATTACTTATAGTTACTGATGATCGTTGGTAAGTGGAAGATCATATTTTTCCTAGCTGTGTTCGTTAAATTATCGTTTCCACTCGTTGCGTTGGGACTATCGCCAGCATCGAGCTGAGGAGAAAAGACGTTGTCCGCCGAAGTTGAGTCCCAAAAAAGAACTTTATCAATGGAAACGTTAAATAAAATACTTCCCCCGTCTTTTTTAGAAGAGTCCAGATCTACAACCAATATGTATGGATCTTTTATATCCAAATTATTGATGGAAGCCGGCGTCTTGAATTTTAGTTTTTGTGTGGGGGAAGCAAATTCAACGCCTGCTACAGATGGTGGATTGAGCACGCTTGTAGGATCTCTGAAAGGGTTAAGAATGTCTGGAACTGCAGCTTTAAGTATATGACCAGAATTTGCGTCGATCGCTAATTCGGTCATCATACAACTACCTGAGGAGAGATTCTCCATTTCTCCCGATTTTAACAAATCGGAGTAGATATAACTCGAAGAGTTCAGAAAAGATTCCGGACAATTTTTATTAAAAAGTTTTGGACTTACGTCGCCTCTGATAATTTCATCGTAGGCTCGGTGAGACTCAATATTAGAAATAGGATCATTTAAAATCAAGTCCACATAACGGTATGAATTTTCAGGGACATCTTTCGGGTCAAAATAATAAGTAAAGTCTCTGGCGATGATTCCTACTCGATCATAGTCTTGTTTTTCCGCTTCTGGAAATGGAGTAATTGGAAGAAAACCCGAACTTAAAGTACTGTCTCCGGTTTGTAATCCGATGGGCATAAAGCCACTTCCACACATTTTTGCGCCTGGGACAACATTTGATCCCGATAATTCAAACATTATAAAATTCGCATTTTCTAATGTCTCACTTCCTTTTGCCGGTCCACCTTTTGCTACTGATTTATAAGCAACAACTTGGCATACTCCGATAGAAATTGCAGCTGGCGTGATAAAATGATCGTTAAAACCATCCGCTGCACCGTCTCCATAATTTTGAGGGTTGTCTCCGCCAAGATCCGTTAGGAATGCAGAAGCGTTACTTTCTCCGATTCTAGATTGGGATGAATTTGCCGCAGTGCGCGCTGCCACAAGGGTATTGATATTGGAAATGCGGAACTCGGCCTTTGTTCCACCATTAAGCAAAATTGCCGCTAACAATAAATCATTCTTATTGTCTTTACCTTTTGCACAACTTACAAATAAAATTAAGGCTGACGATAAAAGAGTCATGAACTTAACGTTCAATCTGCATTGTTTCATATTATTTAAACCTCTAATGGTGTTAACGAAATAAGTAAGGGGCTTGTGCCAGCGGGTGTGAAATTTTAAGATTTTGGTTGAAAATTTAGCTTTTAACAGCACTCAAATTCTGATTATTAACAGAGGTGTATAAAAATGATGCTTTACGTAGAGTCGAAAGTGGGAACTCCCACTTTTTAACGTTCTTACGCCAAACCTAGATTAATTTAAATCGTTCCAAATATATTCCAAAATACAATCCGCGTAAAAGTTAATTATTTGCTGTAGTTCCCGCATTTTTTTGAAAAATTCAGTTTTATAAAAACTTACGCCGAACTCGCGTTAAACAAAGATGTTTTGGTTTCTTTCTTCTTTTTCCGGAAAATATTAGGATTGAATTCAACGTATCCTTTACACCGTGTTTGTCATAAACATTAGCTCCAGTCAACGCAATTGCCAAAGGAATTCCATTTCCATCTGTAAGAATTATGCAGTTTAACCCCTAATTTAGCACGGTCTGTAGGGTTTTTCCCAGTTAAGCTCCCCCTGTGGAAGCTTTAACCATTGCTGAATCCATCGAAGCCCAGTCCCATGCTATTTGATTCTTTATATCATAATATTTTAAAATAGATTTATAAGAACCTATCCAGCCCCAGTTTTTTCTTACGGAAAAAACTGGGGCTGGATAGAACCTTGCAGCTTGATCTTTCTGATAAAGCGAAAAACTCAAGCCGTCTCGCTTCTATTGTCGCTCGACGAGTTTTGGGACGCGCTGTAAATCTTTTTGAATACTCCTACTCGTTCCCATTCTTGAAATCTTCTGTGACAAGTTTGGCCAGATCCAAACTCATTCGGAATGGCACGCCACTGACAGCCTGTTTTCATTCGATAGATGATGCCTGCCATTACTAATCGTGTTGGTGACCTCCTTTCGGATTTACCTTTTCTTTCGGGATGAATGGGGCTATTTGTTTCCAAAGTCCATCCGGTATCTCTGAATAATATTTGTCCATTTCACAAGTAAATAATTAACGTGAGTTCGGCATAACAAATGCGAAAGCGATTGTAGCGGAAATTCCGAAGGAATTGGAGCGAAAAGCGCGGTCGTGAGCCATTTTAACTATGAAATTTGCGAGCGATTCGCCCCAATTTTCTTACGTCGAACTCACGTTAATTACGATTCAAAAGTACAACCAGTTTTGAGACCGGCTCTGATTTCGTAACAGATTTTATCAGATCCTCAATCATAGACATCTGTTGTATCAAATAGCGAACAAAATATACTGGGAAAAACTCGAAAAGTATTACACAGAGAAGTTTGGTTTAGAAATACGATTGTTACTGTTCCCTAAAAATTGATTACCCGTAAATGTTATGACAAAGTGTCGGTTAACGCGTATATGAAAGGTAATAGAAGTTTATTTAGAAAATCCTTATTGGCAATATTCTTGTGGTAATGAATATCTCGAACATGATCCAACAAGTTTAGTAAGTGGAGAAAACGAATCGGTTTCGAAAGTGTAGAGAAATGTTTAGAAGAAACAATCTTTTTATGCCAACGAGAAGGCCAGATAAAATATCAAAAGTTTAAAATGAAAATTTTTGATATTGTTTTGAATGTATTAGATATTTCTTCTGAACCCGAAATAAAAATCGACTTCGAGTTCAGAGAAAAGACAGGCGATGATCAAAATGTCATTGCCTTATCTAAGGCTTCGTCTAAATCGATCGACATCGTAATCAATTTATCCAGTCGAGTTAATTCGAAAATTTTATTAATCGAGCTAGGGATCGCATATACGATTAAGGCACCTTTCAGTTGTTTCATCAGTTTGGCTTGTGTACTGATAAGAACTGCAAGTCCTGAGGAGTCTATATGCGTTGTAGACGATAAATCCAATAGAAGTACTCTCGCTCCTTCATCAATTTTCGAATTGAATAAGTCTTTGAGCTTCTTTGAAGAAAAAATATTTACTTCCCCGCTCGTTTTTACGATCGTCATATGAGGTTTTAGTAAATGATTTACGTGAGAATTGGATATAATCTCTACGGATAACTCATCTTTTGAATTGTTTGTTGCTTCCATTTTTGTTTTCCTAAAAGTTAATGTTAATTTTCATTTCGATTTTCTGATCCTTTTCTACCGAATGTAGATTTGGGGTTGCCGGCATTTCTTGAAAGAAAAAAGAGAATGTAGCCGGGAAAGTGACTATTGCGGTATTGAATAAATAAGTACAGATCAAAGATATTAGAAAAAGTTGATTTAAGTTTTTGTGTTTATTAAATTCTCCATTGGGCTGTTCTATCCAAAGAATAGAACCATCTCCTTGAGGAACGAATAAAGGAGTTTTCCCTTCTGCATTTTTTGCTTCTATAAATTCATAAAGACTTCCTATGGCAAAAAATGCAGCGGCTCCCATCAGGGCATATCCACTTTTTGTATATCCTTGATTTTTAATATAGTAACCAGGAATTAAATAATCCAAAATTGTAATGGGTTGAATTTCTTTTTCTTTCGGAAGAGGGGGCTCTTCTTTTTTTTCTTGGCTCGCTTTATAAAATACCGAAACAATTTCTTCTTTTGGAATTAGAACCGAGTTTGGATCTGATTCGTTTTGAACCGAAATTCCGCTTTCATTTACACTTTGAATAAGGGATAAAATTTCCTTTTTATCTTTGGACGTGATCCGTATTTGAAAACCTGTTTTAGAAAGTTGCTCTAAAATTTTGGTAGAAGGTGTCTCTATACTGATCGATTCTAAATCTTTGAAAGAGGCTCTAAGATATCGATTCTCGTCCACATAATAAACTGTATTTGTATTGAGTTTAATGACCTTTAGGCTACATTTAGGTTCTGATTGTTCTTTAAAATGAATACAAAGAAGATTTCCTTCCTCTTCGAAAAATAATTCAGCTATGTCTTTTTTTAAAATTTTTATATCTTCACCTTCGGTTGTGATAATAATATAATCCGACGTTCCCTCTGTTTCTTTTAAATCTCCCGAAAGCTGTTCTCCCGATTTTAAAATTACTCTATGTGAATATAAATGGCTTGTTAGAAAAGTAAAAAGTAAAATGTAAATTAAAGTTTTTCTCATTTAGACAACTCGATTTGAATCGGAGAATTTAGACTGATTTTCTTTTTAGAATTCTTTTCGATTAAGGTAATGGATTGGTCGTCTTCAAAAATAGCTTTTAAGAACGGAATCTTTTCTTTGTTTTGAACAAATAAAAGTTTATGAGAATTTTTAATGGAATTCTTCATAAGACCAATAGAATCAATCGTATAAGTTGCGATTGTAATTGGAAAATGAGCCGAGAAAAGTTTAGTCTCGTCTCCGTTTATGATAATCTTATCTCCGTACACTGGAACAGAATCAGTGACTTGAATGGCAATGTAATTTTTACTTTCAGCCTTAGTTTCTTCTTCCGCTTTTTTTAAGAAAGCTTCTGACTTGGTGACCACTGCTTGTAATTCTGAGCTTAAGAGACTTTTCTTTTCATCATCAGTGTGTCCGGTTTTATTAGAATTGAATAAACTTTCCTCAGCGCTAGAATGTTTTAATTTTTCGGAAGACGCTTTGATTTCCGCGGCCTCGCTTGCGTCTCCGAGCCTTTCGGCGTTTTTATCCGAAATTTTTGCGATTTCACTTCCTGCGTTGTAATAGTGACCCAACATCATCAATCTGCGATTTGCCTTAATCGCAATTTCTTTGTCGGTATTGGAAAATGCAAGTTTTGCATATTCGGTGATGGCAGCGTTTTGATTACCAGTCTTTTCTAAAGAATATCCTTGAATGTATTTCATCTCCGCAGAAGTCATATCGGATTTTGCAAATTCTTCTAAAACTTTAGAGTAGTTCCCTTTTGCAAAATAGGCCCTTGCCCTGGATTCGGGACTATCAAAATTTTCTTCAATTTCTTTAGCGCTTTGTTTGGATCTTTGTATGATCGCAATTAAAATTTCCGCGTCGTTTGCAAATACGGTTCCGGGATTATTTTCTAAAACAGATTCTAAATCTTTGAGAGCATGATCAAATTCCCCTTGGACAGCGAGACAAAAACCTTGGTGTAAAAGAATAAATCCGCTTTCGTCCGTTCCTTTGGCAAATGCGTCTGTCGACTCTCCATAGGCTTGATAAGCCTCTTTGTATGCTTGATTTCTTTCCAAAGCAAAGGCGTGTTCTAACAGGCGGATTTTAGTTGAACTAATCTCGAAATCGATGGGAGGTTTACCAGTGACAAAACGAACCGCGTTGATCAAAACAGAACCAAAACTCTGTAGAATTCCAACGCTAAATGTTTCTAATTGATTACTTTCAATTAAGGAACTTTGTAAGTTATTCAGATTCATCTCCGCTCGAATGTTGTCTCTATTGGACAAAATACTTTCGAACTTAGATCTTAGAATTTCACTCGAGAAAGAAAAATTGAATAGCTTTCTTTTTTCCAGAGTGACTTTTAATTCATAGAGTTTTGTATCCAGTACGATCAATCCAAAAAAAACGATCAATAGAAATCCTATAATTGCGATGAAAAAGCTCTTTTTCATTTTTAAGTGATCTCTAAAATTCCAAAAGTAACGTCGTCCGGAAAAACGTTTGCATAAGAATGAATTTCTTCCCGAAGTTTTTCCGTAAGTTCCGTTGTTGGTAGAGTGGCATATTTTTGAAAAGCAGCTAAAAGACGATCGTCTCCAAATGGTTCGGTGGTCTCATTGGCTGCGTCTAAAACACCATCTGTATAAACTAGAATCTTATCTCCGGGAGAAGTTTTAATTTTTAAAACGCTATATTCATCCGGAATACCGATTCCTAAAACAAATCCCGTTGACTCTAATACGACGATTTTGTTTTGTTCTTTTCGATAGTAATAGATTGGATTGTGTCCGGCGCTGCAGAAGTAGGCGTATCCTCCTTCTTTTTCAAAAAGAATAAAAATTCCTGTGGCGAAAAAAGTCCCTTGTAAGGTTTCAAAAAGATTGTCGCTAAGTCGATTGAAAATGTGAGCCGGATTTACGGTCTCTTTCATGATATTTTCTACATTATAGTGAATGATAGAGGTGATGAGAGCCGCAGAAACTCCGTGTCCAGTAGCGTCCGCTAAAAAGAATGCAGTTCTTGTATCACTGATTTCGATGATGTCATAAATGTCCCCACTTACTTCACGCATTGGTTGATAAATAATTTCTACGTTAATCAGATTGAATTTTTTTCTTTTTTCAGGAAGAAAACATTCCTGAACATTTTTACCAATTTCTAACTCCGTTTGAATTTGAGCATTTTTGAGTTTAAGAGTATCGAATTGGGAAGAGATTTGCTCTGCCATTCCGTTGAATGTATTTCCTAATACATCTAACTCGTCGTGAGCTGAAACGTTCCAGGAAATTCTCGCATTTAAATTTCCGGTAGCCATCGTTTCGCTGACTTCTTTTAAAAGAAAAAGTCGAACAAAGATCTTTCGATAAAGGAAAATTCCAAAAAGAATGTGAAAGGCAAATCCCCAAATGAGTAACAATCCAAGTTGTATATAAAGGGATCTAAGCCGATCTACCATTTCCTTCATTTTAATTTGGGAAATGAGAAACGTTTTAGGATTGAGATAAAAGATGAGATTAACTATAAAATGGTCTGTGTCGAGTTCAATATCGTAAGATGTATTTAGAGCCGCTTTTGCGTTACTCATGTTTGTAAGTTTTGTTTTCAAATCAGATATAGTCACAGTAATTCCGTTGGAAAGTAGGGTGCGAGTTTTTTCCAAAGAATTGTCTTCTGCTGCAATGACTGAAAAATTTGTGAGTCCTATACTTAATAATTTGGTTTGAAATTCGTCGGTTTGAGAGGAATTTTCAAAATTGATATTTCCGTAAGATTCTATTTTTTTAAGAATTTCTCGAGCGACACGATCCGATTCTAAAGTAAAATTGGAAATGAGAAGATCTGTTTGATTTTCAAAAATCATGACCGCTACAAAAGTAAGATTTACAACGGTTAAAATCGTATAAATGACGATAATCTGTAGTCGAAGTGATTTCTTCATGGTCAAGATAGATTATCGTTCTTGAATGAATCAAAATCATTGCATACTATAAAGTGAATCATTTTGTTCTGAACACCGAATGATACACTTGAGCCACAATCATTGCAAAAAAAGTAAAAAAATTTTTGACGATTCGGATACGACATAGATCCGCAATATTCTGTAGTGGTAAAAATTAAAAAGAATTTCCTTTTGTAAATTAAGATAGGCTTAATGTATTATTCGTAGTCTTTTTCATTCCAATTCAAAATTTTGAAATCAATGATTCAAAAATGATTTTATACATTTTGAATCGTAATGTTTCCGAAATTATAATAAGCTTCTCAAGAATAGAATCGTTCATCTTAAAATTTTTAAGTTTCTCCTTACGAAATCCGATTACTCAAAATAAATTTCTACAAACTAGTTTTGATTTTAATCATTTGAAGGATGCAATTTTATTTTAATACATTGATTTTACAATTCAGAACTCATTTTAAGAGTATAAAAAAATACTCTATTTAAAAATAAATAAAAACGAAATCTTAAACTTGATAGAAGAAGCATTATAAATTTATTATATATTTTTCAATTTTATTTGATTCAAATTCATTTTATGGAAGTATTAAATCATTTCCATAAACACGGCTCTCATGCCAGAACTGAAATCTTGAAAAGTAATGTAATGCAAATTCGGTGTAAGAAAATCAGAAAGAATTTTCTAAAAGTATGAGTTCCTACAATTTTGGAATTTTGTTCGTAAAATCGTGATTTACTGTAGTTCTATTTGACTTGCAAAGTTTAGTTAGTCCCTAACTTTTTTCAGAAAAATGAATCATGGTCTAATTCAGATTAATGTAAATAAAAATGTAATAGTTCCTACACTTTTATTTTTACGGAAAATCAGGTTTTTTAAAATGAATTTATTACATTAACGTAAATTCGTTATAACGCGAAAGGGATCGATGAATGAACTAAAGCACAACGCTTCCTATAAGGCGCGTTGTAAGGTCAAGTTATTAGTACTTTATAAAAATTGAATCTGATTCTGTAGTTTCACAATAACTTGACCAGAGCTGAGAGCCCGGTCCAGCCTTTGCTTGTAAAGGCTGGATTCGCCCGGATTTTTTTACGTCGAATTCGCGTTACATTAGAGTTATTGAAAGTTACTGACCGCTCGCCTGTTTCTGTTTTATAAAAACGATCAATTGAAATAGTTTTAGTTTTGTTAATCTGAATTATGGAATCTTTCAATAACTTTATTAATTTTAAGAAGATTAAGATTCTTTTACACCAAACTCACGTTAAATCAAAAAATGTAAGATTCTTATATTAACTATTATAATTTATCATTTCTAAAGATTATTTCTTTTTATAGAAAAATTTTTACTTGAAATTATGATTTAGGAAAGTTTTCTAAAAGTTCTTTATTTTTCAATTTTTGCCCTTTGAGCATTTCGTAATTTTCACTTTTAATCGCCTTGAAGTTTTGAATGATCTTCATTTTTTCTTTCATAAATTCTTTGAGAGGCTCTGCTAATAATTCCTTACCGTTCCAAGATGCTTGTTCTCCTGCTTGAAGATTCAAATCGTTTCCTGAAGAAGGATGAACTGTAACTTCTCCTTCATTGACAAAAACTCCTTCAGGAATATCCGAATCCTCATTTTTAGGAGCTTTCGTTTTTTCTTCGCTGATTACAAATTGAGTTCCACGAACTCCAGCGGTGTAAGAGGCCGAACTTATTTCTAATTCTTCCTTTTTATTAGATTTTTGGACGTTCGTAAATAGTTTACCGGAAACTAAAGTAAGTTTTGCAGTGTTTTTAGAGCTATCTGAAAAAAGTTCTGCAATTTCAATTTTTGTAAATGGGGCTATTCTGATTACGGCGTTTGCACCTAATTGTAAATCGGCTTTTCCTTCTCCAGTTTCTACTTTTGCGTTTTTTGTTAATATAACATTTTTCTTAAGTGTTTCCGTTTTTCCTGCTTGAGAATACTGAACCTTTCCGGTTACAAAAAGTACGATTGCAATTTCATCATCTGCAAAAAGTATTTGAGGTAGGAATAGACAAAAAGCAGCAAGGAATAAAATGTTATGAATCATATCGAAAAAATTTACACGGATTTCTTAAAAAATCTACAACTAATTTTCAAACTTTAAAAACTGTTTTTGTAATCCGAGATTTCAGTATTATAAAATAAAATCCCTATCTTGTTGTGAAACAGGGCTTTATAAAATTATCATAAATTATCGTTTCACGTAACTTTGATAGAATCCAATGTGAAAGCGATTCTTACGTCGAACTCACGTTATAGAATTGTAAACTATTAAGTAGATATTCTATTATGTAGTCCCGAGTAATGGAAAAAATTCAGCCTTTTTTATTGTTGATTCTGGTTTCAATGACTTGATTGAGAAGATCTGCAAGTTCTTGAAATTCGTCTCCTTTTCGAATTTTGATCTTCCGAGCTGGTTCTTCTCCCGCTGCTAATTTTCTAAGTTGATTTTTGATATTGTAAATAGGTCCGGCCATTTTATGAGAATAGATTATGGTAAAGATTGTGGCCATTCCCAAAAACAAACCGGATAAAAATAATATTCCTTTTACTTGAATTGTAAACATGTCTAGTTTGTGATCGTAATCCGGAAGAAAAATTTCCCTTTCCACAAACTTTTCCCTTTCTATTCCGTTGTGATCTTCGAAACCTTTTTGATACACTTTAATAGGGTCGTTTCTCAAACGAAAAACAACTCCTTTATCAAATTTAGTATCATTTAACCAGTATAGAAAACCTAACGTCAAAATAAGACCAAAAACAATGAGTAAGGAGTAATTCAATAAAAACTTAAATTGGAAATCTCGATCTACGATGTAGTTGCTAAAAATTCTTTTTTTACCGGCGTCTTCTTTTGCCATTGCCATGGAATAGGTTCCTCGCGAACTAAATATCCCGACTTACCGACCGACTGTCAAAGAGAATTTGTTTTTAGTAGAGTTGAATTACTTCAGAGACGGATTCTCTGCGAATGACAATTTCTTTTTCAAGAGTTTGAATGTACATCGCCTTTTCATCCATGTCTACGATTACACCTTCGATCTCTTTTCCATCGATCAAAACAATTTTTTCTAATCTTTGGAAATCCGTTAGTAACTCTTGTCTGTTTGAATAGATTCGGTTTTTATCTCTAGGAATGTTTTCAATTGGCAGTTTTTCGAACTCAGTTTCTAAACGATTTTTTTCGGAATCGTTCAAATGGCTGCGAACAAAACCATTTTGATTTACAAAAATTCCCTGATTTGGCTCCAGAACTTGTTCACCTTCTGGAGCTGATTTTTGAGATTCTACGTGAGTACTGACTGCTACTCGACCTTCTAAAACTTCTACTTTAGTCCCTTGCCCCGGAACATTTTGAAAACTGAAACTTGTACCTCGTACTTCTGCGCTTAAATTTTCGGAACGAACTATAAATTCTTCTTTTTTAAGATTTTTATGAATGTGGGCTAATAATTCTCCCTTTTCTAAATCGATTCCAATTTTGTAATGCGTAGAAAGATCGATCAATCGAAAGGAAACTTCCGAATCGGAAAGTATTCTCACTACAATTCCATCGGACACTTTTAAGTTCAGAATGGCCCCAGAACCAGTGACTACTCTCTGGCCTTCTTGGATTCTTACTCCTGGTTTTAAAAGAATTTTGTCTTTCGGATCGGAGGAGGTGAGGTAGGCTTCTCCTTGTACTTGTGAAATTTCTACACCTCCTTTTTCAATTCCGAGAGAAGGCCTATCCTTAAGAATAGAATAATATCCTAATGTAACTGCAAAAAGAAATATCGCCGCCGCTGAAATTCCCCAAACGAGTTTGTTTTTTGTAAAATCGGAAAAAGAAAGTATTTTAGAAGAATTTAGGTTGGCCTGGGCATAAAGAGATTCGAAGTCTGACTTTTGGGGAGAATATTCTACCCAAGAATTGCTCAAACTTTTGGCCAGCCATTCTATTGAAGGACTAAGATCATTTTGTTTTCCTTCGAAAAGAATTTCTTGAATCTTTTGTTCCCTTTTTATTCCCGGTTCTTCCATTTTATCTATACTCTATGATCAGGGTTTCAAATTCTTTTTTTCTGCGATTTCGGTTACTTTTGCTGTCGCTTTGACAATTAAACGAGATGCAGTTGATACCGATATACTCATAATTTCAGCTATGGTAGTCAGATTGTAGTCCTCCATAAATCGAAGAATCAAGGCATATTTTTCGTCTTCTTCAAGTTCGTCCAAACAGACTAATAGACGTTCTTCTAAATCCTTTAGTTCTGCCTTTCTAACGAAAGAAAGTTTTTGTTCTTGAAACTCCTGCATTTCGGAATTTCCACTTTCCTTTACCGTGGAAAACTTCCGGGAATAGTTGATGGAACGGTTACGAGCAATCGTATAAAGTAAACGGATCGCCTGTTCCTGGTCTATATCTGTATCGGAATATTTTCTGAAAAAATTCAGAAATGTATCCTGCATCAGATCCATCGCGATTTCAGGATTCCCGGAACTATATTTATAGAGAAAATCAAAGATTTTTCCACTGTACTCTCGATAGAGAGCATCCATAAAATCCTTCCGAGTGGTCATTGGAACT
Organism: Leptospira kirschneri serovar Cynopteri str. 3522 CT; assembly: GCF_000243695.2. Taxonomy (NCBI): domain Bacteria; kingdom Pseudomonadati; phylum Spirochaetota; class Leptospiria; order Leptospirales; family Leptospiraceae; genus Leptospira; species Leptospira kirschneri. The sequence continues at coordinate 40,985 of NZ_AHMN02000007.1, read as the reverse complement.
AAGTTGAAATTGCGAAACCCGATTTCAAGTAAATTCCTTTGTACTTACTTCTATTTCTAAGCTAACAAGATGAGTGTTCATTTTTTGCAAAATATAGTTTTTTTTGAAAGGAGCAGTATGATTTTTTGTCATTTTTCCTAAGTTCAAAAGAGAATTTAAGATTGGTCATTTTGGAGATTTTCAAATTCAGGTTTCGTATTACAAAAGAATCGATTCATAACTTTTTACATTCAAAAAGCACAAATTCTGCGTAAGAAAATGAAACCAGTCTATCATTTCCCTCATATTCTGAGTCCGAACGATGTCTGGTGCGCAGATTTCAAAGGCAACTTCACAGTAGGCGGTGGAATAAGATGTACTCCGTTAACAATCACGGACGCATAGTCACTTTCTTTTAGGTTCTGAAATAGTTCCAAAAGCAAATACAGAAAGCGTTATTACGGTTTTTACAAAGCTGTTTACTCAATACGGAACCGGATGCAATTCGGACTGATAACGGTTCTCCATTTGCTTCGCTCAGTTCTTGCAGGTTTAACAAAACTTTCCGTTTGGTGGTTAAAGTTAGGGATTCGACATGAGCGAATTCAACCAGGTAAGCCGCCTCAACAAAACGGTCGCCATGAAAGAATGCACCGGACTTTGAAATAAGAAACGGCTTGTCTCCCTCGTTCTTCTTTAGAGGAACAGCAAAAAGCTTTTGATGATTTTCAATATGAGTATAATTGCATCAGACCTCATGAAGCTTTAAAGAATGCGTTTCCAAAATCATATTACAAAAAATCTCTAAAGACATCTCAGTCCATTCTTCCGGAGGCGTTCTATCCAACAAATGTAGTGGTTACTTCCAGTGAACGATTTAGGTAATATTTATTTTGCTGGCCATCGCATCTTTCTTTCTTCCGCTCTTTGCTGATGAGTCAGTTGGACTTGAGGACATATCCGATCGACATGTAAGAATTATATTTCATAAAGCGGGGTACTCGGGGTAATTGATATGTTCACTGGAAAAGTGTTGCAATATAAGAATCCTATGCCAATTCATTGAACGTGAGTTACATATTTACGTTTCATTTTGTAAAGTATGTACGGGTACGTTCTTCCCAATTTTCTAGCTATAAGACATAATTATCATTATCGGAAGTTGCCTGTTGCATTGAGTTTACGGAGGAGTTAAGCTTGGTTGATAGAATAACATATTTTTATAATATTTCTATATTTGGTTGTTATTATCTATTTTTCGTCATTCGTATTCGATTTAGTTAGGTGACATTCCGTTACCTTCGGAATTGCTAATGAAAAATACCTGGCTTTCGGCACATTGTTTTGTCTGTTTACTAAGTTTACTCGAACTTCGTTTTGTGCCAAGGTTTACGTAAAATTGCTTTTTCTCGAAAGTTATAGAAATAAATGAAACATTTATATTTTTCCAATTAGATTCATAAAAAACGCATTCATTATAAAGGATGAGGACATTTCATGATTTTAAATAAATCAGATGAGATTTCCTTGAAACTAAAAGAAATATTAGAAAATTGAACCATGAGTACATATAACTTCGCTTGCGGCTCGCTCACTTAACTCAATCGTGTTACACTATGAGAAGTTGAGTGCCGTAGTTTTCGGATTTTGCAATTAAATTAACGCGAAAGGGATCGATGCGTGGAAGCTCAGCAGAACGATTCTCACAAACTCAGTTTTACAGAGGATTTGTCGTAATTCCGACAGATTTATATTGAAATCTAAATACTTGTGGGTAAGGTTATGGCTCTCTCAAACTCAGCGTCTCACTCCCCATGAGTCGTTCGACAGATCGCGTTCTAAATTGAATCTAAAGGCGATTGTTGTATTATGTTTTCTATATGCAATAATTTATTGAATTGAGCTAAAAAAGCCCGGTCCCGCTGTGGCAAGTCGGATTTGACCCCGGTTTTCATATACCCTGCTCATGTTAAATTAAGATTAATTGTAAATAAACCAAAACACAAATAGGAGTTAATACGAAACTCTAATCGTGAAAGTAAATGTTTATAAATTCATAATGTATCTTAATTTGTGGAAGCCTCCACAAATTAAGTTTTTATAGTGAAATTTTGAAAAGCTCAAGCCCCAAAAACAACTCTAATTAAGAATTACCTCCGTTTCTCGTTTTAACAATAAACTCTGCGAGCACCTTTAAAATCTCACCCATTTTAAACCAAGACATTAAAACGATTCCAGAGACGATCAAAAGACCATAAATACTGATTCCTCCAAACCCTTCTGATATTTTTGCATCTGGAAATGCTTTTAAAGTATAGAGGCCTAAAATAAGAAAAAAAAGACCTACAAAAAAAGCTTGGTTCGTAATGCGGAAAAAACTTTTTTCCACCACAATAAAATTATCTAGTTTTTTCTCTAACTCTTTTGCCTTTGAAGAATCTGGATGCATCTCCAAAAGATCTTTTGCTTTGAGTTCTTGTTTCATGTGTTTTACCTAAGAAAGATTTTTTTGTAATGTTTTGATCTCCGCTTTTGTCTTTACAAAAATAAAAGTGATTCACTAAATCCGATTTTTTATATGATTATAATGACCGATCTAAATTGAACAATATCTTTTTTAATTTATTAAAAATGAAATTATTACTCTAGTATGTATGTTGTCTGGAGGTATTTAACAAATTTTTAAAGTATATTATTATTTCTGATTAGACTCAAATTTTAAGTTATCAAATATTTTTGTAAAAATTTGATTTATTACAGGATTTTACGATAGAAATTATGGTACTCAATTTTATAAAGATCAGTGGTTTGCAGAAATCGGAAATTTTTGTGACGGTCATAAAACAACGGATTTTATGCAAAATTTGATTGAACGATTCTTTTTTAGGTTTTATAGAAGTTTCTTATTTTAAGTCTACTTTACAACGGATGGATCGTGGCAGTTTCGATTTCCTCAAAACTAAATTGAATATATTCTATATTTTGAATATTTGAAGTATTTTTTGTTTTAGATTTATAAATTTTGAGCATCCTTTTCATGACAAAACCATGTGTGCATAACGCTATAATTTGATTGGAAAATAGATTTATCATACGCATTAAGGAAAGATGTACTCTGATATCCGTCTCTTGTTTTGACTCTCCATTTGGAAATCGAAGTGTGTCATAGATGGAATTATGATCATTCCACTTCTTCCAAAAGTTTTTTCCAAAATAAGAATCTACTTCGTTTATCAATTTCCCTTGTCCGTCTCCCAGAAATACTTCTCTAAAGCCGGAATTAAAAATTGGATTTAGATTTAGTTTGTCAGATATAATTTGACTCGTTTCTTGGGCCCTTTTTAGATCACTACTCAACAAAACTTCGATTCCTAAACGTTTTAAAATTAAAGCTAAAGACTTTGACTGAAGTTCTCCCTGTTCGTTGATCGGTATTTCCAGATGTCCTTGAAGTCTGCCCTCCCGATTCCAATCTGTTTCTCCGTGTCTGAAAACGTATATAATATTTGATTTTTTGAATGTACTTTTCAATTTTTGAATTCCACCCTTACAAAAGATAAACCGCTCCTGAATAAATCAAAACGTAAAATGTAAAGGTTAAAATCGAAGATAGTAAAATTAACTTATTGGTTTGAAGTATTTGTTCGATTTGAAATTCTTTTTTTCGGTCCCCAAGTTTCGGTTTTATATTTTGAATCCCATCGTAAAAATTAATTCCGCCTAATTGTATTTCTAAAGCTCCTGCTACAGCCGCTTCTGTAAGACCTGAATTTGGGCTTGGATGTTTTTTTCCGTCTCTTTTTAGAATATATAATGAATTTTTAAAATTGTAACCTAGAAACAAAGATGCAAATACAAGTATATAAGATGTAATTCTTGCAGGTAAATAATTTGCTAAATCGTCCATTCTTGCCGGAAAATTTCCGAATCTTAGATACTTTTTGTTTTTGTATCCAAAAAGAGAGTCTAACGTATTGATGGATCGATATAACAGAGCCCATGCAGGTCCGCCAAAAATTGCATAAAAAAGCGGAGCTGTAATTCCATCTACTAGGTTTTCAGCGGTACTTTCCACACAGGCCCGAATGATTTCAGATTCACTCAAACTTTCTGCATCTCTCGCCACAATTCTAGATACTTTTTTACGGGCCAGAGAAAGATCGGTTTGCACTAACGCGTCATAAACTTCTTTACTATGATCGATCATATCTCGGATCGCAATCGTAGTATAAACGATCATTACAGTTAAAAGTTCACCTAAAATCCAATGAAGTTGATTTGCAAGTTGTACAAATAAAAATGGTATAATAAAAGAAATTAAATATACGAGGCAAGAGGTCAAAATTCCAGCCACTTCTTCCGAAGAACAATTGTTTCTAAAAAATTTTTCTAAAACTCTGGCTAACTTTCCAATCGCTCTTACTGGATGAGGAAAGTTTTTAGGATCTCCTAGAATCAAATCGACAAGAACGGATACGGCGACGTTCCAAGGCATTTTTAGCCGAACCCTAATTTACGATAGATGAGATTCATATTTAAAGAGTGCCTAACGTTCTCGGCTAATCTGTCTAAAGATTTTTCTAAATTATAGGAGACTTGAACATCGACTAAGGGTGTTTTTCCTTTCCGGATTCTGATTTGATCCAGATATTTTCTGCGAAATTGATCCTTGTCAAAAATTCCGTGAATGTATGTTCCCCAAATCCTTCCCGTCGGATCACTATGCCCTAGTTCTTCAGCTTTTCCGTTTAAAAGTATAACACGCGTATTACCTACGGATTTTGTTTTACCGTGATGGATTTCGTATCCTTCTACTTCTGTTTTTGTTGGAATATGGGTTGCGAAAACTCTTTTTAGAGATTTATCTTTTTCTAATGTGGTTTCAATTTGTAAAAGTGAAATTCCCTGGATAGAACCTTGATCACTTTCAATACGATACGGATCGAAAATATTTTTCCCGAGCATTTGATAACCTCCGCAGATCCCTATTATATCCGTTTTTTGATTTCGAGATAAGGCAAAAATTCTATCCGCTAAACCGATATCATAGAGATGATTCAAATCCGAGATTACGTTTTTACTTCCAGGAAGAATCAAAACGTCGGGTTCTCCTAAATCTTCTACAGTTCGTACGATTCTAACTCTAACATCTGGTTCGACTCTAAGCGCGTCTATATCCGTATGATTGGAAATCCTAGGAATATCGATCAGCACAATGTCTAACCTTTCTTCCAATACAGAAGTATCGTCTAACGTTCCAGATTTAAATTCTAAAGAATCTTCCTCAGGCAATTCAAGATCTTTAATATGTGGAACAACTCCTAGGACTGGTCTATTTGTATATTCCTCTATATAGTTTATACCTGTTTTTAAAAGTTCTTTTACTCCCCTAAAACGATTGATGATAAAACCGAAAACTAGTTTTCTTTCCCATTCGGCCAGTGTTTCCATTGTTCCTAAAATGGATCCAAATAATCCTCCATGATCTATGTTTCCCACCAACAATACATCTGCTTTTGCGTATTCTGCCATTCTCATGTTAACTATATCTTTTTTTTTCAGATTTACTTCGGAAGCGCTACCTGCACCTTCTATTATAATTACATTATATTCTGATGAAAGGGAATCGTAAGACTTTTTTACTTCTTCAAACGCAATCGATTTGTATTGATTGTAGTCTTTAAAACTCATCGAGTTTATCGGTTTTCCGTTGATGATTACTTGCGAATCTTTTTCACTAGAAGGTTTAAGTAGAATTGGATTCATTCGTATATCGGGAATAATTTTGGCCGCTTGCGCTTGTAATGCCTGCGCCCTACCGATTTCTTCCCCATTTAAAGTTACAAACGAATTGAGCGCCATATTTTGAGATTTAAAAGGAGCTACTTTGATGCCATCCTGCGCGAGAATTCTACACAAAGCAGCGGTTAGAATACTTTTGCCAACGTTAGACGCAGTTCCTTGAAACATAATAGAAGGAGTTTTTTTTCTGGATTTTAGTTTTTGTGGAGTTCCATAATATATATTTGAAAATGCATTTATAATTTTTTCATTTTCCTCAGGGGTTCGTACCGCAATTCGGATAAAGTTTTTAGATAGTCCGGAAAAATTTTCACAATTTCGCACTGCAATCTTATATTTTAAAAGTAATTCTTGGGTTAGATCGGATATATTTCTATCATCTGAGATTTTAATTAGAATAAAATTAGACTCACCTGAAAATAAATTCAAAAATTCTAAATTAGAAAGATTATATATTAGATCTTCTTTCCATACTTGTATATTTTGTTTTGAATTGTTTATATAATCTTCATCGGAGATCGATTTTTCATACACCGAAGCAGCAAGACTATTTACGTTCCAAGTAGGGAGTCTTTTAGAAATTTCAGAACAAATAGAAGAGGAAGCATAACAAATTCCAATTCTTAAACCGGGAAGCGCGAGAATTTTAGTCATAGATTGGATTAGAATCATATTCTCGGTTTTATCTTTGAAAAAAGAAGATCCTTTTGTACAAAAATGAATAAAGGATTCGTCTATTACAAAAACAGAATTTTGAAATTCTTGTGTGAGTTTTAAAGTTTCTATTTTATCAAGTGTTACTCCCGTGGGGTTGTTCGGATGTCCTAAAAAAACCAAGGCTCTTTGATTTGGCCTAGACTTTAGAATATTCCTAATTTCGTTCATATCTAAACGAAATTGTTTTTCTTCTTTAAGAAAGACTTCAACACAAGGAATCTTTCGGAGTAAGATCGCCTCTTTGTATCCGCTGTAACAGGGAACTGCGATTAACGCATAATCCGCTTGGACTACAAACGGTATTTGAAGTATAAGTTCGGAAGCCCCGTTCCCTAAAACAATTTGTTCTGGACTTATTCCATATTTTGAATGTATTTTTTTCTTTAAAGAAGTATAATTTGGATCCGGATAAGAAATAAGATCTTCTATTTTGGAATGTAAAAAGGGTCTTAGCCATTCAGGAAAACCTAATGGGTTTATATTGGCGGAAAAATCCAAAATTTCTTTTGGATCGCACCCTATCCTTTTTGAAAGTTCGATCAAATTTCCTCCGTGTTTCGGTAAGTTCATTGAGTCGGAACCGTTTGATTTTGTTTTGTTTGTCCTTTTATTTTAAGAGGGATTCCGCTGGACATAAAATAAACACTATCTGCGTTATGTGCTATTGTTTGGTTGCAGGTACCGAGTAAGTCTCTGTAAATTCTGCTAGTTTTATTTTCGGGAACAAGTCCAAGTCCAACTTCGCTACTTACAAATATAACGTGTTTTACCTTGGTTTTTCTAATATGTTCTACAAGTTCTGTACAATTTTTTTGGATCGTAGCTTCTTCGATTTTCCTTTTTTCTATTTTAGATTTATATAATAAATTATTAATCCAGAGGCTCAAGCAATCGACCACTACAACCGACTTCTTAAAAAAATACTCGGATTTAAATAGATTTAAAAGATTGAATTCTTCTTCTATAGTTTTCCATACTGAATTATCTCTTTCTTTTTTATGTTTTAGAATTCTTTGATTCATTTCCTCGTCAAAGATGGGACAAGTTGCAATAAAATATTTTTGCCCTTTTATATCTTTTGCAAGTTCAAGCGCAAAGCGACTTTTACCACTTCTGCAACCTCCCGTAATCAAAGTGATCGTGGACATTCGTATTCTTTTGTTTCTGTTTTGAATTTGTTTTTTTTCCAATTTGAAATTCCTTGACTTACTGATTGATAAACCGCCTTTCCGATAAGATGTCCCGAAAGTGTGTGTTTTCCAGTATAACGTTTTTCTGAACTACGAGAAGGAGATGCAAACGCGATACAATCGGTTCCGGTGCCGGTTACAAGTCCGGTTTTACTTTGTATCCTCGCTTCCAATACGGCTAGAGTTCTTGCTTCTGTAATGAGGGAAATCGCTTCTAAAGAAGTGTTCAGGTCAAATGGGACAGAACACTGTACGAGTATATTGATCGTTCCGTACGAATTTGATTGAAACGGTGGATCTCCAACTCGAACCGAATTTCCTAATCCTACGGTGACAACGGATCTGATTTTAAAATTTTGTTTTTCTAAAATCACTTCCGAATAATTTTCAAGGGAAACACTGGTAAGAAAGCCAACCCCATTCCTGGATTCTCTTTTATGTAATAAACTTCTATAAAAGTAATCGATCGGATCTACTTCCAGAGTTAGATCTTCATCTCGTACTCGATGCCATAAAACACAATCTACTTGTTCTTTCCAACCTCCCCCGATCACGGCCCAACTAAGAACGTTATGTGGCTCTTTAAAATTTACTTCGAGCCAAGAATTCTTAACGTGAATCATTTCCGTAAACAGGATTGAACAAATCCCTCTGCCAAATTTGAATTGGAAGCCCAATGAGAATGTATATAGGAGGCAAGAACCGAATTTTTAGAATAACCTTCTTCGTTAACTTGATCACCTTTTCTTTTTCTAAGTTTATAAACGAGTTCTATCGGATCAGACTCGTCTAATTCTAAGCCGGAATAGCGAAATTGGTGACCTCTAAATCTTAGTCCGGCTTCTCCGAAAATTGTTTCTTTTTTTGTAGTTACTTCCACATAACCCAGGGCTTTTAATTTTTTCTCCATGATAGAAATTGCGGGAATTAGGCCGAGCATAGGGAAAAAATCTCCTTTGACGAGTTTGATTCCTTTGGAAAGATACATCAATCCTCCGCATTCTGCATAAATTGGAATATTTTTATATGATAATTCTAGAATATAATTAATTAATGATTCGTTTTTAGATAGGGTCGACGCGAAAAGTTCTGGATAACCACCTCCAAAATAAAGCCCGTCCAAATTAGGAAGCCTAGAATCAGAGATAGGAGAAAAAAATACCAACTCTGCTCCAGCTTGCCTAAGTCGCATTAAATTTTCTTCATAATAAAAATAGAACGCAGAATCCATGGCGATTCCGATTTTACAACGTTTTGAAACGGTATTTATAGTCGAAATCGGAATCGAAATTTCAGGAGCGGAACTTGCGATTTTAAGTATAGAATCTATTTCTAAATTTTTTTCTCCTTCTTCCCTCCAAAAATTAAATTTTTCTTCCGATAAATTTTCTTCAGATGCAGGATACAAACCTAAATGTCTTTCTGGAAACGTTTGTTCCGGATGTTTGCACAACCCGCCTAAAATCGGAATTTCAGTAGATGTATCCTTCAAAAGTTGAATATGGGATTGACTTCCGGTAAAATTAGCGAAGGCTCCTGCTAGATTGAGATCCGGGTCGAATGTTTTCAGTCCTTTTACAATCGCAGAAGCGGTTCTTGCCATTCCACTTGTGTCTAAAACAACTAACACGGGTGAGGCGAGCCACTTTGCAATTTCCGCAGTAGAACCGACTTCGGAGTTTGGAGAATGGCCGTCAAAAAGTCCCATCATACCTTCTATGACTGCAATGTCTGCGTTATGACACGCTTGATAAAAAGTATTTAAAACCGATTCTTTGCCCATCAGCCATCCGTCTAAGTTGTGACAGATGTTTTGCGAAGCTCTAGAATGATACGTAGGATCCAAATAATCAGGTCCACATTTGAAGGTTACAACTTTCAAACCTTTTCTTCGGAAAATTTGAGTAAGTGCGAGTACGATCGTGGTTTTACCAACTCCACTTCCCGTACCTCCGATTACAATTCTGGGAATTTGAATATTCATTAAAAATCGATTCCTTTTTGCGCCGGAATTCCGTTTTGATACGGATGTTTCTGGGCTTCGACTACGCTTACTAGATCCGCATAGTCCATCAAAACTTTTGGACAGTTTCTTCCAGTAATAACCACGTGAAGATCTTTACGTCTTTTTTTTAGAGTGTCCATCACCTCTTCCACGTTCAACCAGCCGTGATGAAATGCATAAGTAATTTCATCGAGTATTATAACATTATAATTTTCTTTTAAAATCATCTTGGAGGAAAGCGCCCAAGCCATTCTTGCAGCTGTTTTATCTTTGTCTAGATTCTCGCTGTCCCAGGTAAAACCCAAACCCATAATGTGAAAATCAAGTTCTGGAATTTTTTCTGAGAACATTTTTTCTCCGGTTTCCCATTTACCTTTTAAGAATTGGACCACTCCACATTTCAGTCCTCTACCCAAGGCTCTGAATACGATTCCCAAAGCAGCTGTGGTTTTTCCTTTGCCGTTCCCTGTATAAACGATCACAAGTCCTTTAGAATTTTTTTCGTCTGAATTCATAAATCCTTTTTTGCTTTTCTGAAACGGTGCGAAAAATCCGCCGAATAAAGTCTAGAATCCGCAAAATCATCACAATCCAAAATTGGACCTATAAATATGATGGCCGTAGAAGAGATCTTTTCCGTTTTAACTTTAGATACAATATCGCCTAACGTTCCAGTGACGATTTTTTGTTCGGGCCAAGTCGCTTTTTGAATGACTGCCACTGGACATTTTTCTCCGTAATATGGGCTTAGTCGTTCTACAATTGTTCGAATATGTAAAACGCTTAAAAAAAGAGTTAGAGTCGCTCCAGACTGAGCGAGAATTTCAAGCCTTTCCCTTTCCGGAACCGGAGTTCTTCCTGCGATACGAGTGATGATAATGGTTTGAGAAACTTCGGGAAGAGTCAGTTCTTTACCTAAAACAGCGGCAGCGGCGGTAAAAGAACTGACTCCCGGAACAATTTCATATTGAATATTCAAAAGATCTAATTTTCGTATCTGTTCCGCAATGGAGCCGAAGATGGAAGGATCTCCAGTGTGGACCCTAGCCACGTCTTGGTTGTTATTTTTTGCGGAGAGTATGATCGAAATAATTTCGTCCAAAGTCATATTCGAAGAATCTAATACGATTGCCTCTTTTTTGGCCCTTTTGATCACTGCTTTCGGTACAAGTGAACCAGTATAAAGAATGATCGGACAGGTTTCTACGAGCTTTGCACCTTTAATCGTGATTAGTTCGGGATCTCCCGGACCTGCTCCAATGATATAAACTTTCATAAGATAGAACTCTTTAACATTTTAAAAGGATTCCTCGGACTAAATTCCACACTTCCAAAGGAACGAGCCCTAACCAGGAAACGTCTGTATATTCTTGTCCATTTAAAAAAACTTTTTCGCTTTTGTCATAAACGTAATTTAGAAGGCGCTCGCTTATCGAAGAATTTCTATGGATAGCTAATTTTTCATAAATTTCTTCAGGCAAAATCTGGTTCGGAAGAAACATAGAAAATTCGAACGGAAAATTTAAAATCTTTTCCGGATCGAGAACTTTCAATTCCAAATATTTATTATGGTATTCTCCAGGATCTTGAAATCCGTATTCTTCGAAACGTATTGGACTTTTTAATCTTCCTAGAATATAAAATTTCTCTAAAGTTTTAAGAAGAATCGCTCCGCCTAGTCTACCTATGTAGACTAACGTGTTTTTTTCAGACTCCAATCGTTTATAATTTTTTTTAGAACTTTCTTCTTGTATTTTAGAAAATAACTCCAACGCCTTGATCGCTTTGATTGCCGAAGAATCTTGAGATTGGATCGTAGAAGGATCCATAGTTGTAAAAGACTTCATTACGTCTGCGACAGGAACCGAACCGTTAGACGCTTCTTCTTGATCGCTCACGATGGAAGTGAACTTTTTGATAAAAGCTCCTCGGATTTTAGTGACGTTCAAGTTTAAAGAAGTATTTTCTAAGTTTGTACTATTTTTTAAATCTCCGGTAGAACGAAGAGAGAAACCTTTTTTTTGTCCTTCTTTTAGACTTGCGTCTTCCAAAGAATATTTGTTCGTATAACCCCTGGGAGTTATCATAAAACCTTCATAGATAAAAGTATTACTAGAACCTACGATTACAGTAGTGTTCATTCCAATTTCGTAATTTAAAAAGTTGTCTAAATCAGAAAGAAATACATTTTGTTGTTTTCTATAAGCGCTTTTTATAAGAGCAACCGGAGTATTTCCAGAACGATGTCGTTTAATAATTTCAGAAGCTTCTACGATCTGTCTTTGTCTTCGTCCAGAAGCGGGATTATAAAGAGTAATTACAAAATCACTTTTCGCTGCACACTCTAAACGATTTGCGATCACAGACCAAGGAGTGAGAAGATCGGAGAGGGAAATTCTCGCCGTATCATGAACAAGAGGAGCTCCTATAAGAGAGGCACAAGAACTATCGGCGGTTATACCAGGAATGATTCTGACCTCGGGAGATTCTTTTTTTTTCCATCCTATCTTTCTCAATACTTCAAAGACTAACCCGGCCATTCCGTAAACACCAGCGTCTCCAGAAGAAATCAAAGTGACAATTTTACCTTCTTTGGCGATGTGAACCGCCTCTTGTGCTCTACTTATTTCTTCTGTCATCCCGGTCTGAGTTACTTGTTTGCCAACTAATCGGTGTTTAATGAGATTTACATAAGTTACGTAACCAATTACAAGATCGGCTTCTTGGATCGCATAATAAGCAGCAGGTGTGATATGTTCGTCGTTACCTGGTCCGATTCCTACAATGTTCAACCTACCTTTTTTCATTTGTCTGCCTTTAAAACACTTCCGTGCAAATTTGGTCGTTTAGGGTGTGGAATACGGGAAATTGCGACTGTAAGATTTTTACCGTTAGGCGCCTCTTTATATTTTTGTTTTGTAAGCAGAAGAGAATCTGCACCGGAAGCGAGAAGACTCGCTGCCTCGCTCACCGATTTTGTTCCCGTAAAAACTTTTACGGTTTCGGAAGGAGACTTCACTTGAGAAACACGATCCAATTCTTCTGGAGAAAAAAAGATCAATTCCCATCCGTATTTTTGAGAAAGTTTTAGAAAGGCGGTTTCTTCCTTTTTTAAATCGATCGTTGCAATTGCACGAACGCTTTGGATCGCAAATCCGTTTTCGTCTAATATTTTATAAATTCCGTTTTCTGCCGTCTCAAAGGGAATATTTCGATCACATCCTAAACCTAGAATTAGTGTTTTAGTATAATATAATACACAATTTTTATAATGTTCTTTATGTGTCTTGTGGACGTTACTTCTATCAGTGGCGATCAAAAGAATTTCATAATCCTCCGGTCGTACATTATTTAGAGAAATCGCATATTCCACTCCTTTAGGGAGTGTTTTGTCCAGAGGCCACCAATTCGGTTCCCCAGTCTCTTGAACGAATAAGACCTTTGTTTCGTTGACTACGGCCGCACAACCTTTAGTTACGTTTCGATCCGGATTTTCCAAAGTCCAGCCGAGTTCCCTACCTAAAATATCCACTGTTAAAGTTTCAGAAACGTCGGAAGCGGTAGTAATCACGGGAATGTTATTTAATATTTTTGAAAGTTTTTCTGTAAAAAAGTTTCCTCTTCCTACGTGACCAGATAAAACACAAATTGAAAATTTGGCTTTATCATCAACACATAGAACAGCGGGATCTACTTTCTTATTTTCTAATAAAGGAGCGATCATACGAACTACGGCGCCGACGCTGATGATAAAAATGTGACAGTCGTATTCCCGAAAAGTTTCTCGCAACGTTTTATCCATAGGAAGAGAAAGTAGTTTAGAATTTGATGGAGCGTCTTGGATGAACTTAGCGGAGACAAAAAGGTCCACGTCTTGCCAGACGGCTTGAATTTTTTTAGCAATTTCTAACCCGTGTTTTGTAATTACAAAAACGGAATATTGTTTTCTACTCCGTTTCACAGTTTTGACCTCTAAGTATACCTTTCCGTTTTCGAATCGATAAAATAACCGTCGAAAAATAGTCACAACTTTCGTTTTGAATCGTTTCTAGATTTGTGACGATTTTTTGTCTATCCGTGGTTGCATAAGAAACGTAACTCGCATTTTTAATAATATTCAGTTCTTTTAATGTATCAATAAGCTGAGGAATAATCTGGCCCACCTTTGTAAGAACGATCGTATCGAAATGTTTCACAAGTTCGGGTAGTTCCTCAATTCCATAAGTTCCGGGAATTACACAGAAACGTTCTCTTCCATCCGCGAGAGGAATTTGAAGAACGGCTGGAATTGCAGTAATAGACGAAACCGCAGGAATAATTTCTATTTCGATTCCGGGCCAACGATCATTTGCTTCTTCTAAAAGATAACTCCAAGAACTGTAAACGGAAGGATCACCTTGAGTAATAAAGGCAACGTTAAGTTTTTTTTCCAGACGTTTACCAATTTCTGTAAATGCTTTGTCCCAAGCAGGAATAAGAATTTTCGGGTCCTTAGTCATCGGGAAATGAAGAAGTAATTTTTCTTGAGAAGAGTTTTCTTGTACGATAGGAGAACAAACTCTCCAAGCAAATGGCTCTAGGTGCTCACTAGTTTTAGGAATTGCTAATACGTCTACCGAATTTAAAATTTGAACGGCTCTTAGAGTAATTAAATCGGTGGCGCCTGGACCTACTCCCACTCCGTATAATTTTCCGTATCGATTCAAACTCACGTTTTCTCCGGTTTTGTAACTTTAAAAATGTGAATCGGATTAAGAGCCTCGTAGCGAAGATAATCTTTTAGGACTTGTCCTCTAGAAACGTTTAAAAGGGTTACTTCGGGTATAAGTTTTAATTTTTTAAAACTCTGATAAATTTGAGAAACGTTGTCTATGGTCACTGCGTTTACTACCAAACTTCCTAGAGAAGACAACCTATTTAAGGAAATTCTAATAATCTCATAGATGTCCCCGTTGGAACCGCCTATAAAGACACAGTCTGGATCTGGAAGTTTTTCTAAAACTTCCGGAGCCTTTCCCGAAACTACATATACGTTATCCGTCTTTTGAATAGAAATGTTTTGTTTACAGATTTCGATTCCTTCAGGATCAACTTCGATCGCATAGGATCTACCGTTTTTAGCGATTTGTGCGGCTTCGATAGCCACAGAACCCGAGCCAGCTCCAATATCCCAGATTATACTATCTTCTCGGATGTTTAAGAATGCAATGGAAAGAATTCGGACTTCCTTTTTAGTGATCAGCCCTTTTTTGGGAACTCGTTTAGAATAACTTTCCTCCGAAACGTTAGGTACAACCGGAGGAGGTTTCCAGTCGGTCTCATTTCTAATAAGAATCAAAACGTTTAAAGGATCAATTTCTTCCTCTTCGCTTAACAATTTTAAGTCAAATTTACGAATCCTTTCTTTTTCTCCCCCTAAGTTTTCGCATACAAACGCAGTCCATTCAGATTCTTTAAAAGACAATAAATAAGAAGCGATTTCCCTCGGATGATTGATTTTATCCGTGAACAAAGCAACTTTATTAAGAAATTGTAATTTAGTAATCAGTCCTTTTAAAGATCTTCCATGTAAGGATAAAATTTTGGCGTCGTCCCAAGGGATTCCAATTTTTGCAAACGCGTGTTGAACGGAACTGGGTGCCGGAATAAAATCTACGTATTCAGACCCTACTTTTTTACGGATCAAATTTCCGATTCCGAAAAACAAAGGATCTCCGGATGCAAGAACACATATCGTATGTTCCGAAGAAAGTTCTGCGATTTTTTTGACAGCTTGGATCAAATCATCTTTGAATACTATTTTTTCTCCGGAAAATTGGGGAAAAAAATCTAGATGCCTTTCACCACCTGCGAGTATTTGAGCTTTGGCAACCGCATTGACCGCGATACTCGATAATCCTGGACAACCTTCGTCGCCCATACCGATTACAGTAACCGCCTTCATATTTCTCCTCTTTTAGAAGATAACAAAAGAAGTGCATGAAGAATCGCAACCGCGATTGTACTTCCCCCTTTTCTACCCATTGTAAGAATATATGGAATCGAATGAGCATTAGAATATTCTAATCTTAGAATAGTCTCTTTGGATTCTTTTGCGGAAACAAAACCCACCGGAACTCCCACAATAAGAGCCGGCTTGATCCCTTCTTGACGAATCAGTCTTTCGATTTCGAGCAAAGCCGTTGGCGCGTTACCTATCACTACCAGAGACTCATTCAAAAGATTGAATGAATTTGCTTTTTGAATCGATTCGATGGCCCTGGTAGAATTTTTTCTCTTAGCGTTTTCGATTACGTCTTCGTCCGAGATGAAACAATATGTTTTGCAACCGTAAACTTTAAGTCTTTCCGGATTCAGACCGGCCAAAATCATCTGAACGTCACATACGATCGGACATCCTTTTTTCAACGCTTGGATTCCAGAATCGATCGCTTGTGGATGAATTTTGGTAATGTTTTTATAATCAAAATCCGCGGTCGCGTGTATAATTCTTCGGACCACTTCCCATTCTTCTTGTGAAAAAGAATGAATTCCGGCTTCTTCGTCAATAATCGAAAAAGATTTGTTCTCGATATTTCTTCCTAGATTAGTCATTTGTCTCATATCGTTCATAAATTTAAGCCAACGTTTTGAGAGAAATTTTCACACTTCCCTAAAAGTTTTCCGTCAAAATCCACCATATAACAAGAAATCATTATATTCGTTCCGGCGTGTTGAGAACATTTTTCGGCTACGATTTCGCAGATTTTAGTTGTGATTATCTCGTATCCAGTTGCTTTACAAACTTCTAATACGTGTCTTGCAGTATTTGCATTTTGAATTTCGATTGCGACCTCTTCCGGAACTCCCATGGATCTAGCGATCATAGACAACATTTTAGTATTTACTGAAGAACCACCCCTATGAGTCATCATCACGCCGTCCGCCATCTTAGATAATTTACCAATCATTCCTACGATGATCGTGTGATGAATTGATTCTTTAACCGATGTTTTTATACCGGTTCCGATAAAATCTCCTACTTGGATAAAGGAAAGTTCATTCAAATTTGGTAATAGATCCATAGCAAACTTTTCGGATTTACCACCCGTCGTGAGAACGATCGTATCAATACCGTATTCTCTGGCCATCTGTATCGCTTGTATAACACTTGCTTTAAACGCGGCCGTAGAATAAGGTTTTACTATACCCGTAGTTCCTAAAATAGAAATCCCACCTATCAAACCTAGGCGTTCATTCATAGTTTTTTTAGCCATTTCCTGACCACCTGGAACGCTTATTTCCACCTCAGCGCCGTTAAACGAACTACCTTGTAATTCTTCTAAAATCATCTCGCTGATGTTCTTCCTGGGAACAGGATTGATCGCAGACTGGCCGATTTCAAGACCGAGCCCCGCTTTCGTAACAACGGCAACACCGTCTCCACCTTTTAACTTGATTTTGTTTTCTTTTGTTAAGCGAACTCGTGCTGTAAGTTCGGCGCCGTGTGTACAATCAGGGTCATCCCCTGCGTCTTTAACAACACTGCAGGTTGCAATCTCTCCTTCAAGTTGGCAACGTTTGACCGTAAAAAGAACTTGTCTTTTGTTAGGAAGGGTCGTTTCAATTTCCAAGACAGGCTTTCTATTTAATAAAAGTCTAGTCGCAGCTTTAGCCGCCGCTGCAGAACAAGCGCCTGTAGTAAAACCTTCCTTTAATTCTTTTGCGGCCATAGTCTAACGACTTGTTATCTCCGATTTTTTTGTAGAATTAAAAAACGTTTCCGTACCTATGAATTTTTCGTCCAATCCACTTTTTAAAAGAAAGTCTTGGGCAACTCGAATTAATTTTCCGTCTCCTGCTAAAAAGGCGCTTTGGGGAAAATCGAAGGCAACTAACTCTTCTTTAAGAGAACGAATACATTCTTCGGGTCTATTTGGATGATTGATTTTAGAAACGGAAATCACATTCAAAAAATGGAATCCTTCTGGAAGTCGTTTTAAAATTTCTTGGACGGAGATGGATTTCTCCTTAAGAAAAAGATACCATAACACATAAGTGTCTTTAAGTTTATCTCTCCATCGCAAAGAATGGAGAATGGAATGAATAGTCGTGATTCCAATATCGGTAGCAATTAAAAGAATTTTCCCTTTTTTAGGCCAATTCGGATTTTCTACAAATTTCCCCCAAGGACCAGAAAATTCTAACTCGCTACCAATTGCAAGATTCGGAATATGATTAGATATAAGACCACCGGTTACCGGTTGGATACAAATTTGAAATTCTTCTTGTTGTGTGTCAGAAGAAAAAATGGAGTAAGCCCGTTTGATTTCTTTTCCGTCTTTTGTTTTAAGACCGGAGTTGAAAATTACATACTGACCTCCTAAAAAGTTAAGAGGTCCGTTTTTAGAAACGAGAGTGATTATCGCAGAGCCGTTCTTTTTACAAATATTTTTGATTTCGGCTCTTTTAGAAGATTTTGCCATGTCGATTATGTTGGAAAAATTTCGTGGACGAAATCGTGTATTTCTTCCAAATCCCGAAAGAAATTTTGAAAAATAAAAACAGAATTTTTTAATTCGAATTCTATCTTTTTTGTTAAGATTAAAAGAGAACGATAATACGCCATTTTGGGATCGTCTTTTTTCATTTTTGAAATTCTTTCCTCTAAATCAGTTAAAGATATTTCGTAAAACTTAATAAGCGATTCAAAATCTTTTGCCTCCGCCAAAGAACGAATCGGTCCAGTAGATTCTAACGCAACTCCGATTTCAGACTGTTCATGTCGAATTGTGACTTCATCTTTAATTCCAATTAAATTCATCATACCCAACCGCAACGCGGCAATTTCGTGACATGCCAATGTTATACTCCTCAATTACTACATAATATTATCTACAAGTCTTGTGACCAATCTGTCATTTAACAAGTGTTCGGCGACTAATTCTTCTGCGTCGTTTTCGCTTACTCTTTGATACCAAATTCCGTCTGGATAAATTACCACGGTCGGGCCTTCGCCACATCTGCCCAAACAAGAACTTTTAGAAACTCTAAACTCAGATTGTCTTTCGTGTTTTCTGATAAAGGAACGGATTTTATGGATTAAAGAAATACTACCTTGATTTACACAATCCACGCTATCGCAGACAAAGATATGTTTTTTAAAATTTCGATGAGGAAACTCATGAGGAGCCGCCTGAGTATGAGTTTCCAAATGTCTCATACTCCAAAGAAGAGAGTTCAAACCGCCCACTTTATTTTTGAGTCCAGGAATAGAAACTCTATACTCACAGTTATCACAAGGTAGGGTCGCTGTACCAGAAAGCGCCTGTGAGATTTTTTCGTCAAGTATCGGATACAAAATCGGATCTGGACCAAAATGAGAAACCGTTTCGATTTTGATCCAAGGATATTTTTCCGAATATTCTTTGGCTATATGAGAAATCTTTTGTATTAGTTTTCCATAAAATAGAAAGTAAGGAATAATCAGAATGTGTTCCGGCCTCAATTTTATACAAATTTCTAAACTTTCTTGTAAGAGAGGTTTTGTAATTCCGATAAAACAAGGTTTTACAAAAAGAAAAGAAGAAGACTCCTCGAAAAAACGAACCGCTTTGTAAAAGTCTCCGTTGGAATCGGCGTCAGAGGCGCCCCTTCCTACCACGATCACGGCGGTTTTTGATTGGATTCTAAACGACTCGTTTTGTTTAGATCGTATATGCAATAAATTTATAATGTTTGAATGTATTCCCAAAGGCATTGCGGAAATGAATCTATGATTAACAAATTCTCGTTTTAGATCGGACAAAACCAAAGAAATATCGTTTTTGACGTGATTAGAAGCAAATAAAAATAAAGGAAATATCAATATTTTATTATGTGTCTTTGAAAATTCTCTAAGTACGGTTTTGACGTCAGATTTTGAGAGTTCTACATATGCGGTCCTGATTTCATATTTCGGGTGAAGATTTTGGTATCCTTCTACGAACTTCTTAAATTCTCCATCGTAAGTAGATTCTCTACTTCCGTGTCCTATGATAAGAATTCCAGGAACATTCATATTTTATTTAAGCCTTTTTCTGTTCCTTTCGAAAGAGGTAAAAAAGAAAATTTGATTCTATTTTTATGAAACTTTTTTTTACAAAGAAGGAGTAAAATAGAATTTCGACAAAATCACTTATTTGCGTATAAACAATATACATAAAATCTCTTTCTTTAAAGGAACAAGAGCGACTAACGTTTTGATTGCCTAAATAAAACCAAAACGTTCTTTTATTGTAAAAATTTGCTTAAGTTACGGTCGCCTTATTTCCGAGGTCGAAACGTACTTCAGGAATTTCATAAGCCGTATTCTGACTTGAAATCTTTCTACTCGACACGCCTTCCCAGGTAGTTGTCCCAGTGGCTTAGTATGTCTTTCGTCCTTCTTACAGCGGCGGATACCGTGACGGATTTTAACCGTCTTCCTATCTATGTGTAATGTAGATAAACCTATGAAAAAACTGTGATTCCAGCAAGACTGGAAACGATTTTTTTGGGAAGTATATTTTTTAATCCGATATGAAAAAACTGTATTTTCAAATTAGGAAATCAATTTTATGAAAAAATATTTTTGAAATAAGCTAAAATACTTAAGTAATAAATCTGAAATAATATAATAATTTTATAAAATTATAATTTATTTTATAATACTTGAGTATTACTCATAACTATATAATAAAGTACCTAATATTTTACATAAAATCAGCGTTTTGTGATAGAATTAACGGTATTCAATAGAGTTGTTGAAAAATTCCATAGTGGCGATTAACAAAACTGCTTCAATTGCCGATTTGCATAAAATAGAAACAGATGGAGAATTAATTTTTCAACAACTCTAATTTTATAGAGATCAGTAACATTCTGCTGAAAATGTGGACTCAATATAAAAATCAGAAAAGGCAAAAGTTTAACTTAAAATTATGTAATAAAGTATATCACCAGTGTTTGACAGATCGTGTTCTAAATTGTAACTAAAAACGAAATATTATATTAAGCTTCTTTCATGCAATTTATTGACTGAAGCTTGAAAGCGCGGTCCGATAACGCCCGGTCTTTATAAAAAATTTACATGATTGAAGTATAAATTATTAGGTTGGATACTTTTATCATGTAGTTTTGAGTAGAAACCGTAGTTTTGGAACTTTGTATCAATTTACATCCTGATAATAATTTGTGGGAACTACCACTGAATCTAACGATGAAAATACGATTTACAAATCCATAAACTTCCCAAAGAGACTTAACTTGTAGGAACTATCACAAATCACAATTTTACAGGTAAATTTGGGGAATGTAGGAACTCATACTTTTACAAACGTTCTGATCTTACAAAACAGATCGTTTCAAGTTTTCATTGAAAGATGAATCACTCAAAAGTTCATAAAATCTTATACTTTACGCGGTTGGTAAAAGATAGAATTTTAAAGTAAACTGAAATTGTATGAGTTCCCACATCGGGAATATTTTACGGTTTGATCAAGTCACTGAAATACTTAAAATTAAGATAAAAATTACATAAAAAGGTTTAGAAATTCAAAATAGAATCAATTCGTAGAAACAAACAGGTTGGTAAAAACTCTAACTACGAGTTTGCGAAAAACGATATAATCTTACACAAATCTTTAAAAAGGAGGATATAAACAAAATCAAATTTACTTTTTAGAGTTGAAACCTCACTTTATCCAATCTAAGATAGAATCGTTCGAAGTTTTGGAATTCAATTGTAGGATTCTTGAAAAGAGCTCTAAGAATCCTGCTTGACCCTCAAAAAAAGAAACGTATATATTTTGCATGTTTTTTTTGGCCCAAGCACGTCCAGTTCTTATCTGGCCGGAATTTTCTTGGATTCCGGTCATCAACGGAACTATCTTTGTAGCTCTAGTTTTACTTACAGGATATTATCTAGAAAAACGATTTCGTAATTCCATTGCACGCCGCGCTACGCTAAGAGCGAAAATTCTAAAAAAATTGCCACTTACTTACATGCACGGAAGGGACGTAATTCAAATCCATTCCTTTTTAGATAACGCTGGAGTTTCCGTTCTTCAAAAAATTGCTGATTCTTCTTCCTGGTTTCAGGAAGTATTTCTTCCAGAACTTGCAATTTATCTTGCACATCAAGGGGAACTTCCCGCTTGGAGAGACGCAACCATATTCAAAAAATTGCAACATCTCGTACACGATCTAGGTCCTCATCCAAAAAAAATACTACCGGTAGTATTCTTAACCGATGGAGAAGAAGCCTTCCCCGGTCTTTTGTATTCTGGACCTCCTGGACCGGACTTTGTACAAAAATCGATTCATGCAAAAGTATTCACAAAAAAACTCTATCATTCATTTCCGGTTTCTACAGGAGATAAAATTCACGTTTTATATTTAGGAGAAGATAGAGATTGGATTCGTTTTGACGCAAAAATTTATAGCCTAAACGGAAACGATATAGGTATTCAAGTAGAAACGGCTCCCGAAAAAGATTCTGAAAAAACAAGGGCTTGGGGTGGAATTCAAATGGGAGGAGGAATTTTAGAAGATTCTACTTTACCAGACAAGTTCCAAGGAAGTTTGTCTCAGATATTAAACTACGGTTCTATAAGTGCTTCTGGTACATCTGAAATTCAAAGAAGAGTGCAAGCATTCAAAGAACATCCTGGTCTAGTTCGAAAGGAACACAAACCGGAAGAAATACAGACATTTATAGAACTCTATTCGGCGTGTTATGCGAGATATAGATCGGACATCTCTCCGGTTCCAAAACCAGTTTTACTCTTTTTATATTTCTTTTATATGGACGAGAATTTACTTTCTCCCACAAGAATCGTTCAACTCTATGAAACTCTAGAAAAAATCAAAGACACACAAGACCCATATCCCTCTGATCATAAACTTGCGGTTTACTTTTTACCGGAATGGCTAGGACTAATACTTTCCGGAAAAAAAACTCCTTCCAGAAATCATCTCGCACAATCCTACGAACAAGTCCGAGCCTCTATGGTCCGCAAAACGGGAACGGACGAATACGCAGGAGACAGTGGGATCGAAGATCTGTTACATCTTCTAGATTGGGAATTAAGCAATTTATTATTCAACGGGCTGATCGGAGTTTCCGCCAATCCAAATCTTGCTTATCCGATTCTTTCCGAAGATCAAATGTATGGAGAAACGGACGCATTTTTAGTCACGCGTGAAAAAATAAATTCGGTCGTGGACCACGTTCATAAAATAGATAAACATCTTTTTTACAGACAAATTTCTTTCGAACCAGAACAAACTCCTGGCAAACCGGAACTTGCAATGAAAGAAATCTGTCCAGATTGTATCATACTTCCCGTGTTCGGAAGTAGAGGAGTTTTATGGCAAGAAATTACTTCCGGACTTAGTTCGAGAGGAAGACTTGTGTTTCCGCAAATCCTGAACGAGAACATGACTCTTGCGATTACAAGGACTTTAGGAGAATTTAGATGGGAAATGGAAAGAACGGTTCGAGGAAGAAAGTGGAAAGATTCCTCTCCTCCTTCACTAACTTCCGAATACTATCTCTATCTGGAGAACTATCGAAAATCCCCCGCTCTTACCCCCGATGCAAAAAAAGGAATCGATCAACAACTATTAAAATATAGAAAAAATCTAAAGGATATGTTCGCCTCGGATTATTCGTATTGGATTCTGTTCGAGTCCTCCGGAAAACTCAGACTCAATCGAGTAGCCAGAGACATACTCAATCGATACGTTCCCTTTTCTCCTCAACTAAGAACCGAATTACAAAAACATCCCATTCTCAAAGAATCGATGGATTCTTTTGAAGCCAAAAAAAGAAGACTCGTTTCGGGAATCAAAAAAAGATACAACCCCTACTTCCAAGCTGGGAACGTTCCGGTAGAGGTTGTAGAAACGATCCGATTTTTCGAAGAAATGTAAGAATATTATAATAATCTTTCAAAGGCGGAAGTGCGCCAGTCCTTTGTAACAAAAAACTTAGAATGACAAACGGGACAGCCGTAATTCCCAGAAATTCGAATTTTCAAAAGATGAAAACAAACAGGGCAGTGAACGAGTATATCTTCAATAAACGAAGAAACTTCTTCCCCTTTGGAATTAGTGTTTAAATGTAATTTTGCAGAATCTCTATCGGAAAAAACTGAAATTTTATCTTCACTTTTTACAGAAATTTCAATTCCAGTTGGTACAGAACAAATCGCGAATTTAGAATTTGGAAAACGTTCTGGAAGTTGATTGAGTATAGAAGTACCTTCTAGGGTAGCAGACTCGAGTCCGGAAGCGTCTAAAAGAACTCTACGTGGAGCCTCGGAGAGTTCTTCTAATTTAGAAAGAATGATCTCTCCCAATTTAAAGTCCAGATCTCCTTGGAGGTTAATAATAATTTCTTTCAAGGTATAAGAACCGATTTATTCTACTATTGGAGTGAGGCAAGAAAAGAATTTCTGCAACACATTTTTCGATTCGTTTAAAAATAGGAATGAACCATTTCAAAAAGATTGGACTTTTAAGAACAAGCGGATTTTATTTCCTACATGTTCGCTCAGTGGAATCGAAGAATGTGGATCTTCCCTTTAGATCTGATCTTCATGGGGATCTCTTATTTTTTAGCACATTGGATTCGTTTTGAGTCGTTTATTTTTCTCGCTTCTCCGGAAAGGTTCTTCGTTTCTTTAGCGATCGTTATTACGGTACGATCAATCGTTTTTATTCTATCTGACATCTACAGATCGATTTGGGTGTACGCTTCTATTCACGATCTTGTGGAAATTATCAAAGTAACTCTTCTTTCTTCTCTCATTTCTACCACGGCACTTTTGTTTTATAATCGTTTCGAACAGCTTTCGAGAATGGTTCCGGTTTTAGACACACTTCTCCTTTTAAGTTTTTTATGTATTCGTAGTTTTTCTTGGAGAGTATTCAGAGATCAGTATATTCTCAAAAAATCCAAGGAAGAAGGACTTCCTACTTTGATTCTGGGAGCAGGAAAAGTGGGTGCCACTTTACTTTCGGAAATTAGAAGACACAACGAACTTAAACTCAACCCGATCGGATTTTTAGATGATAACGTTCAAAAGATAGGGGCACATATCCAAGGAATTCCAATTTTAGCTAAGATCGATCAGGCGGAACAGATTATCAATCGTTTCGGAGTCAAACAAGTAATTATAGCGATGAGCAATCCAGACGGTAAACTTATCAGTCGATTGATTCGTTCTTTTGAACATACAGACGTAAAATTCAAAATTCTTCCTTCCTTGGGTTCTTTATTTTTCGATTCTCCTAGATTGAATCAATTGAGAGAGGTTCAAGTAGAAGACCTACTCGGTCGTCCGGTAGTAGATCTAGAAATAGAATCCATTCGTTCTTATTTAAAAGGAAAGTCCATTTTAGTGACCGGAGCTGGAGGTTCGATCGGAAGTGAACTTTGTAGACAGGTTGCGGTTTTTGAACCTTCTAGAATTCTTCTTTTAGATTCCGCAGAAACTCCGTTATACGAAATCGAATACGAATTAGGAAAAAAATTACAAGGTCAAAATATAGAACTCGTTCCAATCGTAGCGGATATCAAAAACCTTTCCAGAATCAGTTCTATTTTTGAAAAACATTCTCCGGAAGTAGTCTTCCATTCCGCGGCTTACAAACACGTTCCTATGATGGAAATCAATCCCACCGAAGCCGTGATGAATAACGTGCTCGGAACAAAAAATATCGCGGACATTTCTAGAATTTCGGGAGTGGAACGATTTGTTCTTATTTCTACGGACAAAGCGGTCAATCCGGTAAATATTATGGGAGCGTCTAAACGAGCAGCCGAATTGTATTTACAACATATTTCTAGAGAAACAAGAACCAAATTTATCACGGTACGATTTGGAAACGTTTTGGGTTCCAACGGTTCGGTAATTCCCAGATTTAGAGAACAGATCGCAAATGGAGGACCAGTTACGGTTACACATCCGGATGTAATTCGTTACTTTATGACGATACCAGAAGCGACTCAACTTGTACTCCAAGCAGGGAGTATGGGAGAATGTGGTGAGATTTTCATCCTTGAAATGGGAGAGCCCGTAAAAATTCTAAACCTTGCGGAAGAAATGATTCGTCTTTGTGGACTTAGACCTCACGTAGATATACCGATTCAATTTACTGGACTTAGACCGGGAGAAAAATTATTCGAAGAACTTCTGTTAGGTTTAGAAGGGATTAAAAAAACACATCATCCAAAAATTAAAATCGCCGCTCCTTTGGAAAATCAAGAAGCCACTACATTTGTAGCAAGATTTAACGAACTTCTAACCTTGGCCAGAGCCAATAAGGAAAGAGAAATTTTTCTCGCTTTTAAGGCTTTGGTTCCTGAATACAAAATCCACGGGGATTATTTGAACGAGACGAACGCCGATCAAAATCTGCAAAATGGATAAACAAAATCTGAAAGAAGAAATTTCGATTCTCCGAAAATTCAAACGTTCTTTATTTGAACTTTACTGGGAAAAATTTGGAACTTTTTATTTACACGCCCTTCCTCATTCCCAATTGGTAATCGGTAAACGCGGATTAGTCGGAGACGAACGGGAAGTAGGAATCGTTTTAGTATTCGGCTCTAAGGGGGGAGTGAAAAACTTGGACCCTGGAGAAGAATGGATCTACGCCGAACTTCAATTTGGTTATACCTGGGAAGAGGTTTTTATTCCTTGGGATTGTATATTACGTTATTTTGATAAAACCCAGACGGCTTTGACGAATATGAGAGTTTTCACAAAAGAACAAGAGATTTTCAAAGAACTTTCGTCCGGTGAAAAAACAGTTTCAGAAAAGAAAAAAAATGAAGAGGGAGATTCGCCCAAAGTGATTCAAGTGAATTTTGGGGGTAAGTCAAAACAATGAACCAGAATCAATTTAAATGGTTTATGCCGGGAGATTTAGACGGATTTTTCGGTCTGATGATCGATAATTTAATTCAGATCTTAGTTCTTTCTTTTTTGTTAACCACACTCTGTGGTGTTCCTGGAGATTTTATTTATAAAGTGATCCTTCCTGGAACTGCAATTTCTCTTTTACTTGGAAATCTTTTTTATTCCTGGCAGGCGTATCGTCTCGGTAAAAAAGAAAACAGATCCGACGTCACCGCCTTACCCTACGGAATCAACACAGTTTCTTTATTCGCATTTGTATTCTTTATTATACTTCCTGTATATAAGAAAACCGGAGATTACAAAACCGCATGGCAGGTAGGACTTGTAGCAAGTTTTCTTTCTGGATTGATAGAGATGTTTGGTTCTTTTATCGCTGAAAAAATTCGTAAGGTGACCCCAAGAGCAGCGCTACTTTCTTCTTTGGCCGGGATTGCAATCACTTTTATTTCGATGGATTTTTTAGTTCGTACGTTTCAAAATCCCCTCATCGCCTTTCTTCCTTTCGGAGTAATTTTATTACAATATTTTGCAAGAGTTGTATTTCCATTTCGTCTTCCAGGAGGACTTGTATCCGTAGTTTTAGGAACCGTTCTCGCTTGGTGTTCTGGGATTTGGGGAAACCCGATCATGGATCCAGCGTTATTGAAGGGTTCTACGAGTCAGATAGGATTTTACTTACCAATTTTATCGATCGGTGATTTATATTCTGCTTTGGGACTTACGGACATTTGGGAATATCTCTCCGTAATCATTCCTATGGGAATTTTCAACGTGATCGGCTCTTTACAAAACATAGAATCTGCGGAGGCTTGTGGAGATTCTTTTAACACAAGAGATTCTCTTCTTGCAAATGGAATAGGAACCATAGTTGGTTCCTTTTTCGGATCTCCTTTTCCGACTACGATCTATATCGGTCATCCTGGTTGGAAGGCTTTGGGTGCAAGAGCCGGTTATTCTACTTTAAATGGAATATTTATGACGTTAGTCGCCTTGTTTGGACTTTTGGCTTTTATACAGGCCCTGATTCCTGTAGAAGCCGGAATGGCGATCGTTCTTTGGATTGGAATTGTGATTGGATCTCAAGCATTTGAAGCAACCCCAAGTAGACACGCGCCCGCCGTAGTTATAGGAATCTTACCTGCACTTGCCGGTTGGGGAGTGTTACTCATTCAATCCACTTTTAACTACGCAGATAGATCGATTGCTGGAATTTTAGAAAATGCTGGAGTCAAAGAAACTTCGCATCTTTGGATGTCGGATGTGCCTCTTTCCCTTCCATTTTTACCTTATCCAATGGGAGGACTTTTGAGTTTGTCACAAGGTTTTTTGATCTCTTCTATGATCTGGGCTTCGATCGCAGTTTTTGTAATCGATCGGGATTTCAAAAAGGCTTTGATTACTTGTTTGATTGCAGCTGTTCTTGCAGTTACAGGATTCATCCACGGTTTTACCCTCCGAGGAAATGATATTCTCAATCAATTTGAACCTGGTTTTAATTCTTTTGTAACCTCCTATCTTTTATTGGGAATTTTATTTTTACTAGCTTCTTTTTTTCGAAAGGAACCTAGAAAGGTTTGAATTGATTCAAACCAAAAATACGTTTTTTAGGTCTAAAAATAGAAATTGAATCCGTAAAACTTAAATATGGTAGTTCCCACAGCTTTATTGGATTCAAATTTAAAAAAACGATGTAATTGAATTGGAGTAACGTTTAATGTTATGATTTCGTAATTTGTAACGGAAAATTTCCTAAAAACGAAATTTGTCTGGGAATAAATAGTTCCCACAATTTCAAAAACTGGACGATCGATCTAACAAAAGACATCTTTTTTGAACTATTTACTGAGTTTGAGTCATTTAAGTTTTGTTTCTGAACTCCGGTTGTTAGATCGTATTGAAAAACTAAAATACAATGGCTCTTATGAGTTGTATTGTGAGATCTAAAAGAAAAAGAACTTTAGATAGTATTTATAGAATTATAAGGAGAAACCTAAATGTGGTTTAAACGAATTGGGTTGTTTTTACTAACCAACATACTCGTGGTCGTTACGATTTCAATCGTAACGAGTGTACTTGGAATCGGTCCGTATCTGGATGCAAATGGAATCAATCTGAGTTCTTTGCTCGTATTCTGTTTCCTTTGGGGAATGGGAGGTGCGTTCGTATCATTGCTTCTGTCCAAATTTATGGCGAAGATGATGATGGGAGTGCAGGTGATAGATCCTAGATCTGCTTCCGGAGCAGAAAGAGAATTGTATTCCAGAGTCGAAAGGCTTGCAAGAGCGGCCAATCTTCCGATGCCCGAAGTAGGAATTTATCATTCTCCAGAAGTAAACGCGTTTGCGACTGGACCTTCTAAATCTAGTTCTTTAGTAGCGGTATCCAGCGGCCTACTTCAAACGATGGATAACGCGGAAGTGGAAGGAGTACTCGCACATGAGTTAGCACACGTAGCGAACGGAGACATGGTGACTATGACTCTAATCCAAGGAGTTGTTAACGCTTTTGTAATGTTCTTCTCTAGAATTATCAGCTACGCTCTCAGTACGATGGTCAAAGATGAACTTCAATATACGGTCCGTTTGATTGCAAATATAGTATTGAGTATTTTATTCAGTATTTTAGGATCGATTATAGTAGCATACTTTTCTAGAACTAGAGAATATCGTGCAGATGCAGGCGGAGCGAAACTTGCAGGACGCCAGAATATGATCGCCGCGTTAGAAAAACTAAAACGCACATTCGACGCGCCAGAAGACGAAAGGGGAAAAGAAGCTCTTGCTACAATGAAAATATCCGGACATAACAAGTGGATGGCCTTATTCTCTACTCATCCTCCTTTAGAAGCAAGAATTGCCGCTTTGAAGAATTCGGGATATTGAATACGTTTATTACAAAATCTTAAGGGAACCTCTATCAGTGAGTATTCAAAAGTAAAGATGTCGTCAAATGCTTGTTTTACGTTGAAATTCTTCGCCAAACGTAATTGGATTTGATAGAAATTTTCCAAATTAAAGTACTAAAAGATTTTGTAAGTGAGTCGAAAGACATAAAACGGGCCCGGTATCCACCGGGCTTTTTTGTATTTAAGACAAAAAAGAATTGTTTGAAATGGATTGGATTTTTTGAATAGAACCCGTATAAATTAAAAATCTTGAGACGTAAAATTTAAATGTCTATCGTTAAATCCAAAATCAGAACCATACCTGACTATCCAAAACCCGGAATCTTATTTCGTGATATAACCTCTCTTTTACTCGATCCAGAAGGGCTTGCGCTCACTATTGGCACCTTTGTAAACCGTTATCAAGGGAAAGGAATTACAAAAGTAGCTGGAATCGAAGCCAGAGGTTTTCTCACAGGCGCTCCGTTAGCCTTTCAACTTGGAGTAGGTTTTATTCCCATACGCAAAAAAGGAAAATTACCTTCTGAAACCGTATCGGAAGAATACGATTTAGAATACGGAAAAGACGTGATCGAAATTCATAAAGATTCTGTCCAGCCGGGAGATAAAATTCTTCTAATGGATGATTTGATCGCGACCGGTGGAACCATGATTGCCGCGGTGAAACTTCTTAAAAAATTAGGAGCGGAAATTTACGAAGCCGGAGTAATTATAGATCTTCCTGATTTAGGAGGACGTAGAAAACTTCAAGAAGAACTCAAGATTCCGGTTTTTTCGATTTGTGAGTTTGAAGGTCATTAGAAAATTCTAAAATTCGAATGTTATTAAGGAGATTTTCATTGACGGCAATATTATCATTTTCTTTTAGAATTTGGAATAAAATCCTATTTAAAAATACAGATCGATTTTTTTCGTTTGGATTAGTACTTTTTATACAGTCGGGGATTTATGCCGTTGAAAATCCATTACCCTTCGACGAACTTAGAAAAGGAGTCGTACAAATTCGAGTTTATTCGCAAGCGGTCAATCCGTTTACCCCTTGGACGACAGACACGGTCCGGGCTGGTTCTGGAACTGGTTTTTTAATCGGAAATAAAAGAATCCTAACCAACGCGCACGTAGTTTCTAACGCCAAATTCGTTCAGGTTCAGAGATACAATCAAACAGAATGGTACGGAGTAAAAATTCTTCATTTAGCCCACGATTGTGACTTGGCAGTTTTAGAAGCGGAAAATCCGGATTTCTATAAAGATTCCAGAGATCTACAACTCGGAGAAATTCCGGAACTCAATTCTCCTTTGATCGTGGTAGGTTATCCGATCGGAGGTAATAAAGTTTCGGTTACTCGCGGAATCGTATCTAGAAAAGATCAATCGGTTTATTCTCATTCCGCGGTGGATAGTCATTTGGTTCTGCAAGTAGACGCAGCGATCAATCCCGGAAATTCCGGAGGCCCCGCAATTCAAGACGACAAGGTAGTAGGAGTTGCGTTTCAAGTAGCGACCAAAGGAGAAAATATAGGTTATCTCATTCCTACGAACGTTATACGTCATTTTCTCACGGATATTGAAGACGGAAAATACGACGGATATGTGGAATTAGGGGTGAGAACTCTCAATTCATTTAACGTATTTCTTAGAAAAGCAAAGGGAATTCCGGATCACTTGGAAGGTGTTTTTGTTTCTAGAGTTTTAAAAAATGGTTCCGCTGAAAATCATTTAAAAGAAGGAGATTTCCTTTTAGAAATTGACGGACAACCAATTGGTAAAAACGGAACCGTTATGCAGGACAAGGATGCAAGAGTGGACTTTGTAGAAATCGTAGATAACAAACACGCGGGAGATAAAATTTCTTTTAAGTTGTATCGAGAAGGAAAAGAAATGTCGGTGTCTTTTCCGGCTCGTCGTATGTTCGATTTTGATTTTATGAGAAATCAATACGATCGATCGTATGACTTCGAAATGATCGGTGGGCTATTATTTCAAGAGATGTCTCGAGACTTGATCACTAGTTGGGGTCGAAGCGGAAACACTTCTGGAGGAAGTCAGTTATTATATAGATTTTTTTATTTTATAGAAGATGGACTCAATCGAACTAAAAAAACGGACGTGGTTTTATATAGAAAACTTTCTCATCCGGTAAATTCTTCCTCAGATTATTTTGTAAATATGATTTTAGAATCCGTGAATGGAATACCCGTCGGAGAGTTAAAAGATCTGAAAAAAATTCTAAAAGAATCCAAAGACAAATATCTACGTTTGAAATTTTTAGATATTCAAGTTCCTCTAATTCTAAATCGTGAAGAAGCGGAAAAAGCGGACGAAAAAATCCGTAAAATTTACGGTCTCGAATAGTTAAGGAAATTATAATGTTACGAATCTGGATCATAACGATATTAGTTTGTTTTTCTTTCGGAATTTTGGCGGAAACTTCTTCAAAAAAAGAATCTGATTTTATTCTCATTAAAAAAAATCCTTCTAAAACGAAGGAAATTGGTTCAGATAAAAAAAAAGAATTTCTATCCGCCAAAGAAAATTCGATTTTATCCGTTCAGGAAACATATCATAGAAGTATCGTTCAAATTAAAGTTACATTTCAAGAACCGGAGTATCATCAACCTTGGAAGAAAAAAAATCCTAGGGTTCGCAGAGGAGTAGGAATCGTTACGGAGGAAAATCAAATCCTGATTCCCTACTCTCTTTTGCCGAATGCAACTTTAATAGAAGTAAAAAAATATTCTTCCTATTCCGAAATAAAAGCGACCGTGTTTCGTACTGACCCGGAATCTAACTTGGCACTTCTTCTTGTAGAAAAAAAGGATTTTTTCCAGGATTTAGTTCCTCTTAAATTTTCTCCGATTGTAGTATTTCCAAAACAAGCAAACGTTTATCAACTCGATAATTCGGGTTCAATCCAAACTACAAGTGTTTCACTTTTGAGTATGGACATGGATCAAATGCCTCTGGGTCAGGTCGAACTTCCGGTTGTAGATGTAAGTTCCAGCGAAGGTTTGAACGGTTTCGGAGAAGTAGTGATCGAAAACGGAAAGGTTTCAGGTATTTTGTACGAATTTACTTCCGGTAAAAATTCAGGCAGAATGATTCCTTCTTTTATCATTCAAAAATTCTTAACTACTTCCGGTCCTGATATTTTCGGTTATAAAGGATTTCGTTTTCGTCCGATTACGGACGGTTCCGTAAAAAAATATTATGGAATGGAAAAATCCGATTCTGGAATTTTAATAGCAGATGTGATTCCAGGGTCATCGGCAAGTGGTGTACTTAAATTAGAAGATATCATTTTAGAATTTGGTGGTAAAAACGTAGATTCCAAAGGATATATAGAACATCCTTTATATGGGAAACAAGTTCTTTCCTTTTTAGCACATACAGGTGATTCATTCGGATATTCTTTAGGCAAAGAAATTCCTATTTTAGTATTACGAGATAAGAAAAAGATTCGTTTGAATATGAAATTGAAACCATTTCCTTATTCTGCGGTTCGAATTCCGTTTAAAAATATTCCCGCTTCTAACGATTTTGCTGTAGAAGGTGGTTTTGTTTTTCTAGAACTTTCCGAAGCACTTTTAGAAGAATGGGGAAAAGATTGGAGATCGAGAGTGGATCGCAAACTTCTTTATCTCTACGACTACTACAAGTTTCACGAAAAGGAGAATGATATAGGAAAGATCGTTCTTCTATCTCAGGTTCTTCCGGACGAATCCAATAACGGTTTTCACGATCTGAGTTTTAAAATCGTAGAAAAGATAGACGGTCAAAACGTAAAATCCGTTCAAGATTTAAGACAAAGTATAAAACATGGTAAATCGGAATACGCTTTGATCTCTTTGGATGATGGAACCGAAATCGCTTTAAATCGAAAAAAACTTCCGGAAATCAATGAAAGAATTTATAAAAGTTATAAAATCCGCTTTTCGGAAAATGGAGATTGATTTTAGAAAATATAAATTTCGGTTAATGTTAACTCCGCCGAATTTTTCCGCAAAGTTGTGAGAACTATCACAAATCTATATTTCATAATGAAATATTTAATGTAAGTTCTATGTAAGAAAACCGGAGCGAAATCTAGCTTGCTACGGGCAGCCTTCTGCTTGAGTCCTCCGCACCGATTCCCTTTCGCGTTATTTAAAATTTCTCTGAGAGAATAATCCGAAATGTCTGATTTATTACTTGTCGCCAATACACAATAAGATCATCACTACAATATCGCTTTAAAAAAGTAAAATATTTGAATATACTAATTCTGAATTCGTGTAAAAAATCAAAAAATGTAAGCGCATTATGGGTCGTATTTTAACGTGAGCAGGGCATAACAAATGCGAAAGCGATTGAGGCGGGATCAACAAATTGAATTCAGGAAAAGATTTTGTTTTCAAACAAACCCTCAATTTGTTGATCGGAGCTGAAAGCGCGGTCCGGCAATGCCGGATTCGCCCCGGTTTTCTTTCTCTGAATTTCACACTACTGAAGTGTAAAAGATCGGGTACTTTATTATATAACTCTGAGTAATAAACATATAACCGAACTTTCACGTTAATTTGAAATGAAAGATGAGCTGCTCTTAAACTTGTTTTTTTATTGATCAAATTTGTTTAGAAACTTCCTTATGAAATACTGTCAATTCCAGATTTCATAAGGAAGAATAGAAGAAACAAACGCAAGTTTAAACAAAAAAATCAAAAGAATACTTCCTGTAACTATCCAATAGAAAAGATCCGCAATGGAATCGTCTTCTAATTTCCAAAAAATCAAAAATGCGATCGAAACCGTAAACATTCTAGAAACGTTTTCATAGGAAGACCAATACAACACATAACCCGCGGAAAAAACGGAAAAGATCACCAGAAAAAAAGAAAGTCTTCCTGCGATTCCCTTTTTCCAATTTCCACTGCAAAATACGAACAAACCCGCAAGAAATAAAAGAAAAAGAGGAAGTCTAGAAAACTTTTTAGCAAAAAGAACAAGACCCGTTTTTAAATTTGGAACTTGCAAAAAAGATAATAAAGAAGGTTCGTTGATTTCTTTCCAGTAACCTACAAACCCGTCTAACGGAGTAAAAAAATCGGTAAATCGTGTTGGAGACCAATTCGGAAATTGAATTCTTAAAAAAGCAGCCCAAAAAAACGGTAATAACAAAGTAGAAACGATCAGAATAGAGTTTTTCCATTTTTTTTCCAAAAGAGATTGGACACCGAGAGGAAAGAGTAAAAAAAACGCCTGTTCTTTTGTCAAAATCGAAAGCCCACCAAATAAAAAGAACCAAATCCATTTTTCCTTTTTGTAGAACCAAAACGTAATTACTAAAAGTCCAGTTAGTACTGCGTCGCTGACTAAAAGAGTATAACTTCCTAAAAGAAAAGGAGAAAATAAATAAAAACTAGAATAGACACGATATTTTACTCCGCATAAATCTCTGACTAAGAACCAGGAAAACAAAATCAGAAATAAATTTAAGAAATACATTCCAAATACGGTTCCCCAGGTTCCGAACCAACCGAAAACAGAAACTAAAAGGGGATAACCGATTCTAGGAGCTCGAATATTTTCTTCAAAACCTTTGGGCCAATTTAAATGGAATCCGCTCAACATTCTAGAATAATAATAAAAGATTTGTCCGTCATAACCGGCTCCTAAATCACCTGGACGACCTAAAAAAATAACCGCACCTTTCGGAGTTTCTTCTGTATTTTGAACCACGAATTGTTTTCCAAAATTAATTTGCGAACTTGGATTCCAATTGTATTTTTTCCAAATCAACAGGGAACAAATAACGTATAACGTAATAAATAAAGGAAGAATCCAAAAAGGATTTTCAAAAAAAGCGCGCATTTTTGAAAAAAACAGAATCATTTTTTCCGCTCCGAAACGTTTAAAAAATCCAAAATGACGTTTGTATATAAAGAAGAGCTACGTTTTGCAGCGTTAAATGTTAGGTGGTGCGGATCTAAAAACGATCTTTTATCCGGAATCGAATCTTTGAGATCGTAAAAACCGTACGTATCGTTTTTATAAGAATTTAAAAATTCAAGATAACCACGATACCAGTTTCCATTTTTATAATATTTACTTTCGATCGGATTTTCGGGAGAATTGATGATGATCCATTTTTGACCATTTGTTCGAAATTTAGAAATTGTCTTTTCCAAAAATTGAATTTCGGACCAAGTAAAGTAAGTTACGTTTCCTAAAATCTCTTTGTTTTTTTGAATTTTTTTCAAACGATTGAGGGCACCTTCGTTTTCTGGATTGAAATAAAGACGTTTTTCATAGTCTTTCCGATAATCTTCATCAGACATGGTTTCGATTCGATCATCGTCTAAACCGTGAATTCTATCATAAGAAATATCGGTTCTAATTTCCTTTCTACAAAAATTTTGAGGAAGACGAATCCCGTAGTGAACAGGAATTCCGAAAATTCTAGCGTCTACTTCGTCGGAACTTGTAGTAGGAGAAACTGTAAATTTTAAGATGACCGATTTAAGATTCTCTACGGATGAATTCTTTTTAAAATCGAGAAAAAGCGGTTTCCATCCGGGTTTAGAAAAGGTTTGATCATAAAAAATCGGTTCTCTGTTTAGATGTTTTTCACTTGGATTTATTTCTTCGATTTGAACTCGAATTCCCGGCTTCTGAGTGAAAATATCTTCCGACAACTTTCCATCTTTGAGTTCACATTCAATCGTAAACGAAGGTGGGGTCCATCCTCGGAGAAAAATCCCTTCTTTAGGTATGGAACCTGTGTAGTAATGATAAGAACGCATGGTTCTGGTATGATGTTCTATGTATTCTGTCCAAGGATCGTATAAGAAATTTCTAAACCGATTTAACAGTATAAATGTTTTCGTCAACTGAGCAAAAATTTCCGCTTTTGTATAATCTCTCCAATGATCTGCAAGGAACTCTCCCGGAAAAATGAAACGATTCTGGTGGCGAACTTTGTAATCTTTTATTCTTGCCCGCTCGTCGAAATGGACTTCAGAAGATTCTAATTTTTGAATATAATCCAATTGTAAATCTGCCGGATTGAGTATGTAGACCACCAATTCCGGTTTTTTAGATAAAATATCGTCCGAATAATAATAAAGATCCGTAGGAGATAGGGCCGGATGAGAATAAAATTCAGCCCTAAATTTTTTTCCGTCTTTTAGGTTAGAGTTTCTTATTTCTTCGGTTATCTGTTTCGGATAAGAAGAATAAAGAGCTACACTACTTCCAGTTATAAGGATTCCCTTTTCGTCTTTTTCAAAATGAATGTTTTTTCGTTTATGAAGGAAGTTGTACCAAGGAGAAGTATCCCATTCGAGTTCATTTGGAAATTCGAAAAGTGCAATCGGGAATAGAACTCGGTCTAAAAATAAAAATCCAAGTAAAAGGAGTAAAAAGATCCAGATTATTCTAATTTTGATTCGGGTTTCAGAATTCATCGTGCCTTGGAATTGCAATCGGAACAGGTTCCATAGAGAATGATCTCATGGGTGTCCACGGTAAAACCTTTTGGACTTTTGTCCAGAGGAATCGGGCAGATTTCAATGTCAAATACACGGTCACATTGTTTACAATGAAAATGATGGTGATGATGATTACTCGCCTCGAAACGGGAAGATTCTCCCGGAAGATGAATCTCATGAATGCTTCCATTTTCCATCAAATGGTTGACTGTCCTGTAAACCGT
Organism: Leptospira kirschneri serovar Cynopteri str. 3522 CT; assembly: GCF_000243695.2. Lineage (NCBI taxonomy): Bacteria > Pseudomonadati > Spirochaetota > Leptospiria > Leptospirales > Leptospiraceae > Leptospira > Leptospira kirschneri. The sequence goes on along the minus strand of NZ_AHMN02000007.1, from coordinate 3,764 downwards.
TGCGATTCCTAAATTGTCTAGATTTTTTCGGGAAAGTTCGTAAATTTCTTTGATAGAAAGTGGACCTTTTGCCATTTCTAGAACTTTCAGAATTTCTCCTTTCTGTTTCGTATTTCTAAGAACTGTCTTTTTATTTTCCACGTTATACGACCGACTATTATAAATTTTCAGATCTTTTTGTTTTTTCTGTCAATCTATTAACATTTCCTTGTAGGAACTTCTTTATTTTAAGGATACGAACTTTTTTAATTGGAAATGAAGTTATGGTGTAACTTGTTTCTATCAATTGTAACATCCATAAACCATTAATAGTGGGAACTATTACGTTTTATATTGAGAAACAAAATTTTTTCCTGGATTTAACTTGTTATAGAACATTTACAGAGCGACCCGAGACGCTTTAGTTTGGAATAGCGTTCGCATTGGATCAGACCGAAAACACGTTAACCGATATTGCCCCAATATTTATGGGTACTCAATTTTCGAGGAACCAGTAAAATGATTTCTTTTAAATTTTAGAATAAACTTTTAAAGAAAGAAGACGATTTTTTTGAGTTACAACTATAGCGTATAATCTTTGTAAAACTTTTGCTGTAAGAAAATGGGTCCTACACTGGAAAAATTTTTACTGAAAAATGACTAAAAATTCCAGGAAGGCATAGAGCCACTTAAAGATCTCATAAAATTGTGTATCTTTAATTTTTATCTAAAACACTGTTTCAGTGCAAAATATTAGATATTTATGATTATAATTCTGAGTAATTATTTTATGAATCATTTGAGCCTCTAACATTTTTCCCAATGGAAAAAATCTCTTGTAAAAAAGAAAATATGAATTCCTACAATCTAATTCTTCGAATAAGACTTATGGTATCGTTAAATTTTGAAACAAATTCCCATTTCAAAAGCAAAATTCTGATCAAAACTCTATCGTAATTTTTAAGTGAATAACTGACATAGGCTCAACAGTCCATTTCACAAAAGTTTGTTTTTTCACACATCATTAAAATTGAATATAGAATCGCTAATCCCAATTTGTAAGAGTTCCCACATTTTTAGAAAACTGGTATATTTTCCCAAAAATAAGTTTGATTCTCAATATCAATTTATAAGAATTGTCACAGTATTGTCAGGAGAATCAAAATGAGTTTAGCAGTTATTTTACGAGAAGGAACATCCGAAGAACACAAAGCCGCAGAAAGTTCTGCTTTCATTCGTTGTTTTATGAAAGGAATATTAGAAAAAGGAACCTATGCAAGACATCTAGAAGCGTTCTATTATGTTTATGAATCTATGGAAGAAGAGTTAGAACGTAATAAGAACAATCTGGTTTTAAAGTCGATTTATTTTCCAGAACTCTACCGTAAAAATGCTCTTTTAGAAGACCTTCAATTTTTTTATGGAACTTGGAAACCTAACGATAGTCAACCAAGTGCAGCAACTCAAGATTATGTGAAAAGAATTCGCAAAATTTCTGAAACTCAACCGGAACTTTTAGCGGCTCATTCTTACGTTCGTTATTTGGGAGATCTTTCCGGCGGACAAATCTTAAAAAAAGTAGCGGCCAGAGCCTTAAATCTTCCAGAAGGAAAAGGAATTTCTTTTTACGAATTTCCTGCCATTCAAGACATCAATGGATTCAAACAAAACTATCGTGCCGCATTGGACTCTCTACCAATAGACGATTCTGAAAAACAATCTATTCTAGCCGAATCAAAACAGGTATTTCTTTTAAATCAGGGAATTTTTTCCGAACTGGAACAAGACTTAATCTCCGCAATTGGTAAGGAAACGTATGACTCCGTTCTTGGGAAAGGTTGATTTTAAAAAGTCCGCATATTTTTTACCGGTGGCGATTTTTTTGGCAATGCTTCCGGTAACTATGATTGTTCCTGTATTTAAGGAAATTGTAAAGGACAGATTTCAATCCGGTAACGAAGAAGTTGCTTGGTTTTTGAGTATAGCGATGCTTGGCTCTTTTGTTTTTTCCCCGGTGGCCGGTTTTCTTTCGGATTCTTTTGGGACTCGTAAAAAAATTATTATACTTTTTTGCGGATTCGATGCCTTACTTTTAAATCTTCTGCCTTATGCAGATACTCTTTTTACTCTTTTATTTCTACGTTTCTTGGAAGGAGGAGCGCACGTATTCGTGATCGGATTGCTTCTCGCATCCGTTGCAGATTTTGAACACGGTAATTCTAAAAGTAAATTCGGAAATGGAGTCTTGATGGGCTTGTCCGGAATGCTTCTTTCTTTTGGAGGAGCCGTAGGTCTTTCATTTGGTTTTTTAGGAAAATTGAATCCAATTTTACCGTTTCAATTTGGTTCAATAATTTTATTGTTTCTTGGCTGGATTGTATATCAATTTGTTCCCGACGAAAAGCTCAGAGTTTCCGAAAAACATTCTTGGAAAAAATCTTTGATTCTATTTTTAACACACCCTCTTCTTTTGTTTCCTCTTGCATTCCAATTTTTAGATCGTTTTACATCCGGATATTTTATGAGTTCGCTCAATCTACGCCTTCGAGAAGAATTTTCACTCAACCCTTCCGAAACCGGAAAGATGTTATCCTTAGTTTTTTTACCCATGGCTTTATTATCTTATCCTGCGATTCGTCTTTCCCAAAAAACCGGTAAGTATTTTCCAGTCGCCATAGGGTCTTTGATCTACGGTGTTTCTCTAACACTTTCCGGTTTTTTTCAATCCGTCATTTGGATTGAAATTTCACTTTTATTTTGCGGATTGGGAGCGGGTTTGATGTTTGCTACTTCTCTACGACTTGCTTCTTCTCTTTGTAATCGGGAGAATAACGGAATCGTAATGGCGAGTTTAACCGGATTTGGTTCTCTCGGATTCTTTTTAGGTCCGATTTCTTCGGTAGGATTAGATCGGATTTCAACCACTTGGACTCCTTTTATAGGAGCTTCCCCTACCGCATTTGTATTTGGAACTGCTCAAATTTTAATCGTTCTAATAAGTATTCCATTCTATAAAATTCTTAATCAAAAATAACTTTAGAATATTCTAAAAATATTGTGCATTTTTTTCATTCATCCTCAGAAAATTTGGTTTTTGAATAAAAGCTGATTTTTCTAGTAAGAGGGTATTTTCATATTTCTAAACTTTAGACACAAAAAATCCAATTCACTCTCGATAGATCGCAACATAATGTTTCAATTTCAATTGCTTTTCATTGATTACTTCACGACGTTAAATCATATGGATATTTATTCGTCATTGGGTTTGGTTCAAATTGTAATTCTCTCGAAATGAGATTTTGTCTCCTGTCAATTTTCCAGATCATTTTGTAAGTCCAGTGAAAGCTAGGAACTCCTAGGTTTAAACTTTTCACAAAAAGATCCTCCTTTCCACCCAGGTCCTCCAACCAAAGCATATAATTAAAAAGATAACATCTCGAAACACCATGAGCCGCCGCTAAAACACCTAAAGTCGCCCAAACACCAGTATGAACCCGAATACTAAACTTTTTCATTTTACCAACGCACCGATTGTATTTGATTTTACCCGCCCGATCATGAAGGCGTTTCATAGAAGCGATCTGCTTCGAATATTTCCTCAATAAAAAAGGAAGTTTACCCCGAAGAGCTTTTCTTTCTGGAAAATTCAAACGATTCCAATAAACATCTGGAACCAAAAGAGAATCCGTTCCAAACGAATCTTCTACCAAAGCAGATTCAATTTTTTGACCGTCATCCAACAAAAGAATATCCATACTAGAAAACGGTTCTTCGAACTTTCCAAC